>JBAZPK010000018.1:0-23054 GCA_041648235.1 Thermoleophilia bacterium
GCTCTCGAGGCCGTGGCCGCGGAGCGGGCCGAGGCGGCCGCCGCTGCCGCGGCCGCCGCGGAGGCCGCGGCCGCCGCCCTCCTGAGCAGTGAGCAAGTCAGGCCCGTCGTCGAAGCGGCCGAGGGTGACGCCGCGGCGGTGGAGGCCGAGCATGCCGAAGCCCTCTCGCTGGCCACCCGCCGGCGCGTCGAGCTCGAGGAGCGCGTGGCCGCCGCCGAGCGCGCCGCCGCGCTCCGGGAGGCCGCGCAGCGCCGTGCGGGCGCCGACCGGGAGCGCCTCGGGGAGCTCGAGCGGCGGCTCGCTGAGCTGCCCGAGGTGCGCGCCGTGTGTGCGGCCCTGGGGGGCCGAGTGGCGGCGCTCCGGGAGCATTCTACGGCCCTCATCGCGCGCCTGGAGGGTGGTGATGGAGCGCCGGCCGGCCTCGACCGCGGCTCGCTGCAGGCGCTGGCCGAGAAGGAGGCCGGGCTGCGCCGTGAGCTGGAGGACCACGGCGAGCGGCGCACGGCCGTGCAGGTGGCGCTGGTCCGCCTGGAGGACCGCCGCGGCGAGCTCGCCGCGGCGCTGGACGAGGTGAGCGAGCAGCTCGACGCGGCCGGGTTCGCGCCGCCGACGGACGAGGCCGAGGCCCAGGAGCTGCGCGAGCGCCTCGAGCGCCTCAGCCGCCGCCGCGAGCGCATCGGCCCCGTGAACCCGCTCGCCGAAGCCGAGTGCGCCGAGCTCGGGGAGCGGGCCGCCTTCCTGCGTGAACAGCGGCGCGACCTCGACAAGTCCGTCACCGACCTCGAGGCGCTGATCAAGGAGCTCACCGCGCAGATCGACGCCGAGTTCGCCGACACCTTCGCTGCCGTGCAAGAGCAGTTCGCCCATATGGTGACCGTCCTGTTCCCCGGGGGGCGCGGCTCACTGCGCCTCGTGGAACCAGACGGCGACCACCCGCTGGGCGGGGTCGCGGTGGAGGTCAAACCCGCCAAGAAGCTCGGCAAGCGGCTCCAGCTGTTGTCCGGCGGCGAGCGCGCCCTGGTGGCCATCGCGTTCCTCATGGCTCTCGTCCTGGCGCGGCCCTGCCCGTTCTACATCCTCGACGAGATCGAGGCGGCTCTGGACGACGTCAATATCGGCCGCCTCGTGCAGCTGCTGCGCGACTACCGGGAGCGCACCCAGTTCGTGATCATCACCCACCAGAAGCGCACGATGGAGGCCGCGGACGTGCTGTACGGCGTCACCATGGGCCCCGATGGCGGCTCTCAGGTCGTGAGCGCGCGCATGGCCGCGCTGGAGATCGAGCGCGAAGAGCGCGCCAAGAGCGAGAAGTAGGGAGTGACGCTGTGGAGTGGCACGAGGTATTCAAGGGTGTGGCCGCGGCCGACGTGCCGGCGGAGGTCATCGCCGAGGAGGAGCGCGAGCGCCAAGGCCTCTTCCGGCGCTTCCGCAAGAACCTGAGCAAGGCCCGTTCGGTGGTCGCCGACCAGCTCAGGGCGGCCGTGTACGTCGGCGTCGACCGGCGCCTTTTCGAGCAGGTCGAGGAGCTCCTGATCGCCGCCGACGTCGGCGTGGACGGCACCGTTAAGGTGGTCGACGAGCTCGAGCGGCGCTGCACGGCCAAGAAGATCGAGACCCGGGAGCCGTTCCTGGACGAGCTCGCCGCCGTGATCGCCGGGGTGCTGCAGCCCGAGGACCCGGAGAGCCAGCGTATCGATGTGAGCGCCAAGCCGGCGGTGATCCTCATGGTCGGCGTCAACGGCACCGGCAAGACGACGACCATCGGCAAGATCGGCTGGCGGCTCAAAGAGATGGGGAAGACCCCGCTCATGGTGGCCGGCGACACGTTCCGCGCCGCCGCCGTGGAACAGCTCACGCAATGGGCCACGCGGGTGGGCTGTGAGATCGTCAAGCAAGGGGAGGGCGGCGACCCCGCCGCGGTGGTGTACGACGGGGTCGCGGCGGCCCGCTCGCGGGGCGCCGACGTCGTGCTCGTCGACACCGCGGGCCGCCTGCACACACAGGTCAACCTGATGCGCGAGCTCGAGAAGGTGCGCCGGGTCATCGAGAAGCAGCTTCCCGGCGCCCCTCACGAGACGCTCCTCGTCCTCGACGCCACCACGGGCCAGAACGGCCTGCGCCAGGCACGCGAGTTCCAGCAGGCGGTGGACGTGAGCGGCGTCGTGCTCACGAAGCTCGACGGCACCGCCAAGGGCGGCATCGTCGTGGCCATCCACGAGACGCTCGGCATCCCGATCAAGCTCATCGGCGTGGGGGAGAAGCTCGAGGACCTGCGACCGTTCGAGGCCGACGTCTTCGCGCGTGCCATCTTCGGGGGCGGAGAGCCGGACTGACCGACCTGGCGGCGGGCGCGCGGCGGCCGCTGTCCTCTGCTGCCGCTCTCCTCCCGCACGTCATCCTGGCCGCCCGCGGCCTCGCCCAGCACGTCGTGCGCGCTCCCGGCAAGCCATTGTGCAAAGGGTCCCGGAACGGCGAAAACCAACGTTGACACCGTCTACCCATATGCATAAGGTAATAGCTGTTGAGTAGCTACCACGCGGATGGGATGGCGAGGCTGATCGAGCGGTGATCCGCACACCTCAGGCCGAGCTGCCAGGCGAGTGCGCCGCCGGTAGCTTGGCCTTTTCTGTCCTGGCAGACAAGCGTCTTTGCGGGTCCGGCGTCGCGGAAGGGGGTGAGGCTTCCGGGCAAGAGCAGTCGTGACCAGATGCGACTCGACGTCTTCAGACCACAGCTGGTCATCCCGATCACCCGCCGGCGGCGTACGTTCGCCGGTCTGCGAGGGCGCGATGGGAACCACGACCAGGCGGAAAGGGGGTCAAGTATGCAGTGTTACGTGTGCGCGAAGGCGGGCAAGCAGACAGAGGCCGTCGGCATGTGCATCGTGTGTGGCATGGGACTGTGCATGGATCACGCCATCCGGGACGATGTCGACCTGTGGGAGGGGGGCTACCCGTTCCCCAGCCAGAAGGCCAAGAAGAAGCTGCCCAGGATCCTCTGCGCGGAGTGCAAGCAATCGATGGGCTGAGCCCACGGTTGCCGCGCCGGCGCCTCATCGTTCAGGAAGGCCAGAGCCGCGCACGGTGACCGTGAAGTACGGTCATTGACCTCGGCCTGAGCGGCAAGCTCGAGCTCGTGGGCGCCGCCGGGCCCCTGACGACAGGAGCGGCGCAAGGCGGTTGCGCGGCCCGCCCTTCAGACGGGGCGGGAACGAGTTGAAGTCTGCCGGGAGGTAGAGATGTCGCTGTACGAGAAGATGATCAGCGAAGCCGTCGGCGCGACGAAGGCCGTGTTCGGCGTCAACAAGGCAAACCGCGGAGGGGCGTTCAAGGTCACCGACGCCAAACCTTACGTGGATGCCGTCAACAAGATGACGGCCTACGAGGGGCAGTCGCAGGAGGTCATCGACCTGCACGTGAAGTCGGTGAACGCCCACTTCGACATCATGTCCGGCCTCACCGATACGGTGCGCCCCGAAGACGACCCGTTCGTGGAGCACTACCAGACGCCGCCGATCCTCGAGATCATGTACGAGGAAGACGCCGCCTTCAAAGCTTCGATGTGGAAGTTCATCGACGCCATCGCCGCGAACAAGGCCCTCATCGGCCGCGAGGCCGCGCGCCGCTACGGCGGCATGTACGGCCCCACCTGCGTCGTGGACTTCGCGATGTCGGTCGGCTCCGTGCCGAACGTGATGAACCAGATCCTCATCGGCATGGACATCCCGGTCGACCACAAGAAGACGATCCTGGCCTGCAAGTCCTGGGGCATGAACACGTCGTATGGTCTGGCCGGAGCCTTCCGTGGTGCGGTCGAGTCAGGCAAGACGCTGGCCGAGGCCGAGCAGGCCGAGATCGACATGCTGCAGTTCGTGTATCGCGAGCCCTCCGCCGCCCAGGCGCAGCTGATGGACACGCACAACCTCGGCGGCCACGGCCCGCACACCTCCTTCGACACGCGCAAGTACATGGCGCAGTACAAGGAGCGCATGCGGCCGACGATCGTCGCCGCCATGAAAGCCGGCGTGCACTACGCCAACATCACCGCCGTGCCCGCGTACTGCGTGGGCGACGTCGCTCACCACATCGCCCAGTCCGCGTACAACATGTTCAACGACGACATGGTCTTCGCCATCTACGAGGCGGTCACCGGCGTGCTCGAGAACACGCTGAACCGCGCCCTCAAGGCCGACGCCTTCAAGGGCCCGTACGATGTGCTCTCCGTCGCCACTGGTTCGACGGCGTGCGCGACCGCGTACATCCTCTGGAAGGACAGCTTCACCGTCCCGATGGTGATCGACCTGCTCAACAAGCGCTTCCACAACTACGCCGCCATGCATCCCGATCGCGGCGAGGCCGACGAGCTGCACAACGTCGACTTCATGGACATCCTCAAGCGCGGCGAGGCGATCCTCGACATCGCGCCGCTTGGCAAGGGTGGCAAGATCAAGGGCGTCGAGGTCGACCTCAGCACCGTCGACGACAACGAGGTCATCAGCAACCCGCAGCGCTACACCTACCCGGCCTGCGGCATCACGCAGCGCTTCGCGGCCCTGATGACGCTGGCCGACTTCCCGTGCTTCCTCACGCCTGAGTGCACCACCGCGACCTTGATGACGAACGCCATCGCCGTGGCCCCCGGCACGCCGGGCGCTCCCGTGCGGGCCTGCAAGGACTGCGCGACCTGCACACTGATCAAGCGGAACGTGCCGATGGCGACCGGTCTCGGCACCGGCGCCAAGGGCTACTGCCAGTGGCATTTGGCGGTCTGAGCCAGGGAGGTTCGCGAGCATCTGAAACAAGGTCCTCGTGAGGCGCGTGGGGACCGGGAGGTGTGCCCCCCCGGTCCCCACGCGGACCACCCGCTCAGTCAACCCGTCATCATAGGAGGTGAACCGTGCCACCACCCACTCTCGCGAAGCGAGCCGTCGCAGAGCTGATCGGCACGTTCGTCCTGGTGCTCATCGGCACTCTGTCGGTGGTCACCATGATCGTGTTCTTCGAAGGGCCGGACATGGCCGGTCTCCTGCTCATCGGCATCTCGTTCGGTGTGGCCGTCGCGGCCATGATCTACGCGTTCGGCCACATCTCGGGCACGCACATCAACCCCGCCGTCAGCATCGCGCTCTGGGCCACGGGCCGCTTCCCGGCGAAAGACATGGTGGTCTACGTCGTCGCGCAGCTCATCGGCGCCGTGGCGGCCTCGATCGTCATCGTCATCATCGTCGGTCAGAGGGCTGTCGACGCCGGCCTCGGCGGTACCCTGCCGGGCGTCGACGTGAGCTACTGGCAGGCGATCGTGTCGGAAGCCGTGATGACCTTCTTCCTTGTCCTGGCGATCTGGGGCTCCGCGGTCGACGACAGGGCGCCCAAGGGATTCGCCGGTCTCGCCATCGGCCTCGTTGTCGCCGCCGACATCTGGATCAGTGGTCCGATCACGGGCGCTTCGATGAACCCGGCACGTACCTTCGGTCCGCTGTTCGGTGAGACGATCTTCGGCGGCACCTACGAGTGGGCCAAATTCCCCATCTACCTGATCGGTCCGATCCTGGGTGGTCTGATCGCCGCTTTCGCGTACGACTACATCGCGGGCTTGAAGAAGGCTGAGTAAGAGGCGTCCGTGTCGCCCGGCGGACGCCTGGCGACGCGAGACGACGCGCGGAAAGGGCGGGGGTGCGCCCGAGCTTGGTGACACCCCCGCCCTTGTCACTGCGCGACGGGGTGTATCGTTCACGAGGAGTGCGGTGAGTGGATGAGTGAGACCGAGATCAGACTCCTGGGCGTCTCCGGCAGCTCGCGCCGCAAGGCGACCGACTTCGCCGTCAATGAGGCTCTGCGGTACGCGCAGGAGCGGCACGGCGTCACTGTCGACTACTTCAGCGCCCATCGCAAGTCCATCGGCTTCTGCGTCCACTGCGACGGCTGCGTGCGCAAGAAGCAGGGGTGCGTGTTCCAGGACGACATGCAGGAGCTGTACCCCAAGCTCCTGTGGGCCGATGCCTGGATCCTTGGTACGCCGGTGTATCAAGGGAACATCAGCGGGCAGCTCAAGACGATCCTCGACCGCTGCCGGTCAATCGTGGCGGGCGACCTCGCGGCGTTCGCCGACAAGGCGGGGGCAGGAATCGCTGTGGGCGGCGACCGCAACGGCGGCCAGGAACCGACGCTGCAGGCCATCATCGACTTCTATCTGATCAACCGGATGACCCCGGTGGCGGGTGGCGCCTTCGGCACCAACCTCGGCGCCGCGGTGTGGTCGCGGGACAAGGGGGCGGCCGGGGTGCAGGCCGACGAGGAGGGCATGGCCGGCATCCATCGCGTGGTCGACCGCCTGGTGGCCGTCGCGCGCCGGCTCCGCGCCAGCGCGTCGCCGTGAGGAGGCTGCTGCTATGACCCTCAAGGTCGTCTGGGGGATCACCGGGTCCGGCGACAAGATGCCCGAGACGGTCGCCGCGATGACGGCCGTGAGCGAGCGCCTGGACGTGGAGATCACGGCCGCGCTCTCACTCGCTGGCGAGAAGGTGCTGCGCTGGTACAAGCTGATGGAGCAGGTGGAGAGCATCTCCAAGGCCGTCCTCGTCGAGAAGAACGCCAATTCCCCGTTCATCGTCGGCAAGCTGCAGATCGGGCTGTTCGACTGCTTCGTGGTCGCGCCGGCCACCGCCAACTCGGTGGCCAAGATCGCCTACGGCATTGCCGACACCCTGATCACCAACGCCGTGGCCCAGACGGCCAAGACCACGGTGCCGATCTTCATCCTGCCCGTCGACCTGCACGAGGGCACGACGGTGACCACGCGCCCCGGCGGTGAGAAGCTCGAGCTCCGCATCCGCGCGGTCGACATCGAGAACGCTCGCCGACTGCGCGGCATGGAGGGTGTCACGGTGCTCGAAGACCCCGGCGAGATCGCCGGCGCCCTGCGGGCCTGCGCGCGCCCGCGGGCAGGGGAGCCATGAGGGTATCGGTCGCGACCGGCTGCCGCCTGCACCTCGGCTTCACCAACCTGAGCGAGGACGTCGGCCGCTGCTTCGGGAGCATCGGGGTGGCCCTCGACCGGCCGAGCTGCACCGTCGTGCTGGAGGACAGCGACCGCCCTGAGATCGTCAGCGGCGACAAGGAGCCCATTCGCGCCGCGGTCCGCCGCTTCTCGGACTTCTTCGGCGTGGAGCCCCGGGTCTCGATCACGGTGCGGGAGCGCATCCCCGAGCACGTCGGCCTCGGGTCGGGAACGCAACTCGCGCTCGCCCTGGGGGCGGGGCTGGCGGCCATCTGCGGGCTCGACGCCGACGTCCGTGACGTGGCGTGGGCGCTGCACCGGGGCCGCCGTTCGGGCATCGGCATCGCGGCGTTTCGCAGCGGCGGCCTGATCATCGACGCCGGCGTCACGAAGGGCGCGGCGGACCACCGCGGCGTGCCCACGGTGGTGTGGCGTCACGACTTCCCCGCCGACTGGTGCTTCGTGGTCGCCATCCCCGCCGAGGGAGAGGGGCTTAGCGGCCACAGCGAGGAAGGCGTGTTTGCGGCCCTCGCGCCCTCGGTGCGGATCTCGGAGGAGGTGTGCCGCCTCACGCAGCTCGCCCTCATGCCGGCGCTCGTCGAGCGCGACATCGAGGCGTTCGGGCGCGCGCTGACGGCCATCGACCGCAAGACGGGGGCGTACTTCTCGGAAGTTCAGGGCGGCGTCTACTCGTGCCGGGAGACGAATCAGACGATCGCGGCGATGCTCCGCGCCGGCGCGTTGGGGGCCGGCCAGTCCTCGTGGGGGCCGGCCGTCTACGGCCTCGTCCACGAGAGTCATCTGGGGCAGGTGGAGGCGGCGGTGCGGGACTTCTTCAGGGAGCGCGGCCTCGGCGGCTCGGTCTTCCTCGGCCACGGCCGCAACACCCGCGCCCGGGTGGAGGTGCAGAGGGACGCGCTATGAGCGGTCGCGGAGCTTCTCCAGCAGCCTATCCATGGCCTGCTCGCAGGCCGATCCCGGCGCGACCTTGGCCACCACTCGCCGGTTCTCGGCCAGCGTCGCCAGGGTCGCGTCGCGGCCGAGCCGCTCGAGCCTGGTGGCGAGGATGAGGCTCTCGAGCAGCAGCCCCTCGGCACGGTTGATGAGCCGCAGCTCCCCACGTCTGCGCACGCCGTCGACGCGGCCGCGGACCCGCGTGGGGTCCGTGTACGCGGGCACGCCGGCCAGAGAGAGCTGCACCGTCGCGCACGAGCCTTCGAGGCACGGCGCCTCCGCGTCGCCCGGGCACTCGAAGCGGAGCTCGCCGGGGGCGTACAGAGCCTGGAACAGGGCCGTGGCGTCACATGGGAAGTCGACCGCGAAGCGGCCGCCGTCGCGGATGCGGGCCAGCGTCCGCGACGTACCGTACAGGTCCAGCTGCAGCAACTGCTGATCGTCGGTCCAGACGCCGGCGGGAGCTGCGTGAGGAGTGCCATCGGAGAACGTGCAGACGATGACCTCGTAGATCCAGCCGGGCTTCAGGGCGAGATCGCGGAGTCGATCGGTCAACGGTCTTGCCTCCGGCGTTGAGCTGCTGACGGGGTTGGGTGGGGCCCGACGATGAACGAGTATATCCCGCGGGACCGGGCCGGCATGACGGCCGCTCCGCGGGGCCGCACCAATGGGAGTGGAGGAGGTCGAGGCCGATGAAGAAGATCCTTATCCAGCTCGACAGCGACAGGGCGCCCAGCGTCTTCGACGCGGTGACCGCCTGCGACGCCGGCGTCGACGTGCTGCTGCAGCACGGCGGCATCGAGCCCGGCGAGGTCCGCGACCTGGTCTACGGGGCGATGTTCACCCGCGGCCCCGCCGATCTCAAGAACACCGCCGTGTTCATCGGCGGCGTCGACGTCGCCCAGGGCGAGGCCATCCTGCGGGAGGCGGTCGGCGCGCTGTTCGACCCCCTGCGGGTGTCGGTGATGCTCGACGCCAACGGCTGCAACACCACGGCGACCGCCGCGGTCGTCAAGGTCGTCACGTCCGTGACCGTGCAGGGCCAGAAGGTCGTCGTCCTGGCGGGCACCGGCCCTGTCGGCCAACGGGCGGCGGCGCTGCTCGTCAAGGAGGGCGCCGCGGTCACGCTCACCTCGCGGACTCTGGAGCGGGCGCAGGCCGCCTGCGCCGCCGTCGAGGAACGCTTCGGCGTCACCGTGACGCCGGCCGCGGCCGCCGATGTGACGGCCACGCGTAGCGTCCTCGAGGGCGCCTGCGCGGTGATCTGCACCGGGACCGAAGGCGTGATGCTCGTGCCCGAGGACTTGTGGAAGGACCACCCGAGCCTCCGCGTCCTGGCCGACGTGAACGCGGTGCCCCCTCTGGGCGTCGAGGGCACCAAGGCCCACTGGAACGGCAAGGAGATCGACGGCAAGCTCATCTTCGGCGCCCTCGGCATCGGCGACCTCAAGATGAAGGTGCACAAGCGCTCGATCGCCCGCCTCTTCGAGCGCAACGACCTCGTCCTCGACGCGGAGGAGATCATGATCAGCGCCAAGGAGCTGGCTGGGTGACGCGTGTCGTGCTCATCGGCGTGAGCACGCGCGCCCTCGCCGAATCAGCGGCGGGCGGTGGGCGCGGCGTCGTGGCCGCCGATTTCTTCGGCGACCGCGATCAGGCGCGCGTGGCCGAGAGCTACGCGCTCGGGCGCGACCTGGGTCTGCCGCTCACCGCGCAGGGGCTGGGAGCGGCCGCCCGGCGCCTGCGCGCCGAGGCCGTCGTGTACGGCGCGAACCTCGAGAATCACCCCGCTGTGGTTGCCGATCTCGCCCGCGACGCGATCGTGCTCGGGAACGACGCCGAGGTGCTGCGCGCCGTGCGCGACTGGCGCTCCCTGCGCCGCTTCTGCCGTGAGGCAGGCATCCCCCACGCGGACACGCTGTTCCGCGGGGAGGAGGGGACCGCCCGGCGCGGCGGCCGCTGGCTGCGCAAGCGGATCCTCAGCGGCGGGGGGCACGGCGTCCGGCCGTGGGCCGGTGAAGCGCTGGATGGGGAGCACCTGCTGCAGGCCGTGGCCGAAGGCCGGCCGGCCTCGGCGTCGTTCGTGGCCGATGGCCGCGGCAGCCGCGTCATCGGCTTCAGCGAGCAGCTCGTCGGCCGGCCCGAGTCGGGGGCCACGGGTTTCACGTGGTGCGGGAACGTGCTGCCCTTCGTGCCCGACCCCCCGGACGAAGGCCGTCTGGCGGCGCAGCTGGCGCGCGCCGCCGAGCTGCTCACGCGCCACTACGGCCTGCGCGGCCTCAACGGCGTCGACGTCATGGTGGGGAGGGGCCCGGACGGGCTCCCGTGCGCCCGCCTCATCGAGGTGAACCCGCGCTATTGCGCCTCAATGGAGCTCGCGGAGCGGGCCTTCGGGATCGACGCCTACTCGCTGCACCTCGCCGCGCTCGCCGGCCGGCTGGCGGAGGTCTCTCCGACAGCATCGCCGGCGAGCGGGTACTATGGAAAGGCCGTCGTCTACGCCCGTCGGGCCATCACGACGCAGTGCACGGACGGGTGGTTCGAGCGTGGGCGCCGCGATATCCCGCACGCGGGGCAGCACGTCGCCGCCGGGCACCCGCTCTGCACGGTGCTCGCGCGAGGGGCCGATCGTGAGGCGTGTCTCGAGCAGCTCTGGCGGCGCGTCGCCGCGGTGTACGGAGAAACGCACTCAGGAAGGGAGGACCGCCGTGAGCGAACGCCTCACCCTCATCACCGGTCGCACGCGCAAGCAGGCGATCGGCATGCATAGGGGCAAGTCGTCCCCGGAGTACCTCGAAGCCACGGGGTTTGTCGAGATGAACGCGGACGACATGGAGCGCCTTGCGATCCCCGAGGGGGGCGTCACCCGCCTGAGCACCGCGGACGGCCATGTGGAGCTCAGGGCGCAGGTCGGGGAACTCCCGCGCGGGCTTGTGTTCGTCCCGATGGGGACCCGGATCAACGCCTTGATCGGTGTGGAGACGTCGGGCAGCGGGATGCCGTCCTTCAAGGGCCTCGCGGTCGAAGTGGCTCTCGCCGGCGAGCCAGGGGGGGCGCCATGAGCCCCGTGGTCGAGAACGTCTCCTGCCCGTTCTGCGGCTGCCTCTGCGACGACATCTCGGTCGAGGTCGAGGAAGAGGCGATCGTCAAGGTGAAGCGCGCCTGTACCAGCGGGCTGGGCATCTTCATGGACTACGACGCGCGCCCGCGCCGGCCGCTCATCGCCGGGCGCGAGGTCGAGTGGGATGAGGCCGTGGCGGAGGCGGCGCGCATCCTCTCCGCCGCCGACAGCCCCCTGATCTACGGCCTCAGTTCGTCGGCCAGCGAGGCGCAGCGCAAGGCTGTGGCGCTCGCCGACCGCATCGGCGCCGTCATCGACTCCACCTCGTCCGTCTGCCACGGCCCTACGGGCCTCGCCATGCAGCGGGTCGGCGAGCCCACCTGCACGCTCGGCGAGATCCGCGACCGTGCCGACCTCCTCGTGTTCTGGGGCTGCAACCCCGACGCGTCGCACCTGCGCCACTTCAGCCGCTTCTCCCTGACCCCCAGGGGGACACTGACCCCCAACGGCCGCGCCGACCGTACGGTCTACGCGGTCGACGTGAGGCCCACGGGCACCGCGAAGAAGGCCGATCACTTCCTCCAGGTGGACATCGGCAGCGACTTCGAGGTGCTCACTACGCTGCGCCTGCTCGTGAAGGGGCGCGAGCCTGCCGCCGACACGGTGGGCGGCGTTCCGGTAGCGCGGCTCCAGGAGCTCGCCGAGCGCATGAAGACCTGCCGCTACGGCGTGGCCTTCATGGGCATGGGGCTGACGATGGCTGCGGCGCGCCAGCTCAACGTGGCAGAGCTCTTCACCCTTGTCGCGGAGCTCAACGAGTACGCCAAGTTCTCCGTGCTGCCGATGCGCGGGCACGGCAACGTCACGGGCGCCGACCAGGTGCTCTCGTGGACGACCAGCTACCCGTTCGCGATCAGCTTCGCCCGCGGGTACCCGCAGTTCGGCCCTGGCGAGTTCACCGCCGTGGACATGCTGGCGCGGCGGGCGGCGGATGCCGCGCTGATCCTCGCCTCCGACCCGGGGGCTCATTTCCCTGGCGCGGCCGCGGCGCACTTGGACCGCATCCCGACGATCGTGCTCGATCACGGGCCGAGCGTCGTGGCGGCGAAGGCCCGGGTGCTGTTCCCCACGGCGGCCTACGGCGTCGACGCCGCTGGCACCGCCTACCGCATGGACAACGTGCCGATCCCCCTCAAACGGGTCATCTCCACGGGCCGCTTCACCGACGAGGAGATACTCGACCGGATCATCGAGGCGGTGGAATGATGCTGGGCATCCTGGGCGGCCGGGTCTACGACCCGCAGCACGGCAAGGACGGCGAGGTCGGCGACATCTGGGTGAAGGACGGCCGCGTGGTCGCCGCCGCCGAGGTGGACCGCGGGCGCGCCGAAGTGGTGGACGCCGCCGGCCTGGTGGTCATGCCCGGCGGCGTGGACATTCACGCGCACATCGTCGGTGGCGAGGTGAACGCCGGCCGCAAGATGCGCCCCGAGGACCACCGCGGGCACGAGCGCGCCCGCTCGGGCACGATGCGCGCCGGCGCTGGCGGGACGGTCCCGTCCACATACGCGACCGGGTACCTGTACTCCGAGCTCGGCTACACGACGGTGATGCAGGCTTCCGCCGCGCCGCTCGTCGTGCGCCACACGCACGAAGAGCTCGAAGACACGCCGAACCTCGACAACGGCGCCTTCATCGTCATGGGCAACAACCACTTCGTGATGAAGGCCATCGCCGACAAGCAGCCGGAGCGCGCCAGGGACTACGTCGCGTGGTTACTCGGCGCCAGCCAGGGCTACGCGATCAAGGTCGTCAACCCCGGCGGCGTGGAGAACTGGAAGTGGGGCCGCAACGTCGCCGAGCTGGACGACGAGGTGATCGGCTACGGGGTCACCCCACGGCAGATCGTCCAGACGCTGGCCGGGATCGCCGACGACCTCGGTCTGCCGCATCCGGTCCACATCCACGGCATCAACCTCGGCCGCCACACCAGCGCCCGGACCTCCATTGAGATGATCGAGGCGCTCGACGGCCACCGCGTCCACCTCTGCCACCTGCAGTTCCTGAGCTACGGCCCCGGGCCGGGGCACGTCCACAGGTCCGAGGCGGCCGCGGTCGCGGCCGCCGTCAACGCTCGCCCGCTCGTCACGGTCGACGTGGGGCAGGTGATCTTCGGCTCGGCCACGACGATGACCTGCGACGGTCCGCTCCAGCACAGGCTCCACGTGACCACCGGCGGCAGGTGGATCAACGACGACGTGGAGAGCGAATCGGGCGGGGGAATCGTGCCGATCACCTACAAAGCCAGCAACCCCATCAACGCCACCATGTGGCTGACGGGCCTGGAGCTGTTCCTGCTCATCGACGACCCGTGGCGTGTCTACCTTACGACCGACCACCCCAACGCCGGCTGCTTCACGAGCTACCCCCAGGTCATCAGGTTACTGATGGACCGCGGCTACCGGCGGGAGATGTTCGACAAGCTGCACCCCCGGGCACGCAAGGGCGCTCTGCTCCCGGAGCTGGATCGCGAGTACTCGCTCGGCGAGATTGCCATCATCACGCGCGCCGGCCCGGCCCGCACCCTGGGCCTGGCGGCGAAGGGGCATCTGGGCGTGGGTGCAGACGCCGACATCACCGTGTACGAGGAACATGACGACAAGGAGGCGATGTTCGCGCGCCCCCGGTACGTGTACAAGGGTGGGGTGCTGGTGGCGCGCGACGGAGCCGCGGTCGCGGACGTCGCGGGGCGCACGTTCTCGGTGGCGCCACCCTACGACCCGGCCATCGAGACCGACCTGCGCACCTTCTTCAAGGAGGCCTACACGGTCTCGTTCGACAACTACTCGGTGCTCGCCGGCGGCGCCCACACCGAGCAGGTCGCCTGTGGCTGAAGGAGCTCCCATCGACGAGTGCCGGCGCCCCAGCCGGCAGCGCGACACGCAGCAGGAGCGGCCGGCGGTGTCGGCCGCACTCAGCCGCGCCGGCGTCACTGACGTGCGGCGCATCATCTCCATCCTTGACGGCGACAAGCCGGTCCTGTTCTACGCCGCGCTCGATCTGTTCGTCGACCTCGACCCTGACCAGGCGGGCGTCCACATGTCCCGCTTCAGCGAAGTCGTCGAGGATCTGGCGGAGGGCCTGACGCGGGAGTCCTTCCCCGACGTCGAATCGCTCGCCGGGCGCCTGGCGCGGCGAGTCATGGAGACGCAGGGCGCCGTGCGCTCGGAGGTCCGCATCCGTGCGCAGACGCCGGTGATGAAGCTGACGCCGGTGACCAGGCGTCCCACGCAGCAGCTCTACACCCTCGTGGGCATGGGCGCGTCGACGGCCGAGCGCACCCGGCAGCTCGTGGGCGTGGAGGTCAACGGCCTGACCGCCTGCCCGTGCGCGCAGGACCTGATGCGCGGGCGATCGGCCGAGCTTCTGCGCGCGGAGGGCTTCGCCGACAGCGACGTCGAGCGCATCCTCGACATCGTGCCGAGCGCCTCGCACAACCAGCGCGGCCGCGGCACGCTGCTCGTCGGCTCGGACACCCGGCTGCGCGCCGACGACCTGGTGCGCATCGTCGAGAGCTCGATGAGCTCGGAGATCTACGAGCTCCTCAAACGCCCCGATGAGCTCTACGTGGTGGAGAAGGCGCACCGCAACCCGCGCTTCGTCGAGGACGCGGTGCGCGCCATGCTGCGCCACGTCGTGGACGCGTATCCGGACCTGCCTGGCGGCTCCTTCGTGCTGGCCCGCCAGGAGAACTTCGAGGGCATCCACGAGCACAACGCCTTTGCCGAGCGCTTCGGCACCCTGGGCGAGATACGGCCCGAGTTGGCCGGCGAGCGCTACGCAGTGCGGCACACCGCTCTCGAAGACTGGCTGCTCGGGTAGGGGCGCGGGGCGGCCGCGATGGACAAGGAGTACCTCTTCGTGACGGGGCGGCTGGCCGCCGACGCCCTCATCGGCACGCTGCAGAGGGCGGAGCTGGATTTCGACTACGAAGTCCTCGCGCTCGAGAACTCGGTAGCCTCGCTGATGCGCGCCGAGTGGATCGCCCGGCGGCTCAGCGACAGCCGTGGCTGCCGACAGGTCATGGTCCCCGGCCTCTGCCGCGGCGACCGCTCGCTGATCGAGCAGGCGGCCGGGGTGCCCGTGGTCAAAGGCCCGAAGGACCTCAAGGACCTCCCGGCGTACTTCGGCCGGGAGGTCGTCCTCGCGGGCTACGGGGAGTACCACGTGCAGATCCTCGCCGAGATCGTGGAGGCGTACCAGATGCCGCTGGAGCAGATCCTCGCCGCGGCGGAGTACTACCGCGACAGCGGCGCCGACATCATCGATCTCGGCTGCTCGGCGATGGAGAGGTTCGCCGGCGTCGGCGCCGCCGTGGCCGCGCTCAAGGAACGCGGCTTCACGGTGAGCGTGGACACCTTCGAGCCGGACACCATCCGCGAGGCCGACGAGGCCGGGGTCGACCTCCTCCTCAGCGTCAACGCGCAGAACATGGACCTCGTCCCCAGGCTCGCCTGCAAGGTCGTCGTCATCCCCGATTTCGGCGAGGGCCTCGAGTCGCTGGAGAGAAACGCCGCCCAAGTGGCGGCGCACGGCGCGGCGTGCGTCCTCGACCCGATCCTCGACCCCTTCAGCTTCGGCTTCACCGCCGCCGTGGAGCGCTACGCCGAGACGCGGCGGCGGCACCCGGAGGCCGAGATCCTCATGGGCGTCGGGAACCTCACCGAGCTCACCGACGTCGACAGTACCGGCGTCAATGCGGTCATGGCCGGCATCATCACCGAGCTCGGGATCGACTACGTGCTCACCACCGAGGTCGTCAGCTGGGCGAGGGGAGCGGTCCGCGAGCTCGACCTGGCGCGCAAGCTCATGTACTACGCGAAGAAGAACGCGGTGCTGCCCAAGTCGCTCGACGACCGCCTGGTGGCGCTCAAGGACGTGCCGTTCGACGCCTACGCGGAGGACGAGCTGCGCGCCATGCAGCACAAGGTGCGCGACCGCAACGTGCGCCTCTTCGCCGACCGCGAGGTTGTGTACGCCTTCAACCGCGACGTCTTCCTCAAGGGCACCGACCCGGGCGAGCTCTTCCGCGAGCTGGCGGTGAGCGACCCGGGGCACGCCTTCTACCTGGGCCGGGAGCTCGAGCGTGCCGCCCTGGCGGTGCGCCTGGGCAAGAAGTACACGCAGGAGTCCGAGCTGCGCTGGGGCTACCTCAGCGGCGCCGAGGAAGAGCCGTGAGCGCCGCCCCGCGAGTGCTGGGCATCGACCCCGGGACGCTGAGCTTCGACGTCTGCGGCCGCGAGGGCGAGCGCCTGACCCTCGATCGGTCACTCCCGACCGCCGAGGTGGGCCGGCGCCCCGAGGTGCTGATCGACCTCCTGCGCGCCGCCGGCCCGGTGGACCTCGTCGTCGGCCCGTCGGGCTACGGCCTGCCGTGGGTGGGTGTGGCCGACGCCGGGCCGCGCGAGATCGACCTGCTGCTGCTCGGCGACGCCGGCGACGGCCCGCGAGGCACGATCGTCGGCGGCATGGGCCGCATCGTGGCGGCGCTCAAGGAGAGCGGCCTCCCGGTGTGCTTTGCCCCCGGGGTCATCCACCTGGCCAGCGTGCCCGGGCACCGCAAGGTGAACCGCATCGACATGGGCACGGCCGACAAGCTGTGCGCCGTGGCGCTCGGCGTCTGGGACCAGGCGCGCCGATACGCCCTGCCCTACGAGGAGACGTCCTTCGTCTACCTGGAGCTGGGCGGCGCCTTCACGGCGGTGATCGCCGTCCAGGGCGGCACCGTCGTCGACGGCGCCGGCGGCACCTCCGGTGCCGTGGGCTATCTTGCCTGCGGCGCACTCGACGGCGAGCTGGCCTATCTCATGAGGGGCTTCTCCAAGGGCAGCCTCGCCAGCGGGGGCGTGGCGTACGTGGCCGGCGCCCCGGGCAGTGACCCCGGCGACCTCGCCGCGGCAGCGCCGGGGGAGGGGCGCGCGGCCGTCGCCTGGGAGGCCTTCTTCGAAGGCGTGCTCAAGCAGGTCGGCGCCGAGATGACGGTGCTCGAGGCGCCGCGTGAGATCCTGCTCTCGGGGCGCCTCAGCCGCGTCCCGTGGGTCGCGGACGAGGTGACTCGGCGCCTGCGGCGCTTTGCCCCGGTGCGTCGCGTCGAGGGGTACGCCGAGGTCGCCAAGGAGGCGGCGCAGGGCGCCGCCCTCATCGGCCAGGGGCTCGTCGGCGGCGCCCTCGCGGGGCTCGTGGAGACGATGGGCCTGCGGGCGGCCTCCGGGTCCGCGCTCGACCATCTGTACGTCAAAGACATGGACGACGTGCGGCGCCGCTACCGGCAGTCCGAGCCGGGGCCGGCGCCGTTCTGGGAGAGGGGGTAGCATCCGTGCAGATCCAGGGAGTGGAGATCGAGGACACGTTCGCGGAAGCGTTCGGGATGTGGGGTGCCCGCTTGATCATCACCGCCGACGACGCGCGCTGGGCGGCGATCGCCGCCGTCGGTGCGACGGGCTTGGCCACGTCCATCATCGGCTGTGGCTGCGAGGCCGGCACCAACGCGCTGGCCGATGGGGAGGAGACGCCCGACGGCCGGCCCGGCGTGGCGGCGCTCTTCTTCACCATGTCGCGCTCCAGCATGGAGGCGCAGCTGCTGACCCGTGTGGGGCAGGCCGTGATGACCTCGGCGACCTCGGCATGCTACGACGGGCTCAGCGGCGCCGAGCGGGTCAAGGTGGGGGCCAAGCTCCGCTACTTCGGCGACGGCTTTCAGAGCAGCAAGCTGCTCGACGGCCGTCGCCTCTGGCGCGTGCCCGTGATGGACGGCGAGTTCGTCGTGGAGGACAGCTTCGCCGTCGCCAAGGGCATCGGCGGCGGCAACTTCTTCATCATGGCGCGCGACCAGGCGGCTGCCCTGGGCGCCGCCGAGGCGGCCGCGGAGGTCATGCAGGCGGTGCCGGGCGTCATCCTCCCGTTCCCCGGGGGGATCGTGCGCAGCGGCAGCAAGGTGGCCTCGCGCTACAAGGGCCAGAACGTCTCCAGCAACACCCCGTTCTGCCCTACGATCAGGACCGTGGTCGACGACACCGGCCTTCAGGAGGGCGAGAACGCCGTGCTCGAGATCGTCCTCGACGGGTTGCGGGAAGACGCCATGCGTGAGGCCATGCGCCTCGGCATCAGAGCGGCCTGCCGGCCGGGGGTGACGCGCATCTCGGCCGGCAACTACGGAGGATCGCTCGGCCAGTTCCACTTTCACCTGCACGCCCTGATGGACGCGTAGCCAGCCACGGCTCGACGAGGGAGGAGGCAACAGCGATGGGGTGCATCTCGTGTGCCGCGGCCATGTACGAACGCGGCGGGTACGCCTTGCGGCGCAAGGAGTCGAGCTCGATCCCGGTGGAGGCCGACAGCATCAGCCCCGACCGCTTCGTCGGCCTGAGCTTGAGTGAGGTCGCGGCGCTGCCCGCCTTCTACGGGCGGCGCAAGGTGACCCTGGGCGACCTCTTCGAGATCGACGGCATGGATCCGGACCACATCACGGTGAGCGGGGACCTCAAGGCGGTCAAGAAGATCGGCTACGGGATGTCGAGGGGCCAGGTCACGGTGGCGGGTGACGTGGGGCCGCACACCGGCGCCTTCATGACCGGCGGCGAGCTCACCGTGCACGGTAGCGCCGGCGACTGGCTCGGCGCCCACATCCGCGGCGGCCGCATCGTGGTCGACGGCGACGCCGCGCACTTCGTAGGCGGCGCCTACTCGGGCGAGACGCGCGGCGCCACGGGCGGCGTGATCGTGGTCCGCGGCAACGCCGGCCGCGAGGTCGGCGGCCGCATGCGCCGCGGGCTCATCGTGATTCTCGGCGACAGCGGCGAGTTCGCCGGCGCCGGCATGGTCGCCGGCTCCGTCTTCGTCGGCGGCCGCCTCGGGGCCCGGGCGGGGGCGGGCATGAAGCGCGGCAGTATCGTCGCCTTCGGCGAGGCGCCCGAGCCGCTGCCCACCTTCAGCTACGCCTGCACGTACCGCCCGGTCTTCCTGCGCCCCTATCTGCGCCGTCTGAGCGCCTGGGGCCTCGCCGGGGAATCCGAGCTCGCCGACGGTGCCTTCCGACGCTACGTCGGCGACAGGAACACGGTCGGGAAAGGAGAGATACTTATCCGTGATCAGTCTCAATGAGCTCTCAGCAGAGGTCGTCCGCCGCTTGACGGCGCGGGCCGAGTCCCTGCAGGTGGCCGTCACGCGGCTCGCCAACGGCGCCGAGGTCGTCGACGCCGGCGTCGAGGCGCCCGGCTCCCTCGAGGCCGGCCGGCTGTTCGCCGAGGTCTGTATGGGAGGGCTCGGCGACGTGCGCCTCCGCATGGTGCAGCTCGACGGGCTCGTCCTGCCCGGCGTCGAGGTCGCCGTGAGCCGGCCGGTGCTGGGCTGCATGGCGGCCCAGTACGCCGGCTGGGCGGTCAACGTGCCGGCCGGCGGCGAGGGCAAGAAGTACTTCGCCATGGGCTCAGGGCCGGCGCGGGCGCTCTACCGCGGCGAGCCGCTCTTCGAGCACATCGACTACGCCGATTCGGCGAGACTGGCCGTGCTCACACTGGAGGCGCGCCGCCTGCCGACCGCCGAGGTGGTCGCCTGGGTCGCCGGCAAGTGCGCCGTCGACGCCGCCGATGTGCACCTCCTCGTGGCCCCGACGGCGAGCCTCGTGGGCTCGGTGCAGATCGCCGCGCGGGTGGTGGAGACCGGCCTCCACAAGATGCACGAGGTCGGCTTCGACATCAACACGGTGCGCTCGGGGTTCGGGACCTGCCCGCTGGCGCCCGTGGCGGCCGACGACCTCACGGCGATCGGGCGCACGAACGACGCCGTGCTCTACGGGAGCCGCGCCTGGTACACGGTGCAGACAGACGACGCCGCCATCGAGCGCGTCATCGAGCAGCTGCCGGCGGCCGCTTCGCGCGACTACGGCGTGTCGTTCGGCGAGCTCTTCAAACGCTACGAGGGCGACTTCTACAAGATCGACCCGCTGCTCTTCAGCCCGGCGGAGCTGGCACTCACCAACGTGACCAGCGGACGCACGTTCCGGGCCGGCCACGTGGACGCCGCCATGGTGGCGGAGACGCTGCTCGCTTGAAGGCCGCGATCCTGGGGCAGAAGGGCGGCTGGCACACCGAGAGCCTGACGGCCGCCCTCGCCAGGCGGGGCATCAAGGCCGAGTGTCTGCCGGTGACCCAGCTCACCGCCCGCGTCGCGGGCCGCCCGCGGCTGTCCGTCCAAGGCGTCGCCCTCGAGGAGAACGACGCGGTGTTTGTGCGCGCGATCCCTAGCGGTTCACTCGAGCAGGTGATCTACCGCATGGACGCGCTGCGGCTCCTCGAAGATGAGGGGGTGCGCGTCGTCAACTCGGCGCGGGCCATCGAGCGCGGCGTGGACAAGTATTACGCCGCCGCGCGCCTCGAGAGAGCCGGCCTGCCGACTCCGCGCACCGTGGTCAGCGAGCGCTTCGACGACGCGCTGGCCGCCTTCGAGGAGCTCGGCGGCGATGTCGTCATCAAGCCGCTCTTCGGGTCCGAAGGGCGAGGGATGGTGCGTGTGTCCGACCCGGACTCGGCCTACCGCGCCTTCCGCGCCCTCGAGCTCGGCCGCTACATCTACTGTCTCCAGGCGTTCGTCCCGCACGGGCTCGAGGACATCCGCGCCTTCGTCGTCGGCGACGCGGTGATCGGGGCCATGCTGCGGCGCGGCACCCACTGGAAGACCAATACCGCCCAGGGCGCCCGAGGTGAGCCGGTGGTGCTGAGCGAGCGCCTCATCGACATGAGCCTGCGCGCGGCTCGGGCGGTGGGTGCCGAGCACGCGGGCGTGGACATCCTGCCGTGCGAGGGTGGTGGGTACTCGATCATCGAGGTGAACACCATCCCCGGCTGGCGGGCCCTGCGCGCCGCGACCGGGGTGGACGCCGCCCAGGCCCTCGTCGACCACGTGCTGGCCAGGGTCTGATGAGGCCGCTGAGCGGGGAGGAGATCGCCTGGGCGGCGCAGCTGGCCTGCCTCTACGAGGTGGGCGCCGCGAAACCCGGCAACGTCTCCCGCGCGGCCGCCTTCGCGGACACGCGGTACGAGCACTTCGTGGCCAGCGCCGTGGCCATCGGGCCGGCGTTCGCGGAGAGCCCGCGGGCCACGGTGGGGGAGACGATCGTGCGCGCCGTGGCCGACACGGGGCGGCTGGTGGCCACCAACACCAACCTCGGCATCGTCCTCTTGCTGGCGCCGCTGGCGAAGGCCGTGGCGGAGCCGGGCGGCGGCGAGGGGGGGCTGCGCCCGGCCGTCGCCCGTGTGCTCCGCGGCCTCACCGTCGCCGACGCGGTCCAGGCGTACGAGGCGGTCCGCCGCGCCGCTCCGGCGGGCATGGGGCGCGTCGCCGAGGAGGACGTGGAGAGCGGGGCTCCGGGCGTGACGTTGCGCGCGGCCATGGACCTCGCGCGCGAGCGCGACTCCGTGGCCGCCGAGTACGTGAACGACTACGCGGTCACGTTCGGCCTCGGCTGCGCGACCTTGCGGCGCTGCTGGACGCAGGGTGACCGCCTCTCGGGCGCCATCGTCACGGCGTTCCTGACGATCCTCGCCGAGGTCCCCGACACGCTCATCGCCCGCAAGCACGGGCGTGAGCCCGCCGAGGAGGTGTCGCGCCGCGCGGCGGAGGTCCTTGCCGCCGGCGGATGCGGTACGGCGAGCGGGCGCGAGGCCGTAGCCCGCCTCGACGCCGAGTTGCGCGATCCCGGCCACGGGCGCAACCCGGGGACCACCGCCGACCTGGTCTGCGCCGCGCTGTTCGTGTTCCTCACCGAGGGGGGCATGCTTGCGCGCGTGGCGGAGCTGACGGACCGGTGGTGAGGTGTCAGCGGTCGCCGAGCTCCGCGACGTCGCCGGCCGTGATCCAGCCGCGGTGCAGCGCCGTGGCCACGAGCACGGCGTCCGCGCCGGCGCCCGCGAGCGCGCGCAGGTCGGTGACGCTTCGCACCCCGCCGCCGGCGACAAGGGTGAGGCGCGGAAAAGCGGCGCGCACGGAGCGGAGCGCCGCGAGATCCGGGCCCGCGGCGGTGCCGACTCGATCGAGCGTGAGCACGAGCACGTGAGTGAGCGTCTCGGCCCCGAGAGCCTCGAGGGCGGGCACCGGGGGCAGCCCGCGCAGCTCGGAGCAGGCGCTCAGGACGCCGTCGGCGCCGACGTCCAGGCTGAGGAGCATCCGCTGCGGGGGCACGGCGGCGCGGATCTCGGTCAGCGCCTCCAGACGCGGCAGCGTCTCGGTGCCGACGATGGCTCGCGCCGCGCCGGCCGCCAGCAGGCGCGCCGCGCCGGTGGCCTCGACGATGGCCGCGT
The DNA here is from genome assembly GCA_041648235.1 of Thermoleophilia bacterium. Lineage (GTDB taxonomy): Bacteria > Actinomycetota > Thermoleophilia > UBA2241 > UBA2241 > CAIXSE01. The sequence continues at coordinate 22,366 of JBAZPK010000018.1, forward strand.
CCACCCAGAGGTCGGCGGTCACGCGCCGGCTCAGCTCGCGGACGACGTCGAGATGATCGCCGGTGCCCTGGATCGCATCCAGGTCGGCGACGTAGAGGGCGGGGCAGGCGGTGGCGCGCCGGAGGGCTTCGGCGACCTCCGGCGGCGCGCTGCCGGCGACCAGGACGCTGTCGATGGGCCGGTAGCGGCTGCGCTCGCCGGCCCGGCCCAGCACGACGCGGCCCACCATCAGGTCTAGCACCGGGATGATGTCCACGGCGACCCCTCCCACAGCGATCCTCGTCCACGAATACGTCACAGGTGGCGGCTGGCCGGTGGGTGAGCCGCCGTCGGCGCTCGGCGCGGAGGCGTTGGCGCTGCTCCGCGCCGTCCTCGCCGACTTCCGCGCCTGGGGGCGGTTCCCGGTCGTCACCACGCGTGACCGCCGCTACGGCGCCGCCGACCTCCCGGCGGACGAGGTCGTCACCCTGGACGCCGAGGCCTATCCTACCGCCCTCGTGACGCTCGCCCGGCGTTGCGGCGCGGCGCTGCTCATCGCGCCCGAGGACGGCGGTGCGCTCGAACGTGTCAGCGCGCTCGTCCGGGGCGCGGGGGTGACCCTCCTCGGGAGCCTGCCCCGCGGCATCGCCGTGGCCGCCGACAAGTGGGAGTGCAGCCGCCGCTTCGCCTCCGCCGGCCTCCCTGGGCCG
>JBAZPK010000019.1:0-23038 GCA_041648235.1 Thermoleophilia bacterium
GCCCGCTCGGTGGTCGGGTCCGGTATGGGCACGGCCGAGAGCAGCGCCTCGGTGTAGGGGTGCTGCGGCAGGTCGTACAGCACCTTGCTGTCGGAGATCTCGACGATCTTGCCGAGGTACATCACGGCGACGCGGTCCGAGGTGTGCTTGACCACCGAGAGATCGTGGGCGATGAACACATACGTGAGGTCGAACTCCTGCTGCAGGTCCTCGAGCAGGTTGATCACCTGGGCGCGGATGGAGACGTCGAGCGCACTCACCGGCTCATCGCAGATGATGAGCTTGGGGTTGAGCGCCAGGGCTCGGGCGATGCCGATGCGCTGGCGCTGGCCGCCTGAGAACTCGTGCGGGTAGCGCTCGGCATGCTCGACGCTGAGACCCACGGTCTCGAGGAGCTCGAAGACCCGCCTCTTGCGCTCCGCCTCGGTACCGATGTTGTGGATCCGGAGCGACTCGCCGACGATGTTGCGCACGCGCATGCGAGGGTTGAGTGACGCGTACGGGTCCTGGAAGATGATCTGCATGTCGCGGCGCAGAGTCTGAAGGGCGCTGCGCGAGGCGGCCATGACGTCGACGCCCTCGAAGACCACCGTGCCGGCCGTGGGCGCGATGAGCCGCAGCACAGCGCACCCCGTCGTGGACTTGCCGCAGCCGCTCTCGCCCACCAGGCCGAGGGTCTCACCCTTCTCGACCGAGAAGCTCACCCCGTCGACGGCGTAGACCTGGCCCGTGGTGCGTTTGAGCACTCCGGTGCGGATCGGGAAGTGCTTCTTGAGACCGCGCACCTCGAGGAGGCTCATGCGACGTACTCCTGGAAGTGGGGCAGCGTCGCCCTGATCTCCCGGCGCTCGGCCTCGGGGATCCAGCAGTGGACGCCGTGCTCCGGGCCGACGATCTCCAGAGCCGGCCACTGGTCGCGGCACTCGGGGCGCTCGTAGAGGCACCGGCCGACGAACGGGCAGCCGCTGGGCAGGGTGATGAGATCCGGGGGCTGACCCTTGATGGGCGTCAGCCGCGTCTTCTCCGTCTGATCGAGTCGCGGCAGCGAGCCGAGCAGGCCCCAGGTGTACGGGTGGTGCGGGTTGTAGAAGATCTCATCGATACCGCCGTACTCGACGGTGCGGCCGCCGTACATGACCATCACCTTGTCGGCGACCTCGGCGACGACCCCGAGGTCGTGAGTGATGAGGATGACGCCGCTCTCATAGCGCTGCTGCATCTCCTCGATGACGTCGATGATCTGCGCCTGGATCGTGACATCGAGCGCGGTGGTGGGCTCGTCGGCGATCAGGATGTCGGGGTTGCAGCTGATGGCCATGGCGATCATGGCGCGCTGCCGCATGCCGCCGGAGAACTCGAACGGGTACTGGTCGACGCGCTTGCGGGCGTCGGGGATGCCGACCCGGTCAAGGAGCGCCGCGGCCATCTCCCAGGCTTCGGCCTTCTTCTTGTCCTGGTGCAGCGTGATCGCCTCGGCGATCTGGCGGCCCACCTTGAGCACCGGGTTGAGGCTCGTCATGGGGTCCTGGAAGATCATCGCGATGTCGTTGCCGCGTACCTGACGCATCTCCTCATCGCTCAAGGTGCGCAGGTCGCGGCCGCCGAGCATCAGCGAGCCCTCGACCACTTTGCCCGGGGGGTCGGGGATGAGGCGCATCAGCGACAACGCCGCGACAGTTTTGCCGGACCCGGATTCGCCGACGATGCCCAGAGTCTCCTTGCGGTCGAGCGTGAAGCTCACGCCGTTGACCGCTTTCACGACGCCGGCGTGGGTGAAGAAGTGCGTCGAGAGGCCCTCGACCGTGAGCAGGCGCTCGGCCATTCCTATTCCTTCAGCTTGGGGTCGGTGGCGTCGCGCAGCCCGTTGCCGAACGAGATGAAGCCGAACACGGTCACGACGAGGAAGACGCTGGGGAAGCTGAGCATCCACCAGCTGCCCACCTGCAGGTAGCTCAGGTAGTCGGAGATCATCTTGCCCCAGGAGGCGTTGGGCGGCTGGATGCCGATGCCGAGGAAGCTCAGCGCCGCCTCCGTCACGATGGCGCCGCCGACGCCCATGGCGATGGCCACGTACACGGGCGCCATCGTGTTGGGCAGCACGTGGCGGAAGATGATGCGCAGGTCGCTGGCGCCCTGGGCGCGGGCCGCCTCGATGTACTCCATGGCCTTGACGCTGAGGACGGAGCCGCGGGTGAGGCGCGCGTAGCTGGCCCAGCTGAGGATGCCGATGGCGATGAAGACGTTCCAGAGGCCTGGCCCGAGGACGGTCATGATGAGGAGCACGAAGAGGATGTAGGGGAAGGCGAAGAAGATGTCGGCGGTGCGCATGATCACCGCGTCGACCCAACCGCCGTAGTACCCGGAGATGGGCCCCAGGATGAGGCCGATGAGCAGCGCGATCGAGACGGCGATCACGCCGACGAGCATCGAGATGCGCGTCGCGACCAGGGTGCGCGAGAAGACGTCACGGCCCAGGTAATCGGTGCCGAAGGGGTGCGACCACGAGGGCGGCGACCCCAGCCCCTTGGGCGAGAGCTCGTAGTTGACGGCGTTGGGGTCGTACGGCGCAAGGTAGCCGGCGCCGCGCTCGCCGGTGCTGACGCCCGCGAGGTTGGCGACCTCCTGGGTCATGCCTACGGCGAGGAACACGACGATGATGCCGAGCCCGACCACGGCGAGGTGGTTGCGCCTGAGGCGACGCCAGGTGTCGGCCCAGAGGCCCAGCGGCTTCGTCCCGGCGAGCCGGTCTCCGGCCATGGCGACCTCGCCGCCTGCGCCGGCCACGAGATCCGCGGCGCCGATGTCGCCGCTGGTGGAGCGTTCGCTCACGGGGCTCAGCCTTCCAGGCGGATGCGCGGGTCGACCCAGGCGTAGCCGAGGTCGACGAACAGGTTGGCGAACACGTAGATGATGGTCGCGAAGAGCACGCCACCGGCGACCACCGGCAGGTCACGGGCGCCGATGGCCTGGTAGATCATCAGGCCGATGCCGGGGCGGGAGAACACGGTCTCGGTGAGGATGGCGCCGCCCATGAGCGCCCCGAGGTCGATGCCGGCGATGGTCATGACGGGGATGACGGCGTTCTTGAAGGCGTGCCGCGTGACGACCTTGCGCTCGGAGAGGCCCTTGGCGCGCGCTGTGCGGATGTAGTCGGAGCGGATGACCTCGAGCATCGAGGCGCGCTGCATGTACGAGATGTAGGCCACCTCGATGAGGCCCAGGGTGACGGCCGGCAGGACGAGCGTCGCGAAACTCCTCCACGAGGCCGGCACGATCCACAGCACGTTGTCGCCGGCCCCGATGGCCGGGAAGATGTCGACCCCGGTCCACTGCTGCAGCTTAAGGGAGAAGAACCACTGGATGAACAGACCGAGCACGAACACGGGGATGCCCCAGATGATGAGCGCCGTGGTGGTGAGGGCGGAGTCCCAGAAGGTGTATTGGCGGAGGGCCGAGTAGATGCCGAGCGGGATCCCCAGCAACTCGATGAGCACCGCCGCCAGGGCGAGCTGGATGGTGTTCGGGGCGTTGTCCTTGATGAGCTGCGTGACCGGCTGCTGGAGCGCGTACGACTCGCCGAGATTGCCCCTCACCAGGCGCCCCAGGAACTTGTAGTACTGGACGTAGATGGGCCGGTCGAGGCCGAGCTGTTTGGAGATCTCGGCCATGCGCTCGGGGGTGGGGTTCTTGCCGGCCAGTTGGCGCGCCGGGTCGCCGGGGATGGCGAACATGATGAGGAAGGTGATGACGCTCACGCCCACAAGCACGATGACGAGCTGGAAGAGGCGCCTGATGATGTAGGCCAGCATGAGCCCTACTTTACCGTATCAGCGTGCACGCTTTCACCCCAGGGGGTATGCCACCGCGAGGGCCCCGACAAGACGATGGCGGCCCGCCGCGCGAAGCGCGGCGGGCCGCCACGGCAACGACTGCGTGCAGTCTAGAAAGTCACGACTGGGGACGCAAGCCTGGAGCTGCTGGCTACTTGACCCACACCGTCCACATGTCGGTGAAGCCCATGGGGTTGTGGACAAAGCCGCCGATGCGGTTGTTGGTGACGCGGAAGTCGCGGTAGAAGTACAGCGGGATGGCCGGCATGTCGGTGAGGACCATCTTCTCGGCCTGCGCGTACAGGTTCTGCCGCTGCTGCGTGTCGACGGTCGAGCGGGCCTGCTGAAGCAGGTCGTCGACCTGGGTGTTGGAGTAGAAGGTGTACATCGTCTTCGCCGCAGCGGTCTGGAAGAGCGGGTAGAGGAAGTTGTCCATCGACGGGTAGTCGGCGATCCAGCCCATGCGGAAGAGCTGGCTGCCGTTACCCTCGGTGCCCTTGGAGAGCTTGTCGAGGAACGTGCCCCACTCGAAGTTGCTGAGCTTGACGTCGAGGCCCGCGGCCTTCCAGCCGGCCTGCAGCACCTCGCCCACCTTCTGGTGCGCCTCGTCGGTGTTGTACCAGTAGTTGACGGTCGGCGCGGTGCCGAGGCCGGCGACGATGGCCTTGGCATCCTCGGGGTTGTAGGCGTAGGGGTTCTGATCGGCCACGTAGCCGGGGATACCGACCGGGATGTAGCCCGTGGCCGGCAACGAGACGCCCTCGCTGATGATGTTGATGACGTTCTGGGCGTCGGAGGACTCGGCGAGCGCCTTGCGCAGGTCGAGGTTCTGGCCCAGCTCGGGGTCGGTCATGTTGATGCCGGTGAAGGCCACGGCGAGAGCCGGCCAGCGCTTGGCGGTCCACTCGCCGCTCTTGACCTTGGGGTTGGCCTCGGCGGCCGCGACCTGGCCCGGCGGGATGTTGGTGTAGTCGAGAGTGCCCTTCTGGAACTCGAGCCATTCAGTGGACGACTCGAGGATGATGGGCATGTTGATGTTGTCGACGTAGCCGGCGTTCGCCGTGTCCCAGTAGCTCGGGTTCTTGACGAGCTGGATGGACTGGTTGTTCTTCCACGACTCGACCATGTACGGGCCGGTGCCCACCGGCTTCTGCCCGAACTTCTTGCTGCCGACCTCGGCGATGTACTCCACCGGGGTCGCCGCGGCCACGGTGTGGCCGAGGGTCTGCGGGAACTCGGCGAACGGGTACCGCAGCTTGACCTCGAGGGTAGAGTCGTCGATCGCCGTCACGCCCGTGAGACCGGCCTTGGGGTCGACCTGGTACCCGCCGTCATCGCAGCCCTCGAGCGGAGCCAGGATGTACGACACGTACGACTGGTTCTTCGGGTCGGTGACGCGGCTCCACGAGTCGACGAAGTCCTGGGCCGTGACCTCACGGCTGACCGGCGGCTGGAACGTGACGCCCTTCTTGAGGTGGAAGGTCCACGTCTGCGAGTCGGTGGTCTCCCAGCTCTCGGCGATGTCCGGCTCGGCCACCATCTCGCCCTTGTCGTTCATGACGTACTTGGCGAGCCCCTGGAACACCTGGTGGGCGACCTGCATGCCCTCGGACTCCTGGGCGTTCAGCGGTTCGATGGAGACCGGGTTGGCGGACAGCGGGTAGTTGTAGGTGCCGCCCGCCTTGGGCGTACCTTCGTCTGTCGTCGTGGTGCCCTCGTCGTCGCTGCCGCCACAGGCGGCGAGGACGAGCCCGGCCACGAGGAGGACGGCGAGGACCAGGTACGCGCCTCGCCACCTCAGCTTACGGCTGTTCAATGTGACCTCCTTGGACAATGGATCCTTTGTTCCCCCCGGCCGCGCTCCCGCGGCCGTCAGAGCGGGGACGCCCCGACACTGGACTTCAGTCGCTCGTTCGCACCTCCCCCTGCGCTCGTGAGCACTGCATTTCCGCGTTCTGCCCCACGCTTAACATCACGACACATCTCCCGCCCTAGCCGAGCCGCCAGACGAGGAGAAACGTGGTGATGAAGAACGCGACGCCGGTGATGATCGTGTAGCGCGTGAGGTTGCGCTCCATGACGCTGGCCGACGAAGCGAACGAGAAGCCGGTGACGCTCGCCATGCCGGCGTCCTTGCCCGAGTGCAGCAGGATGAGCACGATCAGCAGAAGGCTGACGATGAGGTGAAGGACGACGAGAACTGCGTTGAGCACGATGCTACTCCTCTTCCGAACGGGCGGATGCGTGTTCAAGCATAGCATTGTCGCATCTCGGCCCCGCGCCGACAACAGCAGCGCCGCCCTGCGCGAGGTTCACGCGGGGATAGGCTCCAGGAGGCAGACACCGGTCATCTCGCCCGGCGAGGCGATGCCCAGCAGAGCCAGCACCGTCGGCGCCAGATCGCAGAGCCGGCCGCCTTCCCGCACGCGCACGCCGGAAGCTGTGGCCAGCAACGGGACCGGATTCGTGCTGTGCGCGGTATTGGGGCTGCCGTCCGGCTCCAGCATGTGGTCGGAGTTGCCGTGATCGGCGGTGACGAGGCAGACGCCGCCGAGCCGCGCCACCAGATCGACGACGCGCCCCAGGCACGCGTCGACGGCCTCGACCGCGGCCATCGCGGCGCTGATGACCCCGGTGTGGCCGACCATGTCGGCGTTGGCGTAGTTGACGACGACGAACTCCACCTCCCCGCCCTCGAGGCGCTCCAGCAGCTCGTCGGTGACCGCGAAAGCGCTCATCTCGGGCTTGTGATCGTACGTAGGCACGTCGCGGGGGCTGGGCACCAGGATCCGCTCCTCGCCGGGCACGGCCTTCTCCACGCCGCCGTTGAAGAAGAAGGTCACGTGGGCGTACTTCTCGGTCTCGGCGATGTGCAGCTGCCGGAGACCGTGCTCGGCGAGGACGTCGGCCAGCACGTGCCGTGGGTGCTCGGGCGGGAAGGCGACCGGCAGGGAGAACTCCTTCTTGTACTCGGTCATGGTGACGAAGTCGACGGCCGGCGGCTGCGGGCCGCGCTCGAACTCCGCAAACCCGTGCTCGGTGAACGCCCTCGTGAGCTCGCGAGCGCGGTCGGGGCGGAAGTTGAAGAACAGGCAGACGTCGCCGTCCCTGACCCGCGCGTCGCGCTCGGGGGCCACCACAGTGGGCCGCACGAACTCGTCGTTCTCGCCGCGCCGGTAGGCGGCGGCCACCGCGGACTCGGCGTCCGCGGCGAAGAAGCCCGTGGCGTACACGAGCGCCTCGTACGCGAGCTGGACGCGGTCCCAGCGCGTGTCCCGATCCATGGCGTAGTAGCGGCCGCTGATCACGCCGTAGCGGCCCAGGCCGAGCCCGTCCATGTACCGCTGGATCTCGGCCAGGTAGCCGTGGGCGCTCCGCGGCGGCGTGTCCCGGCCGTCGAGGAAGGCGTGCACGACGACGTCGCCCACGCCTTCCCGGCGGGCCAGCTCAAGGCACGCCTTCAGATGCTCCATGTCGCTGTGCACGCCGCCCCCCGACACGAGGCCGAGAAGGTGCAGCCGGCTGCCCCGCCCGACGGCCTTGGCGCAGGCCTGCTTGAGGACGCGGTTGGCGAAGAAGCCACCGTCGGCGATCGCCTCGGTGATGCGGGTCAGGTCCTGGTAGACCACGCGCCCCGCGCCGATATTGAGATGCCCGACCTCGGAGTTGCCCATCTGGCCCCGCGGCAGGCCCACGGCCGGGCCGGAGGCGGCGAGGGTGCCGTGCGGGTAGGCGGCCAGGAGGCGGTCGTAGACCGGGGTGGCCGCGAGGCTCACAGCGTTGCCGGGCCCGGGCGCGGCGCAGCCCCAGCCGTCCAGCACCAGCAGCACCACAGGGCGCTGCACGCGCCCTGTCGGCGAAAGCGCCGGGTCGCCGGGGTCGGGGGCCGCCGGGCGGGCCGAGCCGCCGAGGTCGGGAACCAGGTCCCGCGACTCAGGGCCCGGCTCGTCGGGCCCGGGGGCCACGCCGCCAGGGCCGCCAGCCGGGTCAGGCCGCTCCGCGTCGGTCACGCAGGCTCCACGAAGCGCACGATTCGGGCGAACTCGTCGGCATCGAGGCTGGCGCCGCCCACGAGCACCCCGTCGATGTCGGGCTGCGCCATGAGCTCGTCGATGTTGGCCGCCTTGACGCTGCCGCCGTAGAGCACGCGCACGCCGTCGGCGGCGGCGCCGAAGCGCTCCCGGACCCGCCGCCGGACGAAGCCGACCGTCTCCTGAGCCATCTCCGGCGTGGCCGTCCTGCCGGTGCCGATCGCCCAGATGGGTTCGTAGGCGATCGCCACCGTGGCCAGCTCGTCGGCAGCCACCTCGGCAAGGTCGGCGTCGAGCTGGCCACCCACCTTGCTCTCCGTGAGCCCCGCCTCGCGCTCGTCGAGCGTCTCGCCGCAGCAGAGCACGGGGCGCAGACCGGCGTCGAGCGCCGCCCGCACCTTGCGGGCCAGGTCGGCGTCGTTCTCGGCGTAATACTGGCGTCGCTCCGAGTGCCCGAGGATGACGTACCCGAGACCGAGCTCGACGAGCATGCCCGGCGAGAGCTCGCCGGTGTAGGCGCCCTGGGAGGCGTAGTGCATCGTCTGGGCGCCCACGGCGACCGCGCTGCCGGCCGTCGCGGCCAGCGCCGCCTCGAGGCACACGGCCGGCGGGCAGACGAGGACGTCGCGGCCCTCGACCCCTGCCACGAGCGGGACGAAGGCGTCGCAGAAGGCCTTCGTCTCGGCCCGCGTCTTGTACATCTTCCAGTTACCCGCCATGAGCGGGCGCCGCGCTGCCCCCATGTTCACTCCCGATCCAGGAGGGCAAGGACGCCGGGAAGCTCCCTGCCCTCGATGTACTCCATCGAGGCGCCGCCGCCGGTGGAGATGTGCGTGATGCCGCCCTCGAGCCCGAAGCGGCGCACGGCGCTCACCGTGTCACCGCCGCCCACGACCGTGACCGCGCCGCTGGCGGCGATCGCCTCGCCGACGGCTCGCGTCCCGGCGGCGAAGTCGTCGATCTCGAAAAGGCCCATTGGGCCGTTCCAGAAGATGGTGCCGGCGCCGGCGACCCGGGCCGCGAAGCTGGCGCGGGTCGCCGGGCCGATGTCCAGCCCCATGAGCCCGGCCGGCATGCCGTCCGCAGGCACGACCGCCTTCTGGGCACCGGCCTCGGGCGCCGACGCGACGACGATGTCGGCCGGCAGCTCGAAGGCGCAGGCGCCGGCCTGCGCCCGGGCCGCGATCGCCGCCGCGACCTCGAGCCTGTCGGCTTCGAACCGGGAGGCACCGACCTCGCGGCCGGCCGCCTTGAAGAAGGTGAAGCACATCGCCCCGCCGACGAGGATCGCGTCGGCGGTCGCAAGCATCTTCTCGATGACGCCGATCTTGTCAGAGACCTTGGCGCCCCCGAGGACGACCACGAACGGCCGCGCCGGCTCGGCGAGCAGCCTCCCGAGCATCTCGAGCTCGCGCACCATCAGGAGGCCGGCGAGGGCGGGCAGGTGATGGGCGACGCCCTCCGTGGAGGCGTGCGCCCGATGGGCGGTGCCGAACGCGTCGTTGACGTAGACGTCCGCCAGGGCGGCCAACTGCGCGGCGAAAGCCTCGTCGTTGGCCGTCTCCTCGGCATGGAAGCGCAGGTTCTCGAGGAGCAGGACCTGGCCCGGGGCGAGCGCCCGAGAGGCGGCCTCCACCGCGGGTCCGACGCAGTCGGCGACGGTCGCGACCGGCCGCCCCAGCAGCTCCCCCAGACGCGCGGCCACCGGAGCCATGCGCAGGTCCGCGACCACCTGGCCCTTGGGGCGCCCGAGGTGCGAGGCGAGCACCACGGAGCACCCCTGCTCGAGGAGGTAGTCGATGGTCGGCAGGGCGGCCCGGATGCGGGTGTCGTCGGCCACGCGCCCCTCCTCGAGGGGCACGTTGAAGTCGACCCTCACGAGGACGCGCTTGCCGGCCAGCGGGTAGTCAGTCAGCGGACGCTTCATGACGCCTGGGGCCTCCTTGGCGCGGGCCGTCTACAGGACCCGCTGGACGAGGTCGACGAGCCGGCTCGAGTAGCCCCACTCGTTGTCGTACCACGAGACGCACTTGACCAGCTTGCCCTTGGCCATCGTCAGAGCCGGGTCGAAGATCGACGAATGGCTGTTGCCGACGATGTCGATGCTCACGATCGGGTCCTCCTGGTACTGGAGGATGCCTTTCAGGCCGGGGCTCTCGGCGGCCGCCTTCATGGCCGCGTTGACTTCCTCCGCCGTGACCTCGGTCCGCAGCTCGGCGACGAGGTCGGTGGCCGAGCCGTCCGGGGTCGGGACGCGCAGGGCGAAACCGTCGAGCCGGCCTTCGAGCTCGGGGATCACGAGGGCGACGGCGCGCGCCGCACCGGTCGTCGTGGGGATGATCGAGGCGGCCGCGGCGCGGGCGCGACGCAGGTCCTTGTGCGGGAAGTCGAGCACCTTCTGGTCGTTCGTGTAGGCGTGGATGGTCGTCATGAAGCCCTTCTCCACGCCGAAGTTGTCGACCAGCACCTTGGCCATCGGCGCCAGGCAGTTGGTCGTGCAGCTGGCATTGGAGATCACGTCGTGCTTGGCCTTGTCGTACATCTCCTCGTTGACGCCGAGGCAGATGGTCACGTCGGGGCCCTTGGCGGGCGCCGAGATGATGACCTTGTGGGCGCCCGCCTCGAGATGCTTGGCGGCCGCGGCGCGCTCCGTGAAGCGGCCGGTGGACTCGATCACCACATCGGCCGCGAGGTCCCGCCAGGGCAGCTTCGCGGGGTCGGTCTCGGCGGTGACGCGGACGCGCTGCCCGTCGATCACCAGCGCGTCGTCCTCGACGGCGACGGTGCCCGCGAAGGGACCGTGCACCGAGTCGTACTTGAACAGATGTCCGAGGGTCCGGGCGTCGGTGAGGTCGTTGATGCCCACGAACTCGACGTCGGCACCCTGCTTGATCGCCGCCCGGACCACGAGGCGGCCGATGCGGCCGAACCCGTTGATACCCACGCGTACACGCATGACGACCTCCCGATCGGTTTTCTTGACAGCCTACCAGAGCCGGCCGCGGCCCGACGGGGCCGCGGCCGTCACCGCGGCTCGGCCAGGGCCGGCTCCGCCACGGTGGGGATGCGGCCGAGGTAGATGTGGCCGGTGCGCCCGTCGATCGAGAGCCAATCCCCTTCCCGCAGCTCGGTGCCGGCAAGGCGGGCCGACCCCTGCCGCTCGATGACCTCGAGGTCGCGGCAGTCGACCACGGCGGTCTTGCCCAGCCGTTTGGCGGTGACGGCGGCATGCGAGGTGGCTCCGCCGCGCGCCGTCAGGAGCGCGCTCACGCGCGCGATCATGGCGATGTCCTCCGGGACCGTGTCGGGCCGCAGAAGCACGATGTTCTCCGCCGGCGCGATCGCCAGCAGCCGCTCGATCTGGTCGGCGTCGACCGCCACGCGCCCGGAGTAGGCGCTGCCGGCCACGCCCATGCCGACGGCCACGGGAGGCCCATAGTTGGCCGAGGCCGTGTCGAAGTAGGCGGTCTCCCCGGCGCGCTCCTGCGCCACGGCGCGCTTCTGCAGCACGTAGAGCCCCGCAGCCTCGGAGGACTCGAAGGTGAACTCGATCTCCTGCGGGTCGAACTCGCGCTCGCTGATCAAGTCCTGGGCGACCGCCAGGAGCTCCTCGTAGACCTTCGGGTAGTCGCGCTCCAGTGAGTGCGCCGCCCCCCGGTACGTGGCGCTGCCGAGCCTCTGCGCCTCGGAGATCGGCAGCGGGAACACCAGCCCGCCGACGAGGTCTTCGCCCTGGCTGCGCACGGCGTAGTCGCCGAACAGACGTACCTGGCGGCTGTACGGCTCCAGCGGGTTGTGCGTGAAGGTCACCCCCGAGCCCGACTCGCGGCTCACGTTGCCGAACACCATCCGCTGCACGACCACGGCGGTGCCCCACTCCTCGGCCACGTCCGTGTACTCGCGGTACAGGCGCGCGTGCACGGAGTCCCACGAATCGAGCACCTTGCGGATGCAGGAGACGATCTGCTCGAAGGGGTCGTCGATGAAGGTCACACCCTGATCGCCGGCGCGGAGCTTGTACGCGAGAGCGATCTCGCGCATCTGCTCCGAGCTGAAGTCCAGCTTCTGCTCGACGCCGTACCGGCCTTTGAACTCGGTCATGATGGCGTCGAAGAAGTCCCGGTCGATCCCGTCCGACATCGCCCACGATTGCAGGAAGCGCCGATAGCTGTCCCAGGCCGCCCAGCCGAGCCGGGAGTCGTCGGCGAGCGCCGCGGCCATCTCGTCGTTGAGGCCCACGTTGACGAACGTGGTCATGAGGCCAGGCATGGAGATCGCCGCGCCCGAGCGGATGGACAGGAGCAGCGCCCGCGATGGATCGCCGAGGCGCAGACGCGTCTGCCGCTCGAGCCGGCCCACAGCCTTCCGCACCCGCTCGATGGTGTCGTGATAGAGCGGCCCGAACGACATGGCGGGCAGCGCGGCGAAGAGCTCGGTGCTCAGGATGAAGCCCTCGGGAACCCGGTGCCCGTACGACGCCATCTGTTTGAGCCCCAGGCCCTTGAACCCGAGGGTCATCTGGTCGTCGGTCCCGGGCTTGAGCCTGTGGATGGGCGACACCAGACGCTCCGGGTCGTAGTTCATCATCCGCGTCAGCGCCTGGTTGTCCAGGCGCCCGTTGAGCATCGAGATCTGCCGCAGGGCGGCCCCGACGTAGCGGTCCAGGGCCTGCATCCCCAGGGCCGAGACCAGCACCTCGCGAAGGACCATCTCCGCGACCGCGTCCACCGACATGGCCCGCGCCTCACACTGGCGCGGGTCGTTGACGAGCACCGCGTGCAACACCTGGTCGTGGCTGAGGATCGACCGCGTGGAGAGCTCGGTGACGCTGTTGACGAGGAACTGGAACACGTTCTGGTACTGGTGGAAGGAGAAGTTCTGGCTCTTGAAGCTGGCCTCGAGCAGGTTGAGGTTGGCGCCCAGGGCACGGGAGTCGACGCCGTCGACGGCCAGGGCGCGCTCGAACCGCCCGACGACCGTCGCCATGCGGCGCAGCGAGTACCGAGTGACGTACGGCTCGACGCCCTCGGCGACGAGGTCCTCGAGCAGCCTCCCGACCAGGTTCTCCACGCGGAAGGACAGGCCGAGGGCATCGAACTTCGGTTCGCTGTAGTTGCCGTAGATCGAGGGGATGCCGGCGGCGATGTGGCGCTTCTGGTAGATGTTCTCGGTGGCAGCCGAGGCGGTCGGGCTGAGGATGATGGCCTTGAGCTCCTGCAGCACGGCGAGCGCGGCGTCGAGCAGCCGGTCGCGCGTGACCGCCGTGGGGCGCGCCCGCCAGGCGTTCAAAGCCCGCCCAAACCGCGCCCGGACGCTGGCCTCGAGGCGCCGATGGCGGCCGACGGCAGCGCCCACGTCGGCCGCCGACAGGGAGTACTTGTGAGCGACCAGCTGGTAGGTGCGTACCACCAGCGCCACGCGGTGGCCTTCAACGTCGCAGGCCGGAGCGTCGCCCCGGGCTTCGTCCCCCGCCGAGCCTTCGGACCCGAGCGCGTCGATCTCGGCCTCGAGCTCGGCCGGGGACAACGCCAGGAGGCCGTCGAGGAACTCCTCGATCTCGGGCTCGAGCAGCGGTGAGCCGGGGCCACGCCCGCCGTCCGGTGAGGCGCGGCGGCGGCCGGCCCGCCACAGCGCCGGCTTCGGCGGGCGCAGCGCGGCGAGTCGCGGGCGCAGCGCGAGGAGAGCGGCGTGAGGCCGGCGCGCCCAGTCCCGCTCGCCGCGCACCGCCGCCATGGTGTTGGCCGAAAGGAAGGGCTCCAGCCCCTCCGGCTCCAAGGTCAGCCAGTAGCGCAGGACGGCGCGGCAGAAGGCCACCATGCGGTTGGACGACTCGGCGTGCACCTGTTTGCGGAGGAAGTGCATGAGCGTGTCCCGCCGCCCGCAGACCTCGTCGATCTGCGTGGAGACCGTTCGGAGCTCGCCTTCGGCACCCACCTCGCTGAAGTACACGGGGAAGGCGCGCAGGAGCTGCTTGGCGACGAAGTAGATCGGCCGGATGTCGGCGTTCAGGAAACGCGTCACGTCGCGCTGGAACAGGTCGGTGTCGGCGATGTGCACGCCGCCGAGCCGCAGCTGGACGTTGAGCGCCGCCGCCAGCCGCTCGTACAACGCCGGGTTCGACTCGATGATGTGCATCCAGCAGCGGATCTTCGGCAGGTGGTAAGGGTTGACGACCGTCTCCCACTGATCGGTGGCCCCCTGGATATCCGGGTACTGGAACCGCCAGTACAGGATGTCCTCGACGAGATGGTCGGCCGCCTTGACGTTGCCGGCCTCGCCGATCGCCACCCCGATGGCCTCGTAACAGAGGAAGCGCATGAGCAGGAACTCGTTGTCGCGGTCGCGGAAGAAGACGGTGAGGCGGCTCAGGATCCGCTCGGCGTCCATGTGCCGCTGCGGATGCATCAGCTGCTTGACGACCTCGAGAAGGTCGGCCATGACCTCTTTCTGGCGGTAGCCCAGCGTCTCGTCCTTGAGGAAGAACAGGCAGACGGCGAAGCGGTCCTCGAGGTTCTCCACCTTGAACAGCTGGTCGATGGCCCGTTCGAGGATGTCGGACAAGGGCGGGAAGTCGTCCGAGAGCAACTCCTCCGCTGAAGCCTCCCCGAGGTGTTCGAGAGCTGCGGGCAGGCGCCGAGCCGTGAGGAAGCCGAAGCGCTCGGCGACGGCGGCCGGGGCGGTGAGCCCCTCTCCCTGGGCCAGGGCCCACGCAGGGACGTCAAGGTTCTCGGCCACGCGGCGGTAGCTGGCCGCCAGGATGTGGCGGTAGAGCTCGAGGAAGCTCGGCGCCACGGCGGGCCGCTCGGCCACCCGTTCGACCAGCGTGCGCAAGAGCGAATCGCGCTCGAGGAACGCCGTGAGGTGCCCGGGCAGCAGGCGGGTGAGCGAGGCGCCGACCATGGCCAGGGTGCCCTCGTACTCCCGGTGGTGCGGGCCGCGCATGGCCTCGCCGCACCAGGTGAGCAACCCGCGCAGCAGGCGCGAGAACTGCTCGTCGCTGAGCGACGCCTCGAGCAGCCCGACGACCAGCTCCGCGAGGAGCCCCAGCAGCCGCGCGCGGTCCTCGGAACGCTCGAAGTAGGGCCAGTTGCGCAGCAAGGTCGTGCGGAAGCCTTCGACCAGCAGGTCGGCGTTGCGGAACGTGTGGAAGTACTCGGCCATCGTCTCGATGAGCGATGCCCGTACACCGTGGAGACCCTCGACCGCGTCGACAAGCGGCAGATAGCGGTCGGGGATGACCACCTCCTGCGCGGTGCTGGCGAGATTGGCGCGCAGAGCGTCCGAGTCGAAGGGTAGCGGCGAAGTGCTCACGGTGACGCAATGATACCTTGGCGGCGGTGAGCGGGCGCCACCGCAGGCGTCTTCGCCGCCCTCACCACGCCTCGCCGGGGCCCGATCCGGCCGCCAGCCCGGCGAGCCCCGGGCCGGCGCGGCGGGGCATGCCTTAAGATGATGAGGATCGGGCACCACGCAAGGGCTGCAGGACGACGCGGCGAAGCGCAACGACGCGGGTCCCGCGAGCCGCCGGCCGCGACAGAGGGAGGCTTCAGACGATGGGCGCGCAACGGACGCTGGGCATCAACGGCTTGGGCCGCATCGGCAAGCTGACACTCTGGTATCACCTCGGGCAGGACGACTTCGACCGCATCGTGGTCAACGTCGGCCGGCCGGTCGGAACATCCCTGGAGGCCGTCCTCCAGTACATCGCCAAGGACAGCACGTACGGCGCTCTGCAGCGCTTCCTGCACGGCCGCTCGGGGGTGCTCGACCTGCGCGTCGTGGACGAGGAGCGCGGGCTCATCCGCGCCTACGGCAAGGAGCTCGTGATCCTCCGCGAGGCGCGCGACCCGCGGACTATCCCGTGGCGTGAGCACGGCGTCTCACTGGTCGTGGAGTGCACCG
Organism: Thermoleophilia bacterium; assembly: GCA_041648235.1. Classification (GTDB taxonomy): domain Bacteria; phylum Actinomycetota; class Thermoleophilia; order UBA2241; family UBA2241; genus CAIXSE01. Next base: position 15,764 of record JBAZPK010000019.1, read on the forward strand.
GCACCTTCCAGGACCCCTTCGCCGCGCCCGACACCCCCAAGGGGGCTCTCCGCGGCCACCTGAGCGCCGGGGCGCGAGTGGTGGTCCAGAGCTCGCCGTTCAAGAGCTCTCACAAAGGCGTCGCGCTGCCTGACGACGCTGCCATGCTCATCCACGGCATCAACGACCACGACTTCGACCCGGCGCGGCACAAGGTGGTGTCGGCGGCCTCCTGCACGACGACCGCGCTCGCCCACATGATGCGCCCGCTCCTCGACCGCGATCTCACCCACAACATGATCACCGCCGGCATGAGCACCGTGCACGCGGCCACCAACTCGCAGCCGGTGCTCGACGCCGTGCCGAAAGCCGGCGCCACCGACCTCCGCAAGGGCCGCGGAGCCCTGGGCAACGTCATCCTCACCTCGACCAACGCGGCGGCGGCGCTGGAGCAGGTCATGCCCGAGATCGCCCGCATCGGCTTCATGGCCGACTCGGTCCGCATCCCCACGGCGAGCGTCAGCCTGATCATCCTGAACGTCACCTTCCAGAGCGAATCCCTGCCGGACGGCACGATCTCCGTGGAGCGCGATGCGATCAATGCCATCTACCGCGAGGCCGCCCAGGGCGAGGCGCGCGGCCTGGTCAAGTACAGCGACGAGCAGAACGTGTCCGCGGACATGCTCGGCGAGGACGCTGCCGTGGTGATCGAGGGCGTCGAGACGCACACCCGCACCGGCTTCATGAACCTGCGCGTGCCCTGCGCGACGCCCGCCGACCCGGGGCACGCGGAGACCGTGCGCATCCCCTTGACGCACGTGAAGGTCTTCGGCTGGTACGACAACGAGATGGGGAGCTACACCTACAGGCTGGGCGAGCTCACCGCCCACCTGGCGAAGAGCATGTGAACCGGAGCCCCGGGGAGGCCCTCAGGCGTCGCCCTCCCCAGCCAGTACCAGCAGGCGGCGCAGGCGGTGGTTGAGCGCCGACTTGCTGAGCGGCGGGCGCGCCCGGGCAGCCAGCTCCTGCAGGCTCAGATAGGGGTACCTGAGGCGGAGCTGAGCCACGTCGCGCAGCGAGTCCGGCAGCGCCGCCCAGACCGGTGAGGCCATCAGGGCGCGGGCCGCGGCGGCCTGCCTCTCCCCCGCCACCGCGGCTCGCTTGGCGTTCGCCTCGTCGCAGTTGGCCATGCGGTTGGCGCTGCCGCGCACCGACCCCATCACGGCGTGCTCCTCCCAGCGCAGGCACGCGTCGTGGGCGCCGAGGACGGCGAGCAGGTCGGCGCCCGTCTGCGAGCGCTTGCTGTAGCAGGCGACGTTGCGCTCGCGGGCGGCGAGCTTGAACGGCAGGTCGACCCTGGCCAGCAGATCCAGCACCTGGGCGGCGAGCTCCGCACTCTCGACGGTGAACTCGACGTGCACGGGCGCCCCCGGCGCCGAGATCGACCCGCAGCCGAGGAAGATCCCGCGCAGGAAGGCCACCAGGCAGCAGCGGCGCTGGACGACGCGGCGCGGCACCGCCATCTGGACGCGCAGCTCGTCGGACAGCACCCCGAGCTCGTTCAGGAGCTGCAGGTCCCGCGGGTCGTCGCCCAGCACGAGCTCGTAGCGGAGGCCGACGGGGGCGGAGCTCACGGTGCGCAGCGATGCCTCCACCCCGTACGGCTTGAGGAGCGCCAGCACGTGGCGTGCCGTGGCCGGCAGGGCGAGCGAGACGCGCACGGTGAAGTGCCCGCCGGCGCCGAGGTCGAAGACCCCCGCGCCGAACAGGACCCCCGAGAGCTGCGCCTGCCGGCAGTGGTCGGCGACGGGCAGCACCTTGCCCAGCTCCAGCTTGACGTCGCGGGTGAACCCCATCCGCGCCTACTTCACAAGGCGCAGAAGCGCCTGCGCGAGGCGCGCCGAATCGTGGCGCACGACGTTGCTCTCCGTGGCCACCGCGGCGTGGACCAGCTTGGCGCCCATCGCCCTGAGGCGCGGCTCGTCGACGACCACCGGCAGAGCGCCGAAACGCTGGTAGCTGGCGGCCAGATCGGCGGACACCGGCGTGTCGTTGACCAGGACGGCATCGACGAGGCCGGCGAGCCCGTGGCGGTAGAGCGCCTCGAGGTGGTCGGCGGCCGTGTAGCCGTCGGTCTCGCCGGGCTGCGTCATGACGTTGCACACGTAGACCACAAGGCCGCGCGTCTCCCTGATGGCCTGGCGCACCTCGGGGATCAGCAGGTTGGGGATGATGCTGGTGTAGAGGCTGCCGGGGCCGAGCACGACGAGGTCAGTCCTCACCAGGGCGTTCACCACCTGGGGCAGCGCCCGGGGCGCCTGTGGGGTCAGCCAGACGCGCCGCGGCAGGCGCGCCGCGGCGGTGATCGTGCTCTCGCCGCTCACCTGCCGGCCGCCCTCCAGCTGCGCGTGGAGCACTACGTCGTCGAGCGTGGAGGGCAGCACCCGGCCGCGTACCTTGAGCACGCGGGTGGACTCCCCGACGGCGCGCTCGAAGTCACCCGTCACCTGAGCCAGGGCGGCCATGAACAGGTTGCCGAAGCTGTGACCCTGGAGCCCGCCGTCGTCGGGGAAGCGGTACTGGAAGAGTTGGCTCATGAGTGACTCATCGTCGGCGAGAGCGACCAGGCAGTTGCGCAGGTCGCCGGGCGGCGGCATGCCCATGTCGCGCCGCAAGAGGCCAGAGCTGCCGCCGTCATCGGCCATGGTGACGACCGCCGTGAGGTTGCTGGTGTGGGTCTTGAGGCCGCGCAGCAGGGCCGCGAGCCCGTTGCCGCCGCCCACCGCGGTCACCCTCGGGCCGCGTGCCAGACGGCCGGCGGCCCTGATCTCGGCGGCCGTCTCAGGGGTCGTGGTCTGGAAGAGCCAGGCGCGGCGAGAGCCCAGGTACAGCAGCACAGCGCCGAGCAGGAGGCCGTCGCCCGCCAGCGCCGCCGCGGCCCAATTCTGGCCGCGGAGCCAGCCCATGCCGAGCCCCCGCATCAGCTGCGGCGACCAGAAGGCGCCGACGGCGACGATCGCCGAGACCACGAGCAGAGCCGCGCCGGCGAATGCCAGCAGCAGCCAGCGCTTGATCCCGAGGCCCGGATACAACCACTCGAGGGAGCGCCGCATCAGGTCCTAGTCTCTCGCCAGATCCCGGTGCCGCACGATCGTGTAGTACCCCTGCTTCTCGTAGCGCTCCCCCACGACCTGCGCGATGGCGACCGACCGGTGGCGCCCGCCCGTGCAGCCCACGCCGATGGTCAGGTGAGCCTTGCCCTCGGCCGCGTAACGCGGGAAGAGGAAGTCGAGCAGCGGAAACAGCCGCTCCAGGTACTCCCCCGTGCCCGGCGACTGCAGCACGAAGTCGCGGACTTCCGCGTCCAGCCCCGTGAGCGGCCGGAGCCGCAGGTCGTAGTGCGGGTTCGGGAGGAAGCGGACGTCGAACAGGAGGTCGGCGTCGATCGGGATGCCGAACTTGTAGCCGAACGAGACCACGGCGAAGACGATGTTGGTGCGCCGGGTGTGCTGGATGAGGTCCTCGTTGAGGCGCGCCTTGAGCTGGTGGATCGACGTGTCGCTGGTATCCACCACCAGCTGGGCGCGCTCGCGCAGACCGGCCAGCAGGTGGCGCTCCCGGCGGATACCGTCGATCACGCTCCCGCCTTCGGCCAGCGGGTGGCGACGGCGCGTCTCCTTGAAGCGCCGGACGAGCGCCTCGTTGGAGGCCTCCAGAAAGACGAGCGTGTACTCGACCCCGCGCTCGTGCAGTTCGTCGAGGAGCTGCTCGAGGCGGCCGAAGTACTCGCCGCCGCGGGCGTCGCTGACCACCGCGACGCGGTCGACCTTGCTGCCCTCGCGGCGGAAGAGGTCGACGAGGGTGGGCACGAGCTCGGGCGGCAGGTTGTCGACGCAGAACCAGCCGGCATCCTCGAAGGAGTCCATCGCCTGTGACTTCCCGGCTCCGGAGAGGCCGGTGATGATCACGAACTGCAGGGCCTCGGTCATGATGGGCCCGCCCCGGTCATGAGGGCTCCGCCCCGGCCAGCCGCGCCCCGTGGACGGAGACGCCTTCGAGCGTGAGAAGGCGCGCCTTCCAGGCCGGGTCGTCGCCGTAGTAGCCGAGCCGCCCGTCGTTCTTCACGACCCGGTGGCAGGGCAGGATCACCGGCAGAAGGTTGCGGGCCATGGCCGAGCCGACGGCGCGGTAGGCGTTGGGCCGCCCCGCGGCCGCGGCCAGCTCGCGGTAGCTCACCGCGGAGCCGTAGGGCACGCCTGCCAGGGCGCGATACACAGCCCGTTCGAAGGCCGTGAAGCCGAGGGCATCGGCGTGGGCGTCGACGTCGAGGGGGAAGTCGACCCGTTCGCCGGCGAAGTAGCGCTCGAGCAGGGCGACCCAGGGATCGGGTGCGCCCCGGGCAGGCAGCGGCCGGCGAGCGGCCTCCGGCAACTCGAGCTCGAGCGGCAGGCCACCGGCCAGCACCAGCCGGCCGGGACCCCAGCGGCTCGCGAACGTGAGCTCGCGGCGCCCTGTGAGCCGGTCATCCAGCTTTGTGGAGGTGCGCATAGATCTCCCTTGCGACCTTGCGTGGCAGCCCCGGCACACGCTCCAGCTCTTCGCGGGAGGCACCGAGGAAGCGCTCGGGGCTGCCGAAGTGCTCCAGGAGGCGCCGCCGCCGAACGGGTCCGACCTGCGGCAGCTCTTCGAAGACCGACGAAGCGCGCAGGTCACCGTCACGACGCTGCCTATGGTACGTCACGGCGAAGCGGTGCGCCTCGTCGCGGATCCGCTGCAGCAGCAGCGAGCCGGGGTCGTCGGCGGCCAGCGGCAGCGGGTCGCGCCGCCCGGGCGCGAACACCTCCTCGCGCTGCTTCGCGAGGCTGACGAGCGCGACGTCCACTCCCGCGGCGCGCAGCGCCGCCAGAGCCGCGGAGAGCTGGCCCTTGCCGCCGTCCACCACCACTAGGTCGGGCAGGGCGGCGAAGCTCTGGTCGTACGCGCCCTCAGCGCCGGTCTGGCGCTCGAAGCGCCGCCGCAGCACCTGGTTCATCATCGCGAAGTCGTCCTGCCCGGTGACGTCGCGCAGGCGGAACTTGCGATAGTGCGCCTTCTTGGCGACGCCGCCTTCGAAGACGACCATAGAACCGACCGCGTGGCGCTCGCCCAGGTTGGAGATGTCGTAGCACTCGATGCGCAGCGGCAGGCTCTCGAGGCCGAGGCCCGCCCGGAGGCTCTCCAGAGCCTCGAGGCGGGCCGAGGACCGCCGCGCCAGCCGCTCGGCCTCGGCCTGCCCGGCCAGCTCGGCGTTGTGCTGCGCGAGCTCCAGAAGGCGCCGCTTGGGGCCGCGCTTGGCGGCGCGCACCGTCACGTGGGCGCCGCGGCGCGCAGCCAGCACCTCGGCCAGCCCCGCGGCCTCCTCGAGCGGCGCCACCACCTCGGGCGGCACCATGGAGCCGTCCCAGTAGAACTCGAGGAGGAACTCCTCGAGCACCTCGGCCGCGTCGCGGCCGGCGGCGTTCTCGACGTAGAAGGCCTGCCGATCGACCACGGCGCCGTCACGCACCTTGAAGACCTGCGCGTTGGCACCCGGCTCCGCCTGATGGAGGCCGACGACGTCGAAGGCCTCACCGCCCTCGATGCGCGCCGCCTGACGCTCGTGCACGTGGCGCACCGCCGCGAGGCGGTCGCGCAGCAGCGCCGCCTTCTCGAACTGCTGCGCCTCCGCGGCGGCGGCCATCTCGCGCTCGATACCGCGTTCCACGGCGCCGAGACGGCCGCGCAGGAACTCGATCGCTTGGTCCACGACGGCAGCGTACTCCTCGGGCGTGACGCGCGCGTCGCACGGGGCCAGCGAGCGCTTGATGAAGTACTGCAGGCAGGGTGAACCGCTCGGCCGCCCCGGCTTCGCCCCGCGGCACTTGCGGTACGGGAAGATGCGCCCGATCAGGTCGAGCGTGTCACGCACCTTGCGGGCGCTTGAGTACGGCCCGAAGTAGAGGTTGCCGGGCACGTGGCGGCCGCGAAAGAAGCGCACCCGCGGCCACTCGTCCCGCATCGTGATCTCGATGTACGGGTAGCTCTTGTCGTCGCGGAGGCGCAGGTTGTACGGGGGGCGCTCCTCCTTGATGAAGTTGTCTTCGAGGAGGAGCGCCTCGGATTCCGAGGCGGTGACCACCCACTCGATGTCACGCGCCTGGGCGAGCATCTCGCGGGTGCGGCCGTGCGGCGTGGCGCCGCGCCGGAAGTACGACGAGACCCGCTTGCGCAGCGCCTTGGCCTTTCCCACGTACAGCACCTCTCCCCCGGCACCGATAAAGCGGTAGACACCGGGCTCGTTGGGGATGCGCGGAAGGACTGCGCGGAGCTCGGACACCGAGTCGCGATCGGGGGCCCCGCGGTCCTGAGCTGGGATCTCGTTCATCTGAGACCGATTGTACCGCCCGGCCGCGCCGGTCCACGCACGCGGCCGCGCGTCAGCGCTCGACGGCGCAGCGGCACTGACAATGCGCCTGTTCGACGGGCGACCGCTAATCGCCCTGGGCAACGGCGATGACCACGTTCCCCCGCTTGTGTCCTTTGTCGACGTACCTGTGGGCGTCGGCCAGCTCCTCCAACGGAAAGCGTCTGTCGATCACAGGCATGATCGCGCCTTGTCGCGCCAGTTCGCCGAGCAGTTCCAGGTCTTCGGCGAGGAGCTTCGGAGTCCCGTTGTCGACCGAGAGACGCTTGCCACCAGAGGCCAGGGCCCGATCGCAGTGCCGCAGCCCCGCCGCGCTCTTCCTCTTCCCGACCGCGTCGAGGATGAGGTCATAGCGTTGTCCCCGCGCAGTGAAGTCCTCTCGCGTGTAGTCGACCACCGTCGTCGCGCCCAGAGACCGCACGAGCGCCAGGTTCGCCGTGCTGCACACCCCGGTCACCTCTGCGCCGAAGTGCCTGGCAAGCTGCACCGCAGACGTGCCGACCGCCCCAGAGGCACCGTAGACGAGGACCCGCTGTCCGGCCTGAACGTCGGCTCGTCGCAGGACGTGGAGCGCGAGAAGGCCGCCGTACGGAATGGATGCGGCCTCCTCATCGGTCAGGTTGGCCGGTCGCGTCGCGAGCAGCCCGTCTTCCGGCCAGCACACGTAGTCGGCGTACGTGCCGAAGAGATGCCGGTTGAACCCGAACACCTGGTCGCCCGCCTTGAACGACCTGACGTCCGGCCCGACCGCATCGACCTCCCCCGAGAGCACCATGCCGAGCACATTGCGTCGCGGCGCCGTCCAGCCGAGAACGAGTCGCGCCATGACCCGATACGCGAGCGTGAGATCCAGG
>JBAZPK010000020.1:0-22849 GCA_041648235.1 Thermoleophilia bacterium
ACCCCGGCGTCGGTGACCACGAGGGGGCGCCGGAGGCCGAGCTCGGCGACCGTCTGGCCGAGCCGGGTGACGGCCCCCGGGCCGTGGATGAGCTTCGTCGGGAGCTCGACGGTGCGGATCGTGTCAACGTATGCGGCCAAAGCTATCGTCCTTCCCGTCGATCGCCGGCAGCGTCGCGCGTGACGCAGACGCTTCTTGCTTCGTGTCAACGCTGATTGCAGCCTCGATGGATGACGAAGCCCCAGATCCACGCTCGAAAGAGGCGGCAATGACCCCCTGAGCCGCAGTGCAGCACGGTGCGGAGACTCACGCTGCCGACTCAGGGATTTCACCGTGCAGATGAACGCTACCACGCCTCACTGGGGGAGAGAAGTCGCCCGCGGTAGCTCGCAACTGACCTCGCTCCGGCGGCGCCATGCTCACCGGTCGAGCCGTGGTGGTCGCCTCGCCGACGCTGTCGGGAGCGGACGATAGTCCGTCCGACTCCGGGTCCGCGCGCCAAGGGGAATGGCCGTGACTTGGGCGACATCGCTCAGTCGAGGGCGCCACTCATCAGCGGCGCGGCCGTACGCCCGCCGCAGTCACCATGGACCAGACCAATGCGTCAAGAAGGAGGGGGCGATCTTGCGAGACAAGGCGGATGGGGGGACGAACGAACGGCGCCTTCGCGTGGTCGTGCGAGAGGCAGGTGGTGCTTTGACTCGCTGTGTCGCTTGGACTTAGGATAGAAGGTAACTGGGTGGCCGGACCAACTTCACGGTGGGCCGTCTGTGCGCGGCACCCGAGCGGCAGGGAGGCGAGAGGCGATGGCAGATACGGCAGACGAGGCGGCGGAGACGAGTTTGCCCGCAGCGACCAGGATCCGCGTCCTTCACGAGCCCACGCTCATGCGTCGGGACGAGGCGACGAGGTTTCTCTGGGGCGACGAGGAGTCACACCAGGTCTCTGACCTGGTGTACGGGCGCGGAGAGCGGATCGCGGCGCTCGTCTTCTCGCTGCGCCCCGGCGAGCACTTCGGGATGTCGAAGGCGTGGAAGCCGATGTATGACCAGCACCGCTTCTACTACGTGGTCGAGGGCCAGCTGGCGATTCATGACCCGGAGACCGGTGAGGTGGCCGTAGCCGCCGCCGGCGAGGCGATCACCTGGCGGGGCGCGCGCTATCATTTCGGGTACAACCCCGGAAGCGACGAGACCGTCGTCCTGGACTGGTACGCACCGCAGGAGCGTGCGCCCGAGGTGCCGGAGGCGGCCATCTCGCCAGGAAAGCGCGATCTCCGCGAGGTGCGCGGCGGTCGCTACGAACTGCTGGGGAGGTGGCCCGACGTCCGTCCCGACGCACGGCGCGCAGCGCACGTGGAGGCCGGGCTCGTGACAGTCTCGGAGCGCGACGCGCTCCGCGTCATCCATGGCCAGCAGCGACCGCTACTCGTGTCGATCCTGGCTTCCAGCGACGTCCTGACCGCGGGGACGTTCACGCTCCGGCCGGGTTTCATGAGCGAGCCGGAGGAGCATCCCGGCGACGAGGTCGTGTTCGCTCTGGATGGCTGCCTCCATGTGTTCGTGCCGGCAACCCAGCTTTGGTTCGAGCTGCAGCCGATGGACTGCCTCTTCATCCCTGAGGGCCACGCTCACCAGTACTGCGCATATGGCGCTCAGCCGTGTCGCGTCGCCTTCTGCGTCACACCGCTGTATGCTACCGGCAATGGACTCGCGAGTACCTGATGCGTTTGAGATCGCCGGGCTGCGTCGGCACCTCCGCCGCGGGCTCGACCTGGCGCACTCAGGGCTACTGCGGCGTTGACCACGTCGGCCTCCCTCGGTCTTCTGAGGTCCTCGCGCGGCGACGTCTCGGCGTTCCGCAGTTCGAGTCCGCGAGGTGGGGTCTCGTCGCCGCATACGCGACGCCTTGGGGGGCGACTGCGTCCAGCCACCGCGTTGCGTGACGCGGCCGCTCGACTCTTGACGGAGTCGCGTCGCGGGATGGCCAAGCATTCGAGCAGGAAACCAGACTCACAAGGAAGAAGATGACCTTCGCGCTCCGAACCATCGATCGAAGCAAGCTCTACACATCGATCGTCGACCAGCTGGTCGACGGCATCCGGTCCGGCGCCTATCCTCCTGGTTCCGCACTGCCGGCCGAGCGAGTTCTCGCGGTTCGGCTCGGCGTGAGCCGAAGCTCGGTGCGCGAGGCGATACGCATCCTCGAGTATGCGGGCGTCCTCGACGTCCGGACCGGCAGCGGGACCTTCGTCGGCGAGGCGGGACTCTCGGGTGCTGCCCGGCTGCGGGCCCACGCGGTGCTGCTCGGCGATCAGAGCCCTCTCGACGTGATCGTCGCGCGTCGTGCGCTCGAGCCTGTCTGCGCCGAGCTCGCGGCGTCGAACCGTCACGAGCGCGACCTGAAGGAGATGCGTCAGACGGTGAGGGAGCAGGCCCGTTTGCTCCGCCAGGGGCAGGACCCCGTCGACGTGGACCTCGCGTTTCATCTCGCGATAGCCACGGCGTCGCACAATCTCGTCCTGCTGTTGCTCGTCGAGCGTCTGGTGGACATCATGCGGCAGGAGGCGTGGCGCGAGCTCAAACACAGGTCGAACGACCGACGCGGCACGTTCGGGCTGTTCCTCGAGCAGCACCAAAGTGTCCTCGATGCGGTCGAGCGTGGGGATCCACAGGCCGCGCAGGCGCGCATGTCCGAGCATCTGTCGGCGATCGAGGTCGGCCTTCTCGGTGAGATCTCAGACGACTCAGAGGTCAGCACCGCGGATAGAGACGGGACGCAGCCACTCTGAGTCATCGCCGCCGAGGTGGCGGCGCCCCCGCTTGTCGATCCAGCCGCCCTGGATGCCGTGGACGCTTGTCGATCCTCCAGCTGCGGCGGACTGAGAAGGGGGGACTGGCGGTCCAAGGACTCTGGCGGCCCGTGCTGGCTGTCGGGGAGGCCGCTCTGTCCAGCCCGCGAGCCGCGATCATGAGCGTCCCGCCGGCCTGTTCGCACTTCGGTCCTGAGCAGATCGCGGCTGCCTGACCTCGCGGTGCGACGCCGTTGGTGAGCACGAGGTCCTTCGCCCCACGCACACCGGCGTCGAAGCGACACCGATGCCCGCCGAGCAGGGCACAGACTCCCCGGGAATGAGTGGCGCGGCGACCGCACTGGTTCGGGCTGTGCGGGACGACGGGCCGAGCCGGAAGGTGGCGGCTGGCGGCGCGGTCTTGTTGGGGCGCGTGGCCATCAGGCGTCTGCGGCGGCCAGCCGAGAATCGATCGCGTAACGGCGTTCACGACCCTTGACTCGCAACGTTTCAAGCACCTAGGATAGTGAGCCACTAGGTGGCCGGACCAACTTGCGAGTGAAACGTCCACAAACGCGATCGCGCATCACGACTTGGCTGTCCAGCAGGCAGTCAGCTAGGGAGGGGAGAAATGGCCGACCGAGACATTCAATCCAGTCCCACCATCCTGAGTGAGCAGCTGACAAGACGCGGTTTCATCAAGGGGGCGGCGATCGTAGGCGCCACCCTGGGCGCCGCCCCGCTGGCGGCCGCCTGTGGCGATGACAGTCCGGGCAGCTCACCCTCTGCGTCGACGGGGGAAGAGCCGAAACGTGGCGGGACACTCAGGGTCGGGATTCTGGGTGGGTCGTCCAAGGACACGCTTGATCCGAACAAGGCAATGAGCATGACGGATCAGGCGTTCCAGTACTGCCTCGCTGAGGGGTTGCTGGGTTTCACCCCCGACCTCAAGCTTGAGAATCGTCTGGCTGAAGAGGTCACTCCGAACACGGATGCGACCGAGTGGACAGTGAGGCTAAAAGCAGACCTCGTCTGGCAGGATGGTGCGCCGATCACCGCCGATGACGTCGTTTTCACGTTGCAGCGCATCCTCGATCCGAAGGCCCCGATGGAGGGCGCCTCGACGCTTCCCGGGCTGACGGTCAACGGTGTCACCAAGGTCGATGCACGGACGGTCAAGCTCACCCTGGAGCAGCCGAACGCGATGCTGGCCGAGGGCCTGGCCAACCGCACCTGCATGATGGTGCCGGTCGGCTTTGACGAGAAGGCTAAACCCGTCTTGTGCGGACCTTTCAAGCTCAAGAGCTTCCTGCCGGGTCAGCAGGCTGTCTTCGAGCCTTTCAAGGATTTCTGGCGCGGCTCCCCGTACGTCGATGAACTCACTCTGATCGAGTTCGCCGACCCCGCGGCGCGAGTCAACGCTCTCCTCGGCGGAAGCGTCGACGCCATCGCCGAGCTGCCGGCCGGTCAACAGCAGGCTGTCATGGGTGCCTCGGGGTTCGAACAGCTGAGTGCCAAGTCGGGCGCTTGGGTGCCCTTCTGCATGCGCATCGATCAGAAGCCATTCGACGACGTGCGTGTGCGTCAGGCCTTTCGGCTGATCGTGGATCGCCAGCAGATGCTGGAGAATGCCTATGCCGGCATCGGCTGGATCGGCAACGACATCTACTCCCCGTTCGACCCGGGCTATCCGGCCGACCTCCTGCAGCGCACTCAAGACCTCGAGCAGGCGAAGTCGCTGCTCAAACAGGCTGGCTACGACAACGACCTGACGCTGACGCTGTTCTCATCCGACGGCATAAGTCCGCGGGCGGTCGCTGCCGCTCAGGTCTTTGCGGAGCAGGCAAAGGGCGCCGGGGTGACCGTCAACGTGAACAAGGTGGACCCGGGCCTCTTCTACGGCGACAAGTACCTGAGCTACACCTTCTCGATGGACATCTGGAACGCACGCGGGTATCTGTTGCAGGCCATGCAGGGGAGCACTCCTGACGCGCTGTACAACGAATGTCACTGGGAGCACCCCGAGTGGTACTCGCTGGTGACTGAGGCGGTGCGGACCGGCGACGAGGCGACGCGGAACGATCTCGTGAGGCAGGCGGCGACGATCGAGTTCAACGAAGGTGGCTACATCATTCCCGGCTTCACGAACACGCTTGATGCCTACAGCAGCAAGCTGGGCGGCGTCATTCAGGATGATGGCTCGGGGATCCCGCTCGCCCGCTATCGCCTCGACACCGTGTACTTCAAGTAGGAGTGCTGCGAAGCATGGACTTCAGCGCCAACACATCCATCCTCTTCAGGGAAGTCCCCTTTCTCGAGCGTTTCGAGCGTGCCGCGAGGGCTGGGTTCGATGCGGTCGAGTTCTGGTGGCCGCGTGGCGAGGACCTCGGCGCGGTCGCGGCGGCGATCGCGGACAGCGAAGTCGAGGTCGTGCTCGTGAACTTCGACGCGGGCGACATGCCGGCCGGTGATCGGGGTCTGCTCAGCCATCCCTCCCGGGAGAGCGAGTTCCGCGAGAACGTGCCGGTCGCCCTCGATTTCGCGAACCGCGTCGGCTGCCGGCAGCTCAACGCCCTGGTCGGGGTGGCTCTGCCGGGCGAGGATCGCGAGGAGCAGATCGAGCTGGCGGTCGCGAACGTCCGCTGGGCCGCGCGTGAGGCGGCGGCGTGTGGTGTGAGCGTGCTGATCGAGGCGGTCAATACGTTCGAGAACGGTCCCTACCTCGTGAGCCGTACTGACGAGGCGGCGAGCTTCATCGCCCGAGTGGGTGAGCCGAACGTTGCGCTTCAGTACGACGCGTACCACATGCAGCGCATGGAGGGGAACCTGGCGGCTACGATTCGCCGTCACGGCGGGCGGATCGCGCATGTGCAGATCGCCGACTCGCCCGGTCGTGGCGAGCCCGGGACCGGAGAGATCAACTTCCCGTACCTGTTCGGGGTGCTCGAGGAGATCGGTTATCGCGGCCATGTCGGGCTGGAGTACGTGCCGACGACCCCGACGACCGAGCAGAGCTTTGGGTGGATGGAGGGCTGGGCCGGATCCTCGGGGCGAGAATCCTCGATGGATACCCGCCCTCACTGATGGAGGTGCACGACATGCGAGAGACTATCGGATTCATCGGGTTGGGGATCATGGGGCGCCCGATGGCAGCTAACCTGCTCCGGTCCGGGTACGCGGTGATCGCCCACGACCGAAGTCGAGGTGCGATGGATGAACTTGCGGGCGCGGGCGCCGAGCCGGCGAGTTCGTCGCGAGAGGTCGCGCAGCGCAGCGACATGACGATCACGATGCTGCCGGACTCGCCACAGGTGATCGAGGTGATGGACGGCGTGCTGGCGGGCGCCTCACCCGGCCATCTGGTCATCGACATGAGCACGATCGCGCCCTCCGTCTCTCGTGAGCTCGCTGCCCGCGCGGGCGAGCTGGGAGTGGAGATGCTCGACGCACCGGTCAGCGGCGGCGATGTCGGTGCCCGTAACGGCGCGCTGTCGATAATGGTCGGGGGCAGCGAAGACGCGTTCAAACGTGCCACGCCGGTCTTTGAAGTGCTCGGCTCCACGATCACGCACGTCGGCGAGGCCGGCGCCGGACAGGTGGTCAAAGCGTGCAATCAGGTTGTGGTCGCACTTGTGATCGAGGCGGTCAGCGAGGCGCTGGTACTCGGCTCGAAGTCCGGGGTCGATCCTCGGACCATCCTCCGTGTGCTGTCTGGAGGGCTCGCTGCGAACAGAGTGATGGAGCTCCGCGGCCGGAATTTCCTTGAGCACGACTTCACGCCTGGCTTCAAGGTCGATCTCCACCACAAGGATCTCGGGATCGCCTTGCAGACCGCGAGAGCGTGCGGCGCGGTGCTGCCCGCCTCCGCTGCAGTCGACCAGATGCTCGAGAGCCTGCGGCAAAGCGGTCACGGTGGCGAGGATCATTCCGCATTGCTCAGAGTGATCGAAGAGCTCTCCCAGCACGAGATCGGCACGAAACCGGCCGCTGGAGCGGCGTGAGGGCTGAGGACATCACCACGGGCCCCTGATCCGTCAGGGCTTCGTCTCTTGTCCGCCGGGTGCACGCTGACGTGGCGATCCGTGCCCCCGACTTCACAAGCGTTGAAGGGGCACAACGTCGACCTGCTCGCGGCGAGGCTGGTGGGCGGAGGTTTCCTGCCCAGGACAGTTGGAATCCCGCAGACGGCGAAGCCGGCCGACGCAAGAGTCAGGACGGGAGGCCGCCGCTCCGGGACCAAGATGAGGAGTGTGAGATCCGTGACTGACGCGAACAGGTTGACACTCATGGCCTCCGCGGTCGAGGCGGGTGATGACGAAACGGTCGTTCTCCTCGTGAGGGAGGCGCTCGCTCACGGCATGCCAGCAGCGAGGATCCTCAATGAAGGCCTCGTGGCGGGCATGGAGTCGATCGGTGAGTCGTTCGGCGCCGGCGACGTGTTCCTTCCTGAGATCCTGGTGTCGGCGGAGGCACTCAACGCTGGGGTAGCCGTCCTTGAGCCGCACCTGCTTGCCGACGGCATCGCGGCGAAGGGGAGAGTGGTGATCGGCACCGTTGCCGGGGATGTCCACTCGATCGGCAAGAACCTCGTCGCGCTCCTGCTGCGGGGCAATGGTTTTGAAGTGCATGACCTGGGTGTGGACGTCTCCGAGGCTGAGTTTGTGGCGGCGGTTCGCGACAACGCGGCAGACATCCTCGCCCTGTCCTCCCTGCTGTCTGCGACCACGTCGCAGTTCGCAGCGGTCGTCGACGGACTGGAACGTGCCGGGCTGCGGGCCCGCGTAGGAGTCTTGGTCGGTGGTGCCCCGGTGACACCAGTGTTGGCCCTGGACCAAGGTGCCGACGGCTACGCCGAAGATTGTGTCGCCGCCGTTGCGGCAGCCGCCCGCCTGATGGCTGCGCGGGAGGAGACGTGAACTCGAAGGAGCGCGTGATGGCGGCTCTGCGGGGTGAGCAGCCAGACCGCGTGCCGATCGTCGAGACCACTGTGGACCTGCCGTCCTTGCTGAACCTGGCGGCGACCCTCCGGCTGCCGACTCCGGGACCGGAGGACGGCTTCGCCGAGCAACGACTCGCCTGTCGTCTTGTCCTCGAGCTCGGCTTCGACGGCATCATGATTGCCGAGCCTCTCGAGCTTGAGGAGATCGGCCAGGATCGAGTCCGTGACCGCTTCGGGTCCGTCTACCGCAAGAGCCTTCATGGCGACGCGCTTCTTCTGGACGGACCCATCGCCTCACTTGCAGACCTGGAAGGTTTCGACATGAAGTCATCGGTCTCGCCTGACGATTTCGACGCGGTGAGGTTCATGCGCGACTGCCTCGGCCCCGCCTATCCGATGATCATGTGGCTCACCGCCCCCTTCAAGTTGTCGTGGCGTCTGCGTGGGGGCATGCAGAACCTGCTCGTCGACTTCGTCAAACGGCCGGAGCTGGTACACGCTCTCGCTCGGACGACCACTGACCTGCTTCTCGCGATGGTCGAGGGCGCCGCGGCGGCCGGCTTGGATGCCATCATTCTTGCGGGCGATATCGCCGGGGAGCAAGCACCCCTCTTCTCGCTGCGGCACTTTCGAGAGTACGTCCGCCCGTACTACGAGGAGATTCGGGCCGCAGCACGGGCGCGCGGTCTCGCGGTCATCTACCACAGCGACGGCAACGTGTGGCCTTTCATGGAAGAGCTCATCGACATCGGTTTCGAGGGCTTCAACCCGATCCAGCCGCAGTGCATGGACATTGCTGAGGTGAAGAAGAAGTTCGGCAGCCGCCTGTGTCTTGTCGGCAACATCGACTGCCGGGATCTGCTCTGCTTCGGAACCGAAGAGGAAGTGGATCGAGTCGTCAGGGAGACGGTTGCGAGTGCGGCGCCGGGAGGCGGCTACATCCTGTCTTCGTCGAACTCCATTCACCCCGGTGTGCGGCCAGAGAACTTCATCGCCATGGTGAAGGCCGGACAGAAGTACGGCGCTTACTCGTCCTGAGTTGACGGCCATCACTCCTACTCTCACGTTCATTCGGCCGGCCCTGGGGGCCGCCTGACCACCTGTCTGCGGCACGGGTGTCTTGTCGGCGCGGGACGGGTATGTGCACTCTGTGCCGCGCGGTGCGGCGTGGCGGGCGAGACCTGGGAGGTCGGATGAGCGAGACAAGCAACCTGCGCAACCCTGAGCCTGGCGATGTCGACGCCTGGCGGGCGGCGTTCGACGAGCTCGAGCTGCGGATGGACGCCCTGCGGCAGGCGTTCCTCGACGGGGTACGGTCCTTCAACATGGGCGACGAGATCGTGGAGCGCATCCACGCCCGTTTCGACGACCTCGGCGAGCAGCTCCACGCGATGCACTGCACGTACCCGTTCGGAGGGTGGCCGGGCCGGGAGGACTGCCGCTTCGAGCCGCCGCTCACCTACGACAGCGCGGCCCAGCGCGCTCCTGGCGCCTGACGCGACGGGTGGACTTGGCGGTGAGCGGGAGTGTCAGGGCGGAGTTCCGCGGAGAGGTCTGCGTCGTCCGCTGCACGGGTGCGGACGGGATCGAGCTCGCCGACGACCTGAAGGGCGAGCTCGACCGCTGCCGCACGCGCGGGGTGTGGGACGTCGTCGTCGACGTCGACCGCTGCCGGCACCTCGGCGACGACGAGATCGCGGTCCTCGCCGACGCCGCGCGGAGCTTCCACGAAGGCGGCGGCGAGCTGGTCGTGGCGGCCGAGGTGGGCACGGCTCGCACCGCCCTCGCCGAGGCCGGCCTCGTGAGCGCCGCCGCCCCAGCCTCCCCGGAGCCGCGCCTCGTCGCCGCGCACTCTCCGCTGCACCTCCCAGTGCGGCCGCGCTGGGAGCACGACTTCTACTTTCCGGCGGTGGCCGAAGAGCTGCCCAAGGCCAGGCGGCGGTTGACCGCATACGCCGAGGTGGCCGGGCTCGGCGACCCGGCGCTGTTCGAGTTCAGCGTGGCGGCCGCCGAGGCGCTCACCAACGCCGTCGTCCACGGCTCGCCGCACGGTGCCGACGATGACGTACACGTGCGCTTCTTCAGCTTCGACGACGAGGTCGCCGTGGAGATCGCTGACGGCGGCGGCGGCATCGACGCCAGCCCGATCTGCGCCCCTGCCGTCTCGCAGACCACAGGCCGAGGGATCCACTTCATGCGGACTCTGTGCGACGCCGTCCAGTTCGTCTGCGGGCCGCTCGGCACTCGCGTCCTGCTCGTCAAGCGCCGGGGCTGATCGCGGGGCGGACCGCGGCGCCTCCCCGTACCGCGCAGCAGGGTACAATCGCGCGATGGACCCCTCGCTCACCGGCCGCCTCTTCCTGCTCGACGGCAGCAGCCTCGCCTATCGGGCGTTCTTCGCCCTGCCAGACAGCATCACCACCCGTGACGGCTTCCCCACCAACGCGATCTATGGGCTCAGCCAGATGCTCCTCAAGATCGTCGCCGACTATCGCCCGGCGAGCATCGTCGTCGCCTGGGACGCGCGCGAGAAGACCTTCCGGCACGACGAGTTCGAGGAGTACAAGGCTCAGCGGCCGCACATGCCGGAGCCGCTCTCGCAGCAATGGGAGCGCTTCCCCGAGCTCATGGAGGCCTTCGGGATCGTCAACCTGGTGAAGCCCGGCTACGAGGCCGACGACATCCTCGGCACGCTGGCGGAGGAGGCCAAACGGCAGGGCGTCGGCTCCATGGTCGTCACCGGCGACCGTGACGCCATGCAGGTGGTCGACGACGACATCTGGGTGATGAGCACGGGGCGCGGCATCACGGACGTCAAGATCTACACGCCGGCGGCCGTGGTGGAGCGCTTCGGAGTGATGCCGGACCGGATCCCCGACTACATCGGCCTCAAGGGTGACAGCAGCGACAACATCCCCGGGGTGCCCGGCGTGGGCGAGAAGACCGCGACGGCGCTGCTGCAGCAGTTCGGAAGCGTAGAGGCCCTCTACGAGCGCCTGCCGGAGGTGAAGAGCGAGAAGCGGCGCGCCCTTCTGGCCGAGCACGAGGCCACGGCGCGGCTGTCGAAGCGCCTGGCCACCATGGTGCTCGACGTGCCCCTCGAAGAGGACCTCGTCGAGCTCGTGGCGCGCGGGGGCTACACGCTACCCGTCGAGCTCGTCGACGCGATCTTCGCCAAGTACGAGTTCGAGAGCCTTCGGCGGCGGCTGCGGGAGATGGCCGCCGGACCTGGAGCCCCGGCGCCCGCGCCGGCGCCCGCACCCACCTCGGCGGCGGGCGCCGGCCCGGCCGTGCGGGTCGTGCGGGAGCCGGACGTCGGCCCGCTGGCGGCCACCCTCGAGAAGGGTGAGGCCGCGCTGGCCATCGAGCCGGACGGCGACGGGGCCTACGCCGTCGCCGTCGCCGCCGGCGCGCCGGTCGTCCAGGTGGCGAGCGCGCCGGCCGACCGGCTGGCCGCTCTGTGGCGCCTCGCGGCTCACGTCGTCGTCCACGACGCCAAAGCTCAGCCGGGGTACACGGTGGCGCCGACCGGGCCGGCTTTCGACACCGCGGTGGCGGCGTACCTGCTGCAGCCGGAGCGGCCCGAGAAGGAGCGCGGCCTCTTCGCCCTCGGCGGGTCCGAAGAGGGCGCCCTCGCGGGGGAGGGCTCGATCGCGGAGGCCGCCGCCGCATCGCGCGCCCTGCTCACCTGGCGCGTCGCCGCGGAGCAGG
The DNA here is from genome assembly GCA_041648235.1 of Thermoleophilia bacterium. Lineage (GTDB taxonomy): Bacteria > Actinomycetota > Thermoleophilia > UBA2241 > UBA2241 > CAIXSE01. The sequence continues at coordinate 11,442 of JBAZPK010000020.1, forward strand.
AGCCGCGGCTGGACTCGCTCGGCCTGGGGCGCCTCTTCCGCGAGATCGAGCTGCCGCTCGTTCACGTCCTCGCGCAGATGGAGGCGGCGGGGATCAAGATGGACCCGTACCGCCTGGGCGAGATCACGGCTCGCGTGCGCGATCGCGTCGACGAGCTCCGCGATGAGATCGTGCGCCTGGCCGGCGGCGAGTTCACGCTCGGCTCGCCGCAGCAGCTCGCCGAGGTGCTCTTCGGGCGCCTCGGCCTCGCGCCCGGGAAGAAGGGCAAGACTGGCTACTCCACCGACGCCCGCGTGCTGCGCGGGCTGCGCGACCAGCACCCGATCGTGCCGGCCGTCGAGGAGTGGCGCGAGCTCACCAAGCTCTTGAACACCTATCTGGAGCCGCTGCCGGAGGCCCTCGACCCACGTACCGGCCGCCTGCACACGACCTTCAAACAGACGGTGGCCGCCACCGGCCGCCTCTCGAGCGTGAACCCGAATCTCCAGAACATCCCCGTGCGCACCGAGTTGGGGGCCGAGATCCGCGCCTGCTTCGTGGCCGAGGAGGGCTGCACGCTGGTGGTCGCCGACTACTCGCAGATCGAGCTGCGGCTCATGGCGCTGCTCTCCCAGGAGCCGGCGCTGCTCGACGCGTACCACCGCGGCGAGGACGTGCACCGCGTCACGGCTGCCGCCGTTGCCGGGATCGCCGTGGACGAGGTCACCAAGCGCCAGCGCGAGCACGCCAAGGCGACCAACTTCGGTATCATGTACGGCCTCTCCGCCTACGGCCTCTCCGAACAGGTGGAGATCCCGGTGGAGGAGGCGAAGGCCTTCATCGACGCCTACTTCGCCAAGTACCCGCGGGTGCGCGCGTTCCGCGAGCAGGTGATCGCCCAGGCGGCCCGTGACGGTCACGTGACGACGCTGTTCGGCCGCCGCCGCGCCGTGCCGGAGTTGCAGTCACGTGCCTACAACGTGCGCTCACTGGGCGAACGCCTGGCGGTCAACACCGTGCTGCAGGGAACCGCCGCCGACATCATCAAGGTGGCCATGGTGACCGTGCAGCGCGAGCTCGAACGGCGGCGCCTGGCCTCGCGCCTCGTGCTGCAGGTGCACGACGAGCTCGTCCTCGAGTGCCCGCGGGGCGAGGTGGACGAGTGCGTGCCCCTCCTGCGCGAGGCGATGTGCGGCGCCTACGCGATGGACCCCGCCCTCGAGGTCGAGGTCGGGGTCGGCGACGACTGGCTGGCCGCGAAGTGACGGCGGGCGGCCGCCCTCTCGGCCGCCCTTGTCAACGTGGTATACTCCGCTAGTTTCGGCTCGCTGCGGTCCGCGGGCCGTTTCCTTCTGGCAACGACGGACCGCACTCTGACCGGGAGGCGTCTACACCACATGGCTGACAAACCGATCGACACCCAGCTCGCAGCGGCCAACGATCCGCGTATCGTGGAGGGCAGCGAGGGCTACCTCATCGAGGTGGACGGCGAGATCGTCCCCAACTACGACCTCACCATCAACGTCTTCTCCGAAGGCGACATCGTCACCGGCAACGTCGTGCGCATCGACAAGGACGAGGTGCTGGTCGACATCGGCTACAAGTCCGAGGGCGTCATCCCGGTCAACGAGCTCAGCATCCGCAAGAACGTCAACACGTCGGAAGAGGTCACGCTGGGCGAGGAGATCGACGCCCTCGTGATGACCAAGGAAGACGCCGACGGGCGCCTCATCCTCAGCAAGAAGCGCGCCAAGTTCGAGAAGGCGTGGAAGCGTATCGAGGGCGCCTTCGAGAGCGGCGAACCCGTCACCGGCACGGTCATCGAGGTGGTCAAGGGCGGCCTCATCCTCGACCTCGGCGTGCGCGGCTTCCTGCCCGCCTCCCTGGTCGACATCCGCCGTGTGCAGGACCTCCAGGAGTACGTCGGCCAGGAGCTCAACTGCCGCGTCATCGAGATGAACCGCAACCGCAACAACGTGGTCCTCAGCCGCCGCGCCGTCCTCGAGGAGGAGCGCAAGGAGGTCCGCCAGCAGATCATCGACGAGCTCAATGTGGGCGACGTGGTCGAAGGCACCATCAGCAACATCGTCGACTTCGGCGCCTTCGTCGACCTGGACGGGATCGACGGCCTCATCCACATCAGCGAGCTCAGCTGGACGCACATCAACCACCCGTCCGAGGTGCTGCAGGTCAACCAGAAGGTCAAGGTCAAGGTGCTCGACATCGACCGCGACCGCCAGCGCATCAGCCTGGGCCTCAAGCAGACCCAGGAAGACCCGTGGCAGAAGATCGTCGCCCAGCACAAGGTCGGCGACGTCGTCGACGGCCGGGTCACCAAGATCGTCGCCTTCGGCGCCTTCGTCGAGATCTACGAGGGCATCGAGGGCCTGGTGCACATCAGCGAGCTGGCCAACCGCCACGTCGAGCGCCCGGACGAGGTCGTGTCGGTGGGGCAGACGGTCCAGGTCAAGATCATCGAGGTCGACTCCGAGCGCCGCCGCCTCAGCTTGAGCATCAAGCGCGTGGACGGCGACAACGTCAAGCCACTGCGACCTGTGGTCGTCGAGCCCGAGCCGGGAGCCGAGGCGGCCGAAGAGGCCGTCGGCGCCGAGGCTGAGGCCGCGGCCGAGGAGGCCCCGGAGGCCGCCGCCGACGTGGCCGCGGCCGAGGCGGACGAAGGTGCCGCAGGCGCCGCCGAGACCACGGAAGAGGCTGAAGCTGTCGAGCCCGAGCCTCCGGCCGTCGAGCCGGAGGCCGAGCCGGTCGTCGAGCCCGAGCTCGGGCTCAGCGACGACGTCTTCCCGGCCGGCGGCCGGTCCGATGACGAGGCTGCCGAGGACGCGCCGCCCGCCGACGACGCGCCGGCCGCCGGCGAAGGCGAGCAGGCCTAGCGGAGCGCGGCGGGGGGCGGCGGTCGCTGCCGCCCCCCGCGTGCGCCTCACGCCAGATGACCGCCACGCCCAGCCCCATCCCGCGCCTCGGCCTCACCGGGGGCATCGGCTCCGGCAAGTCCACCGCGCTTGCCTATCTGCGCGAGCTCGGCGCCGCTGTGATCTCGAGCGACGACATCGTCCACGGGCTCTACTCCCGGCCGGACATCGTCGCCGCCGTCCGCGAGCGGTATGACGCCGAGGTCGTGGTCGGCGACGTCGTCAACCGCCCCGCCCTGGCGCGCATCGTCTTCCACGACCTCGAGGAGCTGCAGTGGCTCGAGCGGCTGCTGCATCCGCACGTGCGCACCGCGGTGGCCGAGTTCGCCGCAGGCCAGGAGGCGGTCGCCCCGCGGCCGGCTCTGGTCGTCGCCGAGGTACCGCTGCTGTTCGAGACCGGGTTCGCGGAGGCGTTCGACTACGTCGTCCTCATCACGGCGCCGCCGGACATACGCCGGCGTCGCCTCACGGCGAAGCTCACGGCAAGTGAGTTCGGTCGCCGCCTGAAGCAGCAGATGCCGGAGGACGAGAAGATCGCCCGCAGCGACTTCGTGTTCCACAACACCGGCACCCGCAAGGAGCTCCGCGACTTCGTGGGGGAGACGGTGGCCCACGTGCTCGCCGCCGCCGCCGGCGACGGGCCGGAGGCCGCTCCCGGGCGGCGCCCGTGAGGCGGCTCCTGCTGCTCGCCGTGGTGGTGGCCGTGGCCGCCGCCGCGGGGCTCGGAGTGTTGCGCTGCGCGGGGGCGAGCTTCACCGCCGAGCCGGCCGCCGGCTGGTACTCGCGCCTCGCCTACCCGCTCGAGCATGACGGCGCCATCCGCACCGCCGCCCGCCGCCAGCACCTCGACCCGGCTCTGGTCGCGGCCGTGATCTCCACCGAGAGTGGGTTCGACGAGCGCGCCGTCTCGTCCTCCGGCGCGGTCGGCCTCATGCAGGTGCTGCCGGCCACGGCGGCGCAGATCGCCCGCGAGACCGGCGGCGTCGCCTTCGAGGCCGCCGACCTCGAGGACCCGCGGGTCAACGTGCGCTACGGCAGCTACTACCTTCGCCGCCTGCTCGACGAGTTCGGCGGAGACACCCTGGCGGCGGTCGCGGCGTACAACGCCGGCGCCGCGAGGGTGGCCGTCTGGCTCGATGACGCGGCCGCCGACGGGCGCCGGCTCCGGACGGCCGATATCCCCTTCCCGGAGACCCGTGAGTACGTGCGCCGGGTGCTCGAACGCCGCCGGCTCTACCGCGAGCTCTACGGGGACCGCCTGCGGCGCGCCTCGTGAGCACGCTGCCTGTTGCGAACACCTGTTCGTGTTGGTAGAGTCGGACCCATGAGCGAGTTCAGGATCCAGGCTGAGTACGGCCTCACCGGCGATCAGCCGGAGGCGGTCGCCGCGCTGGCCGAAGGCGTGGGGCGCGGCGACCGCTTCCAGACACTGCTCGGCGTCACCGGCTCGGGCAAGACCTTCACCATGGCCAACGTCATCGAGAAGGTCGGCCGCCCGGCGCTGGTCATCGCCCACAACAAGACCCTGGCGGCGCAGCTCTGCAACGAGTTCCGCGAGTTCTTCCCGGAGAGCGCCGTCGAGTACTTCGTCAGCTACTACGACTACTACCAGCCCGAGGCCTACGTCCCGGCGCAGGACCTGTACATCGAGAAGGATTCGTCGATCAACGACGAGATCGACCGCCTGCGCCATTCCGCGACGACCTCGCTCTTCCTCCGCCGCGACGTGGTCATCGTCGCCAGTGTGAGCTGCATCTACGGCCTGGGCTCGCCCGAGGACTACCTCGACAAGATGGTGCTCCTGCGGGTGGGCGACACCTTCGACCGCGACGAGATGCTGCGCAAGCTCGTCGACATCCAGTACGCGCGCAACGACTTCGAGCCGGCGCGCGGCAAGTTCCGCGTGCGCGGCGACTCAGTCGAGATCTGGCCGGCCGCCCAGGACACCGCTATCCGCGTGCAGCTCTGGGGCGACGAGGTCGAGCAACTGGTCAGCTTCGACCCGGTGGGCGGCGAGGTCGTCGAGAAGCCCGAGCACGTCGCCATCTACCCGGCCACCCACTTCGTCACCGACAGCCCCGCAGTCGAGCGCGCCCTCGTCGAGATCCAGCGTGAGCTGGACGAGCGCTGCGCCTGGTTCGAGGCCAACGGCAAGGTCCTCGAGGCGCACCGCCTGCGTCAGCGCACGCTCTACGACATGGAGATGCTGCGCGAGATGGGCTACTGCAACGGCATCGAGAACTACTCCCGCATCCTGCTCGGCAAGGAGCCCGGGGCGACGCCCAACTGCCTGCTCGACTACTTCCCCGACGAGTTCCTCTGCTTCATCGACGAATCGCACATGACCCTGCCCCAGATCCGCGCCATGTCCGAGGGCGACAAGTCGCGCAAGAACATGCTGGTCGACTACGGCTTCCGCCTGCCCAGTGCGCTCGACAACCGGCCGCTGCGCATCGACGAGTTCCTCGCCAAGGTGCCGCAGATCGTCTTCGTCAGCGCCACCCCGGCCCAGTTCGAGCTCGCCCACAGCGTCAACATCGCGGAGCAGATCATCCGGCCCACCGGCCTCATCGACCCCGCGGTCGAGGTGCGGCCCACCGAGGGCCAGATCGACGACCTCATGAACGAGATCCGGCGGCGGGTGGACAAGGACCAGCGGGTGCTCATCACGACGCTGACCAAACGCATGAGCGAGGACCTCACCGACTACCTGCTCGAGAACGGCTTCAAGGTACGCTACCTGCACAGCGAGGTCGACACCCTGGAGCGCATCCAGATCGTCCGCGATCTGCGGCTCGGCGAGTTCGACGTGCTGGTCGGCATCAACCTGCTGCGCGAGGGCCTGGACCTCCCGGAAGTCACGCTGGTGGCGATCCTCGACGCCGACAAGGAGGGCTTCCTGCGCGGGCAGACCGCGCTCATCCAGACCATCGGCCGCGCCGCCCGTCACGTCGACGGCAGGGTCATCATGTACGCCGACCGGATGACCGCGGCGATGACGGTCGCCATCGGCGAGACCGAGCGGCGCCGCACCCGGCAGACGGCCTACAATGAGGCTCACGGCATCACGCCGCGGAGCGTCGTCAAGGCGGTCACCGACATCGCCCAGATGGTCAGCGACGCGGCGGCGGTGCCCACCAAAGGCCGCCGCGCCGCCAAGGCCGTGGCCAAGAAGATGGCGCTGCCCAAGGCCGACCTCGAGAAGCTCATCGCCGGCCTCGAGGCCGAGATGTTCGAGGCCGCGGACCAGCTCAAGTTCGAGTACGCGGCCAGGTTGCGCGACGAGATCAAGGAGCTCGGCAAAGAGCTCGTCCGAAGGGGGAGCAAGGTTGGCTGACGCGCTGCACATCCAGCACCTGGTGGCGAGGGCGCGCGCCCTCGGCGCCGACAGGGCGGCGCCGCTGCCGGCGCGCGCCGTGGTCGTCGACGAGCGCGTCCGCCTCAAGTGCCGCATCCCGCTCTGCGCCCACTACGGCGTCAACCTGATGTGCCCGCCGCACACGCCGTCGCCGGCCGAGACGCGTGAGGCGCTGGCCCGGTACGGCGACACGCTGGTCGTGCAGCGTGGCATCCCGCTCACCCAGACGGCCGTCGACGATGCCTTGGCCGGCATGGGCTACGCCGAGGCCAAGGCGGCCGGGGCGGCGGCCACGGCTGGCGGCGAGGCCCGGCAACAGGGCTACGAGCGCACGCTCCGCGAGAGCCAGAACGAGTTCGCCGCCGTCATGACCGCCCTCGAGGCCGAGGCCTTCAAGCTTGGTTACCGCTTCGCCGCCGCCTACGCGGGCGGCGACTGCGTGCTCTGCGATGTCTGCGTCGGCCCGTCGGGCGAGGCCTGCCGGCATCCCTTCGAGGCGCGGCCGTCGATGGAGGCGGTGGGCATCGATGTCATCGCCACCGCCGACGCCGCCGGCATCCCCGTCGAGATGCCGGCCGCCGACCATCCGGCGTGGACCGGCCTTCTGCTCATCGACTAGCCGGCCTCGGAGCCGCCGCGCCGGCGGCCGGACAGGCGTGCAGACAGGTAAACGTCGAGGCTGGACCTCGCTAGGACCCGGACCCATGACACCCTACCTTTCCAAGAAGCTGGCCGTCATGAGGTTCCTGGCGGTCGTGGCGATCATCTGGTTCCACGCCTACTTCGCCACCTACGGGGGGTCAGGCACGGGCGCCTTCTTGCCGACGGACCTGTTCGCGCGACCTTTCTTGCCGCGATTCTGGTCGCTGGCGGTCATGCGCTGGGGCATGCCCTTCCTCGGCGGTCTGTCCGGCTACCTCTTCTTCAGAAGCCTGTCCCCTTCTGTCGCCGCCTTCTCAGCCAAGTACCGTCGGCGGTTCTGGAGTCTGCTCGTGCCGTTCCTGATCTGGAGCGCCCTGGGGCTCCTCTACGTGGTCGCGGCGCAGACCCTCGATTTCGGCAGAGCTCCGGAGGCTGAGTCGGTGCGCTCCATCGGGGCAGGCTTACGCATGTGGCTCGTCCAGCCGGCCATGGGCCAGTTGTGGTTCCTGCAATCGCTCATGGGTTGCGTGCTGGTCGCGCCGATCATCTACGTCTGCGTCAGCTCTACGCGCGGCTGGGTCCTGGTCGCGGGGTTGGTCTGGTGGGTGTCGGGCTGGCCCTCCAGCTCCCAGCTCCTGTGGATGAGCCCCACCGTCTTCTTCCCCTTCATCGTGGGAGCGGCTTTCTCCATCCTCCGCTGGCGCGCGCCCAGACTCCCGCGATGGCTGGTCCCGCTGCTTCTGCCGCTCTGGCTGTGTGCCTGTGCGCTGTACGCCCTCCTCGGCAGCGGGCACGGCTACGGGGCCCGGGCGGGCTTGCTGGGCGTTGTCGCACTCGGCGTCCCGGCGGTCTGGTTCGGCTTCGATCTTGCGGCCGCGCGGGCGCGACGCTGGCGGGCGCTGTCGGCGGCCGCGTCGTCCGTGTCCACCTATTCGTTCTTCCTGTACCTGTGCCAGTTCCCGCTTCTGAGCCTGCTGGCGCACCGCGCTCTGCCGTACTCGGGGGATGACCAGTGGGTGCGGCTCCTGCAGTATGTCGTCGTCTGGGCGCTCACGGTGGCCGCGTCAGTGGGCGCGGCGGTCGCCATGAGGCGGCGGCTACCACGGGCTTACGCACTGATGACCGGGGGGCGCCACGCCCCCCGGACGGGCCACCCGCTGCCCGGAGCCGCCGTCATTGAGCCGGCGGAGCCCTGACGTGGACATGGGTCGCCGCGTCCGCCCCGGCAGGACCGGCCGCACGTCTCGCTTCGCTCTCGCCGCCCCGGTGATCGTGACGAGAGGACCAGCGAGCCCGAAGGCCGCGTCCGTCACGTCTAGCGGATACAATGGACTACATCCCGTACGGCCTGGTGGGAGTCTGTTCCTGGGCGGCGGGCCTCGCCCCGGACCCGGGGTCCGTCCCGTTCGGAGCGTCCGCGCGTCCTGCCGCAATCGCCGCTGGGCTTCCGTCCGCAGCGGCCCACGATCAGGAGTCAAGCTGAACACATGAACCACGATCTCGTCATCAGCGGGGCCCGCGAGCACAACCTGAAGGACATCTCGCTGCGCCTGCCGCGCGACCGGTTCATCGTCATCACCGGCCTCTCGGGCTCGGGGAAGAGCTCGCTGGCCTTCGACACCATCTACGCGGAGGGCCAGCGGCGCTACGTCGAGAGCCTCTCGGCCTACGCGCGCCAGTTCCTCGGCCAGATGGACAAGCCCGACGTCGACTCGATCGAGGGCCTGTCCCCGGCGATCTCCATCGACCAGAAGACCACCTCGCGCAACCCGCGCTCCACGGTCGGCACGGTCACCGAGATCTACGACTACCTGCGCCTCCTGTACGCCCGCATCGGCCACCCGCACTGCCCGCAATGCGGCCGCCCCATCGCCGGGCAGAGCATCCAGCAGATCGTCGACCAGGTATGCGAGCTCGGCGACGGCACCCGGTTCAGCGTCGTGGCGCCGGTGGTCCGCGGCCGCAAGGGTGAGTACGGCAAGCTCTTCGAGCAGTTCCGCGCCGACGGTTTCACCCGCGTCAAGGTGGACGGTGAGGTCCGCGAGCTCGAGGAGCAGATCGACCTCGACAAGAAGTACAAGCACGACATCGCCGTCATCGTCGACCGGCTCGTCATGAAGGACGGCCTGCGGCGGCGGCTCACCGACTCCATCGAGACCGCCGCCCAGCTCGCCGACGGCCTCGTCGAGGTCGAGACCGCCGAGGGGGTCACGCTCACGTTCAGCGAGAAGTTCGCCTGCGTACACTGCGGCATCTCGCTGCCCGAGATCCAGCCGCGCGTGTTCAGCTTCAACAGCCCGCACGGCGCCTGCCCGTTCTGCCACGGCCTCGGCGCCACACAGGAGATCGACCCCGGCCTGGTGGTTCCGGACGGCTCGGTGAGCATCGACAAGGGCGCCCTGCTCCCCTACGGCCAGCTGTCGTTCGGCTGGCTGGAGCAGGTCTTCGAGTCCATCGCCACCACCTTCGGCGTCGACACGGACAAGCCGTGGGACGAGCTGCCGCAGGAGCACCGCGACCTCTTCCTCTTCGGCACCGGCAAGGAGCGCATCCCGCTCAGCTACCGCAACTACCAGGGCCGCATGCGCCATTACAATTCGAGCTTCCCCGGCATCGTCAAACATCTGCAGCGGCGCTTCGCCGAGACCGAGTCGGAGCTGGTGCGCCAGCGGATCGAGGAGTACATGGCGGAGCGCCCGTGCCCGGAGTGCAAGGGCGCGCGGCTCAAGCCGACGAGCCTGGCCGTGACGGTCGGCGAGCGCAACCTCCACGAGTTCACCCTGCTCAGCGTGCGCGAGGCGCTGGCCTTCCTGCACGGCCTCGAGCTCACGGCGACCGAGCGGCTCATCGGCGGCCGAGTCATCAAGGAGGTCATCGAGCGCCTCACCTTCCTCAACGACGTCGGGGTGGGGTACCTCTCGCTGCAGCGCGCCTCGGCCACGCTCTCGGGCGGCGAGGCGCAGCGCATCCGCCTCGCGACCCAGATCGGCTCGGCGCTGGTGGGCGTGCTCTACATCCTCGACGAGCCCAGCATCGGCCTGCACCAGCGCGACAACCGGCGCCTCATCGACACCCTGCTGCGCTTGCGGGACCTGGGCAACACGGTGATCGTCGTCGAGCACGACGAGGAGACGATGCGCTCGGCCGATCACATCGTCGACATGGGTCCGGGGGCCGGCGAGCACGGCGGGCAGGTGGTCGCCGAGGGGACGCCGGCGGCCGTCATGGCCGACCCGGCGTCGCTCACGGGCGACTTCCTCGCCGGCCGGCGCCGCATCGCCGTCCCTGGCCAGCGTCGCCTGCCGGTGGAATGGTTCACGGTGCGCGGCGCCCGCATGCACAACCTGCGCGGCATCGACGTCGCCTTCCCGCTCTCGGCGTTCACCTGCGTCACAGGAGTCTCGGGGTCGGGCAAGTCGACGCTCGTCAACGAGATCCTCTACAAGGGTATGGCGAGCCGTCTCAGCCGCGTCTCCAAGCTCCGCCCTGGGGCCCACGACGGCATCGATGGGGCACGGCTCCTCGACAAGGTCATCGATATCGACCAGTCGCCCATCGGGCGCACGCCGCGCAGCAACCCGGCGACGTACACCGGTGTGTTCGACCACATCCGCCAGCTCTTCTCCCAGACGCCGGAGAGCAAGCTGCGCGGCTACAAGCCCGGGCGCTTCAGCTTCAACGTCAAGGGTGGCCGCTGCGAGACCTGCAAGGGCGACGGCCAGATCAAGATCGAGATGCACTTCCTGCCCGACGTCTACGTGCCTTGCGAGGCCTGCCGCGGCAAGCGCTATAACCGCGACACGCTCGAGGTCTGGTACAAGGGCAAGAACATCGCCGAGGTGCTCGAGTTGAGCGTCGAGGATGCGGTGGGCTTCTTCGCCAACGTGCCGCGCATCGCCCGCCGGCTCAAGGCGCTCGACGACGTCGGCCTCGGCTACGTCAAGCTGGGCCAGCCGGCGACCACGCTCTCCGGGGGCGAGGCACAGCGGGTCAAGCTGGCCAGCGAGCTCAGCAAGGTGGCCACCGGCAAAACGCTGTACATCCTCGACGAGCCCACCACCGGTCTGCACTTCGCCGACATCGAGAAGCTCCTCGAGATGCTGCAGCGGCTGGTCGACCAGGGCAACACGGTGGTCGTCATCGAGCACAACCTCGACGTGATCAAGAGCGCCGACTGGGTCGTCGACCTCGGCCCCGAGGGCGGGGAGGAGGGCGGCGCCATCGTCGCCGTCGGCACGCCGGAGGACCTCGCCGGCCTGCCCGGGACGTCGCACACGGGCGAGTTCCTCACCCGCGTGCTCGGGCGCGGCGTGCCCGCCGGAGCGCCCGCCGGCGCCTGACGGTCCGCGCCGTGCCCGCCGGCAACGAGCGGCTTACGCAGTCTTCCATGAGAAGGCCGGCCGCTGTCAAGGCCCACTTACATCATCTGTCCATCACTCGTCTCCGCCACCAAGAACCGGACCACAGCCACGCTTCCATTGGCACTTTTCGTGGACCCG
>JBAZPK010000021.1:0-21550 GCA_041648235.1 Thermoleophilia bacterium
CGGCGCCGCCGCCGAGCGCCGGCGGCGACGCCACGACGCGTTCCGGCGCGAGGCGGTGCAGCAAGGCGGCGGCACTGATGAGGTCGACCGCCGTGTCGATACCGCTGAGCTCGTGCAGGTGCTCCTCGTCGCGGCCGTGGACCTCGGCCTCCGCCGCCGCCATGCGCTCGGCGATCGCGGCCACGGCGTCCGCCACCGGCTCCTCGAGATCCGAGGCGTACATCGACATGATCAGCTCGTCGAACGTGGCGAAACCGGGCCCGTCGGAGACGTTGAAGGCGAGCGCCGCCATGCCGCCCCGGCGCACTTCCTCGATGGCGACCAGGCGGGGGTCGATGCCGGCCGCGGCCAGCGCCGGACGTACGACGTCGTCGAGCGGCCCCGGGTCGTCGGGCCGGGCGCCGGAGACAGAGAGAAGCGCCGCGACCAGCATGTCGCCGCTGATGCCGCTCGCGCAGTCGAGGTAGAGGATCATCGCGGTCACTCTACCCGCACGGCAAGCGCTTGGACACCCTCGGCACATCCCCGGCGACGCAAACGGATACAATGCCCCCATGCGCATCGCCCAGCTCGCACCGCCGTGGATCACCGTGCCGCCCGCCGGCTACGGTGGCACGGAGTGGGTCGTGCAGCAGCTCTGCGACGAGCTCGTGGCGCGCGGCCACGAGGTCGTGCTCTACGCCTCCGGGGACTCCCACACCGCTGCCGAGCTGCGGGCCCTCTTCCCCGCCCAGATGCCCGAGGTGCTGGGGCTTTCGAGCTACGATGCCCGGCACGTATCACACGCCTTCGCCGACATCGAGCGCGAGGCCTTCGACCTTGTCCACGACCATTCCGGCTTCCTCGGCATCGCTTTCAGCCGCTACCTTGCGACGCCCATGGTGCACACGGTGCACTGCGCCTTCGACGCCGCCGCGTACGGCTTCTACGAGCAGTTCCGTGACGCGGTCGGCTACGTCGGTATCAGCCGCTACCAGCAGTCCATGGCGCCGGCCGGCATGGGCTGGGCGGGCCTCGCCTACAACGCGATCGCCGTCGAGCAATGGCCGTACACCCCGCAGAAGGGCGACTACCTCCTCGCCTTCGGCCGTGTCTGCGAGGCCAAGGGCTTCCATCTCTCGATCGAGGCCGCCAAGCGCACCGGCCACCGGCTCATCATGGCCGGCGTCCTCCAGGAGCCTTACCGTCAGTACTTCGAGGAGAAGGTCGAGCCGCACATCGACGGCCAGCAGATCGTCTACGAGGGCGAGGTGAGCGATGCGCGCAAGCGCGAGCTGTTCGCGCACGCCAAGGCGTTCGTCTTCCCCATCACCTGGCCGGAGCCGTTTGGCCTCGTGATGATCGAAGCGATGGCCACGGGCACGCCGGTGGTGGCGCTGCGCCAGGGCTCCGTTCCGGAGGTCGTCGACGACGGTCGCACCGGCTATGTCCGCGACACCTTCGACGAGTTCGTGGCCGCCATCGACCGCGTCCCCGAGATCGACCCCGCCGTCTGCCGGCGCACCGTCGAGGAGCGCTTCACGGTGGCGCGGATGGTGACCGACTACGAGGCGATCTACCGGCGGGCGCTGGGGGGCTGAAGGCCGGTGTTCCCCGCCGGCAACCCGGGGCCCGTCTGGCGACCGCGGCTCCACCCGATCCCGTGACGGACGCGGGCGGTAGGCGCCGCGCCGCAGAGGCCGACGACGCCCGCCTGACGAAGTACCTGGCGGGCGCTGACCCCCGGCCCTTCTTCGTCCGCGGCGACGCGCTCGCCACGCTGCGGCGCCTCCCTGACAGCAGCGTGGACTGCTGCCTCACGAGCCCGCCCTATTTCGGCCACCGCCGCTACGCCGCCGGCGGCATCGGCGCCGAGGCCACCTGGGAGGAGTACGTGGCCGCCCTCGCGGCGGTCACCGCGGAGCTGCGCCGGGTGCTGAAGCCCACTGGATCCCTGTGGCTCAACCTCGGCGACACCTACCGCGGCAAGCGTCAGCTCGGGGTCCCCTGGCGGGTCGCCTTCCACCTCACCGACGGGCAAGGCTGGACGCTGCGCAACAGCGTGGTGTGGCACAAGGTGAAGGGCGGCCCCGACACCAGCCGCGACAGGCTGCGGAACGTCCACGAGCTGCTCTTCCACTTCGTGGGCCGGCCCCGCGGCTACTACTACGACGCTGACGCCGTGCGCCGTGCGCCGCGCGCGGCGCGCGTGGACGGCGGTGCCGTCGTCTCGGCCACCGGGGTGCGCGGCGTGCGGTACCGGCGCCAGATCGAGCTTTCGACGGCGCTCAGCGATGCCGAGAAGGTTGCCGCCCTGACGGCGCTGGAGGCACGGCTCGCCGACATCGCCCAGGGGAGGCTCGCCGACTTCCGGATGATCGTCCGCGGCCATCAGCGCACGACCCACTCCGATTCCACGGCCGTGTCCGGCCGCGCTCGCGAGCTCCAGGAGCGCGGCTTCTACTTCTTGCGGTATCACCCGGGCGGCGCCAAGCCGGGTGACGTGTGGGACATCATGCCGGAGGGCTCCCAGGGCCGGGGCGGCCACTACGCCGCCTTCCCGGCCGACCTCTGCCGTATCCCGATCCTCGCCACCTGCCCCCCGGGTGGCATGGTACTCGACCCGTTCTGCGGCACCGGCACAGCGCTCGCCGTCGCCGTCGAGCTGGGGCGGCGGGCGCTGGGAGTCGATGTCTCGGAGGAGTATCTCAGGCTGGCTCGGGCGCGCACCGCGAACCCCGGCTGAGCGCGCCGTACACCCGCCGGCCGCCGAGGCCGGCGGAGGGGGGCCTCAGCCGGCGGCCTCGGCGGCCGCGAGCTTCGCGGCGATGTCCGCGAACTGAGCGTCGACCCACTTCTCGATGCTGTTGCGGTCGACCACCCGGCGGATCTGCTGCGCCCGCAGGCGCTTCTCGTCCGCGCGCATCGTGAGCGCCTCGAAGATCGCCGCCGCCTGCTCCTCGATATCGAAAGGGTTGACGCTGACCGCGAAGGCGCCGAGCTCCTCCGAGGCGCCGGTGTTCTCCGAGAGGACGAGGACGCCGTCGTGTGCGTTGAGCACCGGCCCCTCCTTCGCCACGAGGTTCATGCCGTCGAAGATCGCGTTCACGAGCAGCGCGTCGTAGTGCCGGTAGGCGGCCAGCGTCTGCGGGAAGTTGTCCTGCACGCGCAGGTCGATGGGCATCCAGTCGGTGTTGCCGTGCTTCGTGTTGATCTGCTCGACGGTGCGCAGAACGTGCTCGCGGTAGATCACGTACTCCTCGACGTCCTCCCGCGAGGGCTGCAGCAGGGCGAGGAAGGTGATGTGATCCTTGAACTCGGGGTGCAGTTCGAGGAAGCGGTCGAAGGCGAGGAAGCCGCGGATGATGTTCTTGCTGGGGTCGAGGCGGTCCACCCGCAGGAGCAGGAACTCGCGGCGTCGTTCGAGAAGCGCGCGCTCCTCGGCCGCCACGCGCTGCGACGTCGCGGCTTTCATAAGCGCCATCGGATCGATGGACACGGGGTAGGCGCGGACCCACACCTCGCGGTCGCCGAGCAGCACCGCCGAGCGCCGTTCGTCAACGGGGAGGTCGAGCAGGTCGACGCAGCCCTGCAGGAAATTGCTCGCGTAGTGACGCGTGTGGAAGGCGACGATGTCGTTGCCGAGCAGCCCCATGAACACGGCGGTGCGCAGCGCCTCCGGCAGGACGAGCCAGGCGTCCGACTGCACCCAGGGGATGTGCACGAACTGGTGCAGGAAGGCGCCGGGGAGCGCCCTCCGCACGTGCGGCGCGACGCCGTAGAGATGATAGTCGTGGAGCATGATGAGCGCCGCCTCATCGGCCTCGTCGACGATCGCCGCGGCGAACGCCCGCTGCACCGGCAGATACCCCGTCTCCCAGGCGTCGGTCTCGTTGGCCGAGATGTCGGGGTGGCGGCCGAGGTCCCAGAGGTAGTGCTGGATGAACCACAGCATCGGGTTGGCGACGATGTTGTAGTACTTGTGGTAGACGTCGGGCTCGATGGCCACGTACCGCACCCGGTAGGTGTCGCGGCCCAGCTCGACCTCGACGGCGCCGCCCGCCGCCGCCAGGTGCGATTCCTCCTCGGCCAGCGCCGCCGCCACCCAGGTGCCCGCGTGCTTGCGCAGGACCTCGGTGAGGACGGTGACGAGGCCGCCGGGCCCGCGGGTCACCACCGGCTCCCCGGAGGGGTCGCTGTGGAACGACACCGGGCCGCGGTTGGCGGCCACCACCAGACGGCGCTCTGCCGGAACGGATCTCTGCACGCCCCTACCCTTCGTGTGGCGCCGCGGACCGCGTGAGCGGCGGGCCCGGCCTGGGTGCCGGGCCCCCTAGGCCTCTATCTTACCCGCGAGCAGGTCGGAGAAGAGTCGCAACTCGTCGCGCAGCAGCCGCGGCGTGAGGAACTCGCGGCGCACATGCTCCTTGCCGAGAAGCGCCATACGCCGGTGTCGGGCGGGGTCGGCGAGGACGTCGAGGCAGCGCGCGGCGCACTCGGCCGCCGAGCTGACGAGGTAGCCGGTGACCCCGTCCTCGATCTGCAGCGGGATCCCGCCGACCCGGCCGCCGATGGTGGGCCGGCCTTTCCAGAGGGCTTCGGTGACCGTCAGCCCGAAGCCTTCGCGCGTGGACTTCTGCATGATCACGTCGGCGTGGCTCTGGAAGGCGTTGATCTCCACCGAACCCACGTTGTCGAGGTTGGAGAGGATGAACACGTCGGGGTCGTCGCCTACGTAGGAGATGACCCGCTCAAGGTAGTGCCAACCCTCCGGGTCGTCGCTGGCCATGGCGCCGACGAGGGCGAGCTGCACGTCCGGGTGCTTCGCCTTCACCGTGCGATACACGTCGACGACGCCGAGCGGGTCCTTCCAGGGGTCGAACCGCGATACCTGCAGGAGCAGGGGCCGCGCCACGTCGATGCCGAACTGCCGCACGATGTAGGTCGCGTCCTCAACAGAGAGCTGCATGTTCTTGGGCGCCAGGGGGTCGATGGTCGGCGCGATGGGGCGCACCGGCACCGTGAGGCCCTCAGGCACGTACTCGCGCAGCGTGTAGACGGCCGCGTCGTAGCGGTTGATCGACGGCACCAGGTAGTCGTACAACGCCTGGTCGGGCGTGGAGGTGTCGATGTGGCAGCGCCAGATCCAGTGCGTCGTGTGGCCGTCGACCGGCAGCACGAAGTCGCGCATCGCCAGCGGCTGGGGGTCGTGGATGACGACGAAGTCGTAGGGATGCGTGAGCGCCTCCGCGTTGGTGCGGCAGACCTGCGTGTACAGCTCGCGCGCCGCGGCCGGGAAGTCGACCGCATGGCCCTGCAATCCGTTGTGGAAACTCTTCGTGACGTTGAAGAAGTCCGGCGGCGCGGTGATGACCTGCCACTGGGCCTCGAGGCCTGCATCGCTGGTGAGGGGCACCAGCGTGTAGAGGATCTCGGCCACGCCGCCGCCGAAGGCGGTGGCGTTGACGTGCAGCACGCGCCTGCCGCGCAGGCCCTCCGCGAGCTCGTCGATCTCGGCCATGAGCTCTCTGGGGACGATGCTCCTGTAGTCCGCCAGTGACTTGTGGCCGACGTTGACCTCTCGCATTCGACCTCCGTGACGTTGCGGCGGGCTCGCGCCCGCGGACCGGTGACGCGGCCTAGTACACCACATGTGGGGCGCCGGCCAAACTCTGCCGGTCGGTGGGCGGGCCGGCGCCTCGCCGGACGGCGCTTCGTGCCTCCGTCAGGCGCCGAGCAGGGGCAGCAGCCGGGCGACGACGCCGCCCGCGACCAGCGCCAGCACGATCGTGCCGGCCGAGATCGCGCCGGTCCAGCGCCAGCCCAGCTCGCGGCGCAGCACGGCGATGGTGGCGAGGCAGGGGATGTAGATCGTGTTCACGATCGCGTAGGTGATGATCTGCGGTCCGGTCATGATGCTCGAGATGTCGGCCACCGCACCCCCGACGCTGACGGCCGCGAACACGATCAGCAGCTGCAGCGCGAGCTCCTTGCGGAGCACGGCGAACACCAGTGTCAGGCCGGCGACGCCGGGAAGCAGCAGCCACCCCTCCACGACCGGCGCCAACGGGGCGGTGAGCTTCCACACGAACCCGGTCTCATACAGGGCGCCCAGGACCATGCTGCCGAGGAGGATGATCGGCGCCGCGTCCCAGACGAACTCACGGAAGCGTCGCCAGGTCTTGCGCGCCACCTGACGCAGGACCGGCCGGCGGAAGGGGAACATCTCCATGACGAAGGCACCCTTCCTGCCAGGCAGCAGGCGATTGAGCCCCAGGCCCGCCGACACGCCGATGACGAAGACCACGAAGTACGTGAACAGCGCCCACTGCCAGCCCGCGAAGGCCGCCACCGCCCCGATGATCACCGCCGTCCGGGCGCTGCACGGGGTGAGCGTGGCGAGCGCCGAGGCGATGATGCGCTCGCGCCTGGTCGTCAGCGAGCGCGTGGCGATGATCGCCGGCACGTTGCAGCCGCCGGCGGCGATGAGCGGGATCACGGCCCGTCCGTGCAGGCCGAAACGATGCATCACCCGGTCGCTGAGGAAGGCCGCGGCGTTCATGTAGCCGGTGTCTTCGATGAGGGCGAGCAGGAAGTAGAACGTGAGGATGTAGGGAATCCCGACGGCGATCGTGGCCAGGATGCCGCCGTCGACCCCCCAGAGGACGGTGCGGCCCAGGATGCCGTCGCCCAACACCCGGCCGACGGCCGCGCTCACGGCCGGGGACACCCAGGCCGTCCACCCCGCCGTGAGGAGGCGTGCCAGCAGGTCGCCGACCACGAACAGGGTCGCGAACATCGCCACGATCACGCCGATGAGGAGAGGGACGCCGGTGCGGGGCGCCGTCGTGAGGCGCCACCAGTTGCGCCCCGCGGTTGACGGCGGCGGCGCCTGCGCCGCCGCCGTCAACCGCCGCGCCTCAGCGTGCCGCGCCTGGGCGATGGGCAGCGCCCAATCGTCGTCAGCCGGCGTGAGGACATCCTCGTCGCCGAGCTCGAGAGCGGCCGCGAACTCCGTGTCGCCTTCGAGGACGGCGAAGGCCGCCGCCCGCGGTGCCAGCCCGTGGGGCGGGCGCCGGCCCACGCCGGCCTGCGCCTCGAAGGCGGCGGCGACCTCAGAGAGGCGCGCGGCGGCGGCGGCCGGCAGCGGGGTGCCGCCGCCGTGCCCGTGACCGTTGCTCGAGGTCGCGACACGCACGGCCGCCGCCTTGAGCGCCTCGAGCCCCTCTCCGCGTGGGGCCACGGTGGCGACCACCGGTACGCCGAGCTCGCGGCCCAAAGCGGGTGTGTCCACCGTGCGGTCGCTGCGCCGCGCCTCGTCCGAGAGGTTCACGGCCAGCACGACGCGGAAGCCGAGGTCGATGAGCTGCAACGGCAGGTACAGGCTGCGGGCGAGGTTAGTGGCGTCGGCCACCGCCACCACTACATCGGGGCTCAGCGTGAGCAGGGCGGCGCGGGCGGCGCGCTGGTCGCCGCCCTGGCCGCCTAGCGAGTAGGCGCCCGGCAGGTCGACGACCTCCAGGCAGCGCCCTCCCCACCACGTGCAGGCAGCGCTCGCCTCGGTGGTCACCCCGGCGCAGTTGGACGTCTCGCAGGTGGCGCCGGTCAGGGCGTTGAAGAGCGAGCTCTTGCCCACGTTGGGGTTGCCCGCGATGCACGTGACGAGGTGCAGCCCATCGCCTCCGGCACCGGCCGGCGGCCGTTTTGCCCCGGCGATCGAGCCGCTCATGACGCTCAGGAGCGCACCAGGATCTTGCCCGCCACCTCGCGCCCCAGGGCGTACTGGGAGCCGGCCACGCGGACCAGCAGAGGGCCACCGAACGGGGCGATGCTCTCCACCTCCACCGCGGTGTCGGGCAGAAGGCCGAGGGAGCCCAGGTAACGCAGGAGCTCTCCGTCTTCTTCGGCGATGCAGCCGATGACGCCGCGCTCGCCGGCGTCAAGCTCGGCCAGCGGGCGCAGGGGGTCGTCGGGCAGGGTGCCGTCCTCGCCGGGGATGGCGTGCCCGTGCGGGCAGGTGCGAGGGTCGCCCAGCTGCTCGGCGAGGCGCGCCTCCACCTCCGGGCTGAGCACGTGCTCGAACTTGCAGGCCTCGTCGTGGACCGCGTCCCACGGCATCCCGAGGTAATCCACCAGGAAGCGCTCACTGAGGCGGTGGCGCCGCACAAGGCGGGCGCCCTCGGCCTCGCCCTGCGCGGTGAGGGCGACCCCGTGGTCGGCCTCGTTCACCAGGCCTGCGGCGCGCAGACGGCCGAGCATCTGGCTCACGGAGGGCGGCGACACGGACAGCTCGTCGGCGAGGCGGCGCACGGTGACTGCCCCGCCGCCGCGCTGCAGCTTGAAGAGCGCCTCGAGGTACTCCTCGGCGCTCTGCGTGCGCTTGTCCACGGTGCCTCCGGCTCGTCGGGGAGCCGCCCTGCCTGGCATTGTGAAGGGCGACACAGAATCATCATTAGGATAGCTTAACCGATGCGTGCAGGCCAGCCTGAATCAGGGCCGACGGAGTACCCAGGGATTGGAACGAAGGGCTTCGGGCGCCCCGCGCCGGGGGAGCGCCCCCGCAGACGGACCCCGGGGTGAGGGAGGTGGAGCGGATGACGGGACTCGAACCCGCGGTCTTCAGCTTGGGAAGCTGACGCGTTACCAACTACGCTACATCCGCCCGCGCCCGTAGTTCACCACACCGGCCGCGCACCCGCAACTCAGGCGGCCGCGGATCAGCCCGCCACTTCGGAGAGCTGCAGGCATGCCAGGAAGCCCCGGTAGACCTCCGCGTAGCTCGCGCCCGGCACTTCGAGCGTGCGCCCGTCGAGGCGGTGCACCCCGGGGCAGCCCTCCGCCCGGTCGCAGAACTCGGCCCGGGTGAACGTGAGGTGCAGGGGCTCGCCGTTCCAGGCGAGCGGCGGCGGCCCGCCGGCGCGCAGGGCGCGTTCAACGTCGGCACGGATGCGCGCCCTGGCCTCCTCCGGCGGGCACAGCGCGGCGCTCAGCCGCGTGATCCCGGCCTTGACGACGGTGGTCACGATCCCGCGTACCAGAGCCTCGGCCTCGGCGGCCGCCTTGTCGTCGCCGGAGAGGTACACCGCCGGCACGCCGAAGTGGCCGGCGAGCAGCGCGCCGAGGCCGAACTCGCCCACCTCAAGGTCGCCGACCGTGACTGAGAACACCCTGTAGTTCCAGGTGTGCTCGAGGACCGCCGCCCGGGCGCCGGCGCGCGCGTGGTACCCCACGAAGAGCGCCCCATCACAGTCGGCGGCGATGCCCTGCATCATGCTGTGCGGCGTCGGCGAGCCGGCGACGAGCCTCACCTGCGAAGGCAGGCCGCCGGGGTCGAGGTTGCGGCCCGCGTCGTGCGCATCGCACACGACGATCTCGCGGGCGCCGGCGGCGAGGCAGCCGTCGAGGACGGCGTCGAGGTCGGCTCGCATATGGGCGCGGGCCACGGCCGCGGCCGCCCCCTGCGAGCCGGTGTCCTCCTCCGACACGACACCCGAGATGCCCTCCAGATCGATGGCGACGAACAGCTTCACGGTGACCTCCCGACGGTGCCAGGGCCGCGGAGCGCGGGGCAGGGGCGCCCGCGATCCACCTTGCACGCCTCCGTGACGATACTACTTCACGGAAACTGGCATGATATCGACCAGAGAGGGAATACGTAGCAAGATATACGTACCACGCTTGGGGCGGTGCGGACGCCGCCCTGCAGCACGGAGAAGGGAGTCAGGATGGATCAGCCACTGCTGCCCAAATGGTTGCGCAGCACCAAAGGGGCGCCGTTCACCGGGATCGGCTCACTCGAAGCCGACATCCTCGCGGTCGTATGGGAACACGGGCAGACCACGGTCCGGCGCGTCTACGAGACCCTGCGTGAGCGCCGCAAGATCGCCTACACCACCGTGATGACGGTGATGAACAACCTCGTCAAGAAGCACCTGCTCGAGCAGGACAAGGAGCACACCGCCTACGTGTACACCCCCAGCATCCCTGGGAGAGAGGTAGCTCAGACGGTGCTGTTCAGCGTCGTCGAGAAGCTGCTGGGCGGCCAGTACAACGTCGCCGTGTCACAGCTCCTCAAGCTCGAGAGGGAGCTGACCCCGGACGAGGCCGAGGAGCTGCGCGGCTGGGTGCGGACGCGTTTCGGGGCCTGACCAAGGGGCGGGTCACATCGACTCGGGAGCGTGCACCCCGAGGAGCGCCAACCCGCCGGCGAGCGTGGTCCGCGTCGCGACGCAGAGTCCTGCTCTGAACGCGGCCACCGCAGGGTCGTCGGCGAGGACGCGGCAGTTGCGGTAGAACACGTGGAACTCGGCGGCAAGCTCGCCGAGGTAGGTGTGGATGCGGTGCGGGGCGCGCTGCTGCACGGCCGCCAGCAGCATGTCGGGGTAGCGCGCCAAGGTGCGGATGAGCGACTTCTCGTGCGGGCCGACGGTCGCGGCCGGCAGGGCTTCGCCGGCCGGCCTCGCCCCCGCCGCGCCGAGGTTGCGCAGGATGCTGCAGATCCGCGCGTGCGCGTACTGCACGTAGTACACCGGGTTCTGGCTCGATTGCTGCACGGCCAGGTCGAGGTCGAGCTCGAGCGTCGTGTCGTGGGACCGCCCGACCAGCAGGAAGCGGGCCGCGTCGACGCCGATCGCCTCGACTAGATCGTCCACCGTGACGATGTCCCCCTTGCGCTTGCTCATCCGCTTGGTCTCGCCGCTCTGCAGCAGGTTGACCAGCTGCCCGATGATGAGCTCCAGCCGGTCGGCGTCGTGCGGCGGAAGAGCCGTGAACGCCGCCTTCATGCGCGGCACGTAGCCATGGTGGTCGGCACCCCAGATGTCGATCATGTGGGCGAAGCCGCGGTCCATCTTGTCGCGGTGATAGGCGATGTCGCTGAGGAAGTATGTGGGGTCGCCGCTGCTGCGGATGAGCACGCGATCCTTGTCGTCCCCGTAGTCCGTGGTGCGGAGCCACACGGCGCCATCCTCCTCGTAGAGGAGCGCCTCGCCGTCGAGATCGGCGAGAGCCTTGCCGACCTCGCCGGCGAAGCCGCGGTGCTCGGCGCCTCCGGCGTACAGCGTGCTCTCCGGGGTCCAGACATCGAAGGGCACGCGGAGCCGCTCCAGGGTGGCGCGGAACTGCGTCAGGATGGCATCGCGCCCCCAGGCCCTGAGCTCCGCGACCGTCGCGAGGTCGAGCGCCGTCATGTCGGGGGCGGCAGCGGCGACGGCGGCCCGGTAGCGCTCGCCGACCTCCGCCAGGAGCTTGTCGGCGAGCTCAAGGACATAGTCGCCCTGGTACCCTTCTTCGGGCACCGGTGAGTCCAGGCCGAGCCGCTGACCGTACCGGGCGGCCAAAGACTGGCCGAAGCGCAGCATCTGGGTGCCGTAGTCGTTGACGTAGAACTCCCGCGTGACGCCGTGCCCGACGAACGCGAACAGGCGGCACAGCGCATCGCCGTACGAGGCGTAGCGCGCGTGGCCCACGTGCAGCGGCCCGGTGGGGTTGACGCTCACGAACTCCACGTTCATCGTGAGCCGTTCGGCGGCCGGCAGGCAGCCGCGACCGTAGTCGCGGCCCTCGGCCAGGAGCCGCTGCAGGGCGCCGCGATACCAGGCCGGGAGCAGGAACAAGTTGAGGAAGCCGGGGCCGGCGACCTCGTAGCGCTCGCACACCGCGGCGCCGGGGCCGGCCAGCCAGCCTGCCCCGAGCTCCTCGGCGATCTCGCGCGGCGGTCTTCTCGCGCGTTTGGCGCTCACCATGGCGGCGTTCGTCGTGAGGTCGCCGTGCTCGGGGCGCGCCGGCACCGCCAGCTCCACCGCCGGCGTCTCGGCGCCGCCGCCCTCGCCCAGGACGCCCGCAAGGGCGGCCTGCAGCGATGCGGACAGGCCGTGGAGGTCGTAGAGATCGTCAGTCATCGGTCACCGTCTCGTGTCGGCTGCGCCGGCGAGCGCCGGGGCCGTCGCCCATTGTAGCGGCCGGCGGCGGCGGGCGCGACGGTCCCCGGCGGGCCGCGGCGACGGGCGCGGCGATCCACCCGGGCCGGGCGGCGCGTCAGTGATGATAGGGCTCACCGCGCAGGATCTTGCCGGCCCGGAACAGCTGTTCCAGGAGCACCACACGGGCGAGCTGGTGCGGCAACGTGAGCGCCGAGAGCGACAGCCGTTCGTCGGCGCGCCCCAGCACCTCGGGGGCGAGCCCCAGCGAGCCGCCGAGCACGAACCCCACGCCGCCGCGCTCGAAGCCGTGCTGAAGCCAGGCGGCGAAGGTCTCCGTGCCGAGGCCGCGGCCGTCGACCGCGAGAGCGGCGACCACCGGCACCCGCGGCCATGCCGCCAGCAGGCGCCGGCCTTCTTCACGGAGCACCTCTGCCTCGCTGCGGCCGCGCAGCGGCACTTCCTTGACCTCCCGGACGCGCACCGCGGCGAGCGGGCCGAGGAGGTCGAGGTAGTGTCGTGCGGCAGGCTGGAGATCCCGATGCAGGGGGCCGGCGGCCAGGATCTCGACGCGCGCCGCCACGCCGGCGCGGCTCAGTGGGCCGGAGTACCGGAGTAGAAGGCGACGCGCCCGGGGCCCCCCGCACGAGCCGTGTACATGGTCGTCGCCGCCTTCGCTACGAGCTCCTCCGTGGTCTGGCCGTCGTCCGGGAAGGTTGCGACGCCGGCGGAGGCCGTGAGCGCCAGCCTCTTGCCGGCGACCTCCACGGCGAGCTGCTGCATGGCGCCGAGGATGCGGGCCAGCACCAGGTCGGCCTGTTGTTCGGCCGTCTCGGGGAGCACCAAGAGGAACTCGTCGGCCCCATATCGGCACACGAGGTCGCAGCTCCGCAGCTGCGCCGTCAGAGCGGCGGCCCAGTGGCACAGGACCTGGTCGCCGCCCCCGCGGCCGACGGTCGCATTGACGGCGTGGAAGTCGTCGAGGTCGAGCATCGCGAACGCCACCTTGCGGCCGTAACGCTGGGCCCGCACCGTCTCGTAGGCGGCGCGTTCGCGCAAGTGGCGGAAGTTGAGCAGGCCTGTCAGTGGATCGTGAGTCTCGTGCTCCTTGCGCTCGTTCATGAGCCGCAGATTGTCGAGGGCGACCTCCGCCTGGTCGCCCAGATGCTCGAGCAGCCGGCGCTGGGACTCGGGGTTGAAGCCGTTCTCGGAGTAGAGGTAGCCGGCATGTTCGCCGTGATAGCCCTCGAACTGACACACCGTGTCGCCGAGGCCCCAGCAGAGAGTCTCCTTGGTGAGCACCTCGGTACCCGTGAGCGCCTCCAGGACGCCGTCGATGAGGCCGCGCTCCAGGTCGCAGAGCGGGGTGCCGGTGGCCGGCAGGCGCTGGCAGCTCAGGCAGTGCGTGAGCTTCACGAGCACGCGCTCCTCGTCGAGCTCCACCTCGAGCTCGCCGAGCCGCATGTGGTGGAACCAGTCCTTGAGCCCCTGGATGGAGTGGATGTCGAGCTCGTGGCTGAACCGTTTGCTGGCCAGATACAGTGCCGGGCCCGCGCTCTCGCCGAGAATCTCAGGCAGGATGGCGAACTGCAGCAGACGCACCAGTTCGGCCGGGGCGGCCGGGATGTCGGCCGAGTGCTCGAGCACCTCCGCGGGACGCGGCCAGCTACGCCTCTCGGCCGTGGTCGTGAGCGCGATCACGTTGCGCAGCGTGCGCGCGAACACGGTCGCCAATGACATCTCCTCGTGGGAGCGTAATGCCATACCCATCCTCTCGGCCGCGCCGCCGTCTTTACGGCGCGACGGCTCTCTCTGCGCAGCCCGACTGCCCGCCGGCTGCGCCTATACTATAGAGGAAGGATGAGAGGCCGAACACGCTTGCAGAGGCCCGTGGGCCGCGAAGCGTTGCCAGCCCAGTCGACGCAGGAGCCGCGCCTACCATGGATGAGAGCCCCGATCAGAGCCGCTCGTGTGAAAACGCCGAGGCGAGCAAACGGACACACCGGCAGCGCTGCCTCGCCTCGCGAGATGCGCTTCCGCCCGCCGAGCACGCCCGCTTGAGCGCCGCCATCTGCGCCCGAGCCATGGAGCTCCCCGAGCTCCAGGCGGCTGCCACACTCTCCGTGTTCGCCGACTTCCGCAGCGAGATCGATACCGACTCCCTGCTCACCTGGGCGCTGCGGCTCGGCAAGGAGATCGGCATGCCCAGGGTCCTCGGCCCGCGGCGCATGGTGATGCTGCGGGTCACGGACCCCGCCGCCGACCTCGCCGCCGGCTCCTGGGGCATCCCGGAGCCGCGCCCCGAGCTCGCGGAGGTGCCGCCGGAGCGCTTCGACGCCCTGGTCATACCGGGCTCGGTGTTCGACGCCTGCGGGCGGCGCTGCGGCTACGGCGGCGGCTTCTACGATTCGTACCTGCCGCTCACCCGGCCGGGCATCCCCTGGGTGGCGCTGGCGTTCGAGTGCCAGCTCGTCGACGAGCTGCCCTGCGAGCCACACGACTTGGCCATGACGGCCGTGGTCACCGAGGCGCGCGTCATCCGGCCGGCGTGAGGCCGAGCGCCCCGGCCATGCGCCGACCGAGTCCACGCGCCTCAGCGAGCGACCGCGTAGTGCCGGCCGCGTCGCCGAGGTGAGTCGCCTCCCCGCTCAAACGCAGCATGGGCGCCGGCGCAGGCGACGCCTCAGCCGCCGCGAAGGGCGGCCTGGACCTCGCCGCGGGTGCGCAGGAGCGCCGCCGCGACGGCGGCCTCGTCCTCGGCGAAGCGCGCCGCAGGCATCGGCACCGAGATCGCCAGCACGCTGCCGTCGACATCGGTGACCGCGACTCCGACCCCGCAGATCCCTTGGCGGTGTTCCTCGCGGTCAAAGCCCACGCCGGTGCGGCGGATCTCGTCGAGCTCGCGGAGAAGCGCCTCGCGCGAGAAGTCCGTGTGCCGGGCGGGGATCTCGAGCTTCTTCGGGAGCCGGCGCTGCAGCTCGTCCAGCGGCAGGCTCGCGAGCAGCACCTTGCCTGTGGCCGTGCAGTGCGCGGGGAAGCGCGCCCCCACCCTCGACACGGCCATCAGGTCGCGGGAAGGGGCCGCGTGTTGGGCGATGAAGAGCACGTGCATGCCGTCGAGGACGCCGAGGTCGACGGTCTCGTTGATCTCCCGGGACAGCCGCTCCAGATAGGGCCCGATCATCGCCCGCAGGTCGCGGCGGCTCGCCACGGCCAGCCTGAGGAGGCCAGGCCCCAGCTGCAGGCGCCCCGTGGCGGCATCCACTCGCACGAAGCCCTCGTCCTCGAGGGCGCGGCTGATGCGATGCACGGTCGTGCGGGGCAGGCCGGCCCGGGCCACCAGCTGGCTGAAGCTGAGGCCGCCGGACGACTCGGCCAGCAGCGTGAGGAGTGAAGCGGCGCGGGTGAGGACCTGCACGCCGCCGCGCTCGTCGGGCGCCACACTCCGTTTCATCAACGTCACTGTCCCTCCCGCGGCACCGCGGCGCGGCACGCCGCACGGCGGCCGCGATCGACTCGGATCCTGGTCATGCCGCCTCGCCGGCGCTCAGGCCGGCTCGGCCGAGGTATCGCCGGCCGCGGCATTCTCCGCCGGCGCGGCCGCCGCGGGTCGCTCCATCACCAGCCGCCGTCGCACCGGGAACAGGTGCAGGTTCCAGCGCTTCGCGACGAAGCCCCACAAGCCGCGCGGCGCCTTGGTCGCCATGATGACGGCGATCACGCCGAGCAGGAGCATGTACGTGGTGCCGTACTGGCTCAGGGTCTGCAGCAGCACGAAGTAGATCACCGACCCCAGCAGCGCCCCCTCGATGGTCGCGAACCCGCCGATCACGACGATGAAGATCGCGTAGGCAGTCCAGTTGATGCTGAAGGCGGCTGTGGGCTGGATGCGCAGCAGGTTCATGGCCACGACCGACCCCATCACCCCGCATCCGAAGGCGGCGACGACGTACACCACCAGCTTGGACCTGAAGACGTTGACCCCCGAGCTCTGGGCCGCCAGGTCGTTGTCGCGGATGGCCGTGAGCGCCAGGCCGACCCGCGAACGCAGCAGGAAATACACCGCGAGGATGGAGCCGACGGCCACCCCCAGAGCGAGGTAGTAGGTGCCCGGGATACGGGTGTCCATGGGCAACCGGGCGGCCGAGATGATGGTGGTGCCCGAGCCGCCGCCGGTGGCCTGGATGTTGGCGACGATGAGGCGCACGACCTCGGCCACGACCCAGGTCCCGATGGCGAAGTACCCGCCCTTGAGCCGGAAGATCAGCGGCCCGACGGGGAGCGCGATGGCGGCCGCCAGCACGCCGGCCAGCGGCACCGAGACGAAGGGGTGGACGTGGAGGACGTCGCCGAAGAGCCACAGCCCGTAGGCGCCCACCCCGACGTAGGCTTGCTGGCCCACCGAGATGAGGCCCGCGTAGCCGCCGAGGAGGTTCCACATCTGGGCCAGAGCGAGAAGCGTGAAGAAGGTGACCAAGGTGCGCATCGTGCCGGTCTGCGCCCAGAAGGGCACCGAGGCGAGCACGGCGACGACGGCCACAGAGACGAAGAGCACGTAGCGGTGCAGCGGCTCCGAGCGCGCGACCCTGAACGCCGGGGTCGTGGGCGCTGGATCGCTCATGCCGTCACCGTCTTCGCAAAGAAGCCGCTCGGCTTGAACGCCAGGACCGTGAGGAAGACGGCGTGCCCGACGAAGATGCCCCAGCCAGCGCCGAACGCCTGGGCGCCGAGGGTCTGCGAGACGCCCAGGATGATGCCGCCGGCCAGCGTGCCCCAGATCGAGCCCATGCCGCCCATGATGACCGCCTCGAAGGCGAAGATGAGGCGGAAGGAGCCCTGGCTGGGGTCAAACGTGGTGCGGATCGCGAGGAGGATGCCGGCGAGCGCCACGAGCCCCAGAGCGATGGCCATCGCCAGCCCGTAGATGTGGCTATTGTCGATGCCCATGAGCTCCGCGGCCTCGCGATCGTCCGACGTGGCGCGGAAGGCGCGCCCCAGGCTCGTACGGTTGAGGAACAGCTGAAGAGCGGCGATGGCGGCGACGGCGATGACAAACACGATGAGCGGGTACCAGCCCACGGCGAGCTGGTCGGAGATGCGCATGCTGGCATTCTCGATCGACCCCACGTCCAGACCCTGCGAATCGGCCGAGAACGCCATGATGAGCGCATTCTGGATGATGATCGACAGGCCGAACGTGACGAGGATCGGGCGCGTGTCGTCGGTGCCGATGGTGAAGTTGAGCAGTCCACGCTGTAACACGTACCCGATCGCGACCATGACGCCGATGGCCAGCACGGAGGCCAGGAGGACTCCCAGGTGGAAGCTGTCCAGCAGGAAGAGCGCGACGAACGCGGCGAGGATGCCGAGGTCGCCGTGCGCCAGGTTGACCAGACGCATCACGCCGAAGACGAGGGCAAGCCCGGTGGCGAACAGGGCGAAGAGCCCTCCGAGGAGGACCCCCTGCAGAGCGACGTTCACCCAATCCATGCGATCACATCCCGAAGTACGCCGCGGTGATTTGCTCCGAGCTCAGGTCGCCCGGCTTGCCCTCCAGCGAGATCCTGCCCTCGAGGAAGCAGGCCACGTAGTCGGCCACGGTGAGCACGTGCTGCACGTCCTGCTCGACCACGAGGATGGTCGTGCCCTTGCCGACGAGGTGGCCCATCGCCTCGTAGATGCGCTTGATGACGACCGGCGCCAAGCCCAGAGAGACCTCGTCCAGGAGGATGAGCTGCGGGTTGGCCATGAGCGCCCGCCCGATGGCCAGCGCTTGCTGCTCCCCGCCGGAGAGGCTCGACGCCTGGCGCTTCATGAGCGGACTGAGCAGCGGGAAGAGCTCGAGCACGGACTCGACGTTCCACTCGCCCTTGCGCCCCCCGTAGGCGCCGATGAGCAGGTTCTCGTGCACGCTGAGGCTCGGGAACACGCGGCGCCCCTCGGGGACGAGGGCGATGCCCATGCCGACACGCTTGTGAGCGGGTACGCCGACGATGGATTCGCCCTGGAAGCAGAGCTCGCCGGAGGCCGGCTTGAGCAGTCCGGCGACGGTCCTCAAGAGGGTGGACTTGCCGCCGCCGTTGGCGCCGATGAAGGCGAACGTCTGGCCCTCCTCGACGCTGAAACTGACCGAGAACAGCGCCTGGAAGTCGCCGTAGAAGACGTTGACCTCCTTGAGCTCGAGGATGCTCATAGCGGGGTCCCGCCCATGTAGCAGGCCTGCACTTCGTCGCTGCACATGACCTCGTTGGGGTCGCCCTCGATGAGCAAGGCGCCGAAGCTGATGGCGCAGATGCGGTCGACCACGGCCAGCAGCGCGTGCACGATGTGCTCGATCCAGACGATAGAGATGCCTCCCGCGCGCAGGTCCTTGATGGTACCGATGAGCGCCTCGACCTCTCCCTCGGTGAGGCCGCCGGCGATCTCGTCCAGGAGCAAGACGGAAGGATCGCCGGCGAGCGCCCTGGCCAGCTCGAGCCGCTTGCGGTCGAGCAGGGGCAGGGCGCCCGCGCGGTGATTGGCCTTCTGCGTGAGGTGCGTCTGCTCCAGCACCTCGACGCAGCGTTCGTAGCTCGCGCGCTCGCTCATGCCGCGCGCGTAGGCGGCGGAGACGAGCACGTTCTCGAACACGCTCATGTCGGAAAACGGCTTGGGGATCTGGTACGTGCGTCCCAAGCCGAAGCGACAGCGGTCCTGCCGCGGCAGGTGCGTCACGTCGCGGTCGCGAAACACGACCCGACCCTCGTCAGGCCGGTAGACGCCGGTCACAAGATTGAAGAACGTGGTCTTCCCGGCGCCGTTGGGCCCGACGATGCCCAGCGCTTCGCCCTCCCGCAGCTCGATGCTCAGGTCGTTGATGACCTGCACGCCGCCGAAGGACTTCTTGAGCCCGGAGGTCGCGAGCACCACCGTCACGAACGCTCGCCTCCCCGCGTCGCGGGTCGGTCGGCGAGGCTCGCGCCGGGCACCGGGGTCGGGTCGGTCAAGCTCAGTACTCCATCGGCTTGAGCTCGCCGTTGACCGGGATGTCGGAGGCGATGGAGTTGCCGATGATCTTGAGGTCGTACTTGTGCGTCTCGCCGGGCACCCACTGACCGCCGACGAGCGGCGTGATGCAGACGTTCTTGACCGGGTTGAGGTCGCCGCCCGACCAGTTGACCGGACCGCTGATGGTCTGGATGTCGGTGGCAGCCACGGCGGCGATGATCTGCTCCTTGTCGTCGATGTTCTCGGTGCGCTTGATGGCGTCGGCCACGACCTCGAACACCGCGTAGTGCATGATGGGCTGCGTCCACTGCTTGCCGGTGGCCGCCTCGTAGGCGTCGCCGATCTGCTGGCTCGTCTCGCCGGTGAGCGACGACGTGTACGGGTGCTGCGGCGTCCACCAGACCTCGGTCGTGAGGCCGTTGCCGATGTCGCCCAATGCCTCGAGCGCCGACGGGAAGAGCAGCGCCTTGGCCATCGTCGCGGCGACCGGCTTGAAGCCTTGCTGCGACGCCTGCTTCCAGAAGTTGGTGAAGTCAGGCGGGATCATGACGCCGTTGAGGATGTCGGCGCCGGCCGCCTTGAACTTGCCGATCTGCGTCGAGAAGTCCTCGGTGCCGTTCTGGTACCGGCCGGGGTCGACGAACTTGTAACCGGCAGGGCCCCAGAAGGTCGGCATGCCCGTCTTCGCATCCGCCCAGGCGTTGCCGTCGGCGTCGTTCGGCCACATCACGCCGATGGTCTTGTTGGTGTCGAGCCTGTCCCAGATGTCCATGAAGACCGCGGCGGCGGACTCGGAGCCCCAGAACGAGTGGTACGTCCACTTGAACGGGTTCGCGGGGTCGCCCTTACGGCCGAAGAAGTAGGCCTGCCACGGGCAGTCGTTGGACACGCAGGGCACGCCCGCCGCCTCGCACTGGTCGGCGACCGGCGGGACCGTGTCGGGCGTTGACGCGACCATCATGATGTCGACCTGGTCGTTGATGAGGTCGATGGCCACCTGTGAGGCGCGGTCGGTGTTCGACTGCGAGTCCTTGATGATGATGCTGACCGGGTGGACCGCCCCGTCGGCCGTGGTGATGCCGTCCTTGACGGCCGCGTTCCACTGGTCGACGCAGAACTGGTCGGCCTCGCCGAAGGCCGCGAGCGGGCCGGTGAGCGGCGAGACGAAGCCGAGCTTGATCTCGCGGCCCTCGCCGTCGCTGCTGGCGCCGTCGTCGCTGCCGCCGCAGGCGGCGAGAACGCTGCCACCGCCGGCGACGCCGAGCGCTGCGCCGGCCACGCCGGCCACCTTGAGAAAGTCGCGCCGCGTCAGCGGGCTGGCGCCCGTCGCGGACCCCTCGTTTGACGTACGGTCCTCAGAACTCATGCCGCCTCCTTGCCGTGATTCGGCGCGTCCCGGCGGCTCTTCGACGAGCCGCGGAGATCAGCGCGAACCCCCCCGTTGGGACGATTCGAAGCTACCGGGTCGCCCGACACGTGA
The DNA here is from genome assembly GCA_041648235.1 of Thermoleophilia bacterium. Lineage (GTDB taxonomy): Bacteria > Actinomycetota > Thermoleophilia > UBA2241 > UBA2241 > CAIXSE01. Next base: position 20,365 of record JBAZPK010000021.1, read on the forward strand.
GTGCAGGGGGAGCAGCTCTCCTCCTCCTGCGGTCCCTGACCCGGTCAACGCTTGAGCCTCTGGAGTCCTCGCACCTCCTGTGCTATCCACCATACGGACCATGCTTCCCACGATACGGGCATCATATAGCCGGCGCCGAACCTGTCAAGGCTGGGCCGCCGGCCTCGCCGAGGCGTGGCGCCGCGCCCTCGGATCGCCCCGGCGAGCTCACCTCGCGCCGACAAGCTCCGGCGCCAACTTGAGCCGCTCGATGACCTCCGCGACCGTCGCCGGCTCCATCTGCAGGGAGCGGGCGATGCGCACCAGGCGCTCGACGAGCTGAGCGTTGGACGTGGCCGGCACGCCCTTGTCGAGCGTGAGCGTGTCTTCCATGCCGGTGCGCGCGTTGCCACCCATCGCCAGGCCGATCGTGGTCATCGGAAGGTTGGCCCTGGCCACGGCGATGACCTGCCAGCTCGTACCCTCCGGCAGCTCGCGCACGAGGTAGGAGAGCAGCGCCGGGTCGCCCTTCATGCCACCGCGCACGCCCATCACGAACGACACCTGGAGCGGCTCGACGAGCAGCTCCTTGTGCACGAGGTAGAGCATCATCTCGAGGTGGCCGGTATCGTAGATCTCGACCTCCGGCTTGACGCCGAGCTCGAGCATGCGCGCCGCAAGCTCCATCATCTGTCGGGGCGGGTTGCGGAACTCCTCGGCGCCGAAGGTCATCGTGCACGGGTTGAGGGTCGCCATCGCGGGCCGCGCCTCGACCATCTTCATGCGGTCCTCGTAGCTGAAGGCAAGCCCGCCGGTGGAGAGCTGAACGATGCCCGGGCAAGCGGCACGCACCGCCTCGACGGTCCGCCGCGCCACATCGAGGTCGACGGTCATGTTGCCCTGGTCGTCGCGCAGGTGGATGTGGATGACCGCCGCGCCGGCCTCGTGGGCCGCCTTGGCGTCCGCCGCCACCTCGGCCACGGTCCCCGGCATCCCCGGGTTGTCCGCCTTGGTCGCGACGGGCCCGGTGAGGGCGGCAGTGATGATGGGATTCGGCATGGTGGCCTCCTCGGAGGTCGTCTAGTGTCCTGAGTCGTTGATCCGCTGACAATACTGAGCGAGGCTCTCAAGGATCTCGTCGGCAGTCTTGTGCCAGATGAACGGCCGCGGGTTCTCGTTCCAGCCCGTGATCCAGGTGCGGATCGAG
>JBAZPK010000022.1:0-21157 GCA_041648235.1 Thermoleophilia bacterium
CCGCGACCACACGCCGCTCCGGCACCTGCAGGTGGACGACACGCCGTACGGTGGCGGCGCCGGCATGGTGCTCCGCATCGACGTCGTGTGCGCGGCGCTGGAGGCCGCCTTCGCCGGCGCCGCGGAGCACGTCAGGGAGGGCCGCCGCGTCGTCGAGCTCACGCCCAAGGGGGTGCAGCTCGACGACGCCCTCGCCGTCGAGCTCGCCGCCCAGGACCTCGTCGTCCTCTGCGGCCGCTACGAGGGCATCGACGAGCGAGTCACGCACGTGATCAGCGACCGCGTGTCGGTGGGTCCGTACGTGGTGACCGGGGGGGAAGTACCGGCAATGCTGCTCCTCGACGCGGTCACGCGCAAGCTCCCCGGAGTGATCAGCAACCCGATGAGCGTGGTGAGCGAGTCGCACTCGGCGGCCCTGCAGGGTGACACGGAGTACCCCCACTACACGCGGCCCGCGGAGTTCCGCGGCTGGGAGGTTCCCGAGGTGCTGCTCAGCGGCCACCACGCCGCGATCGAGCGCTGGCGCGCCGGGATGCGCGGGGGCCGGGCGGCGGGGCACGGCGAAGCCTGAGGAGGGGCGCCAGGCGGCCCGCCCTCGGCCCGAGCGTCAGGGGACGAGCTTCTGGGCCGCGGCGATCAGCCGCAGCGACTGCTGCAGCTCCGAGAACGTGAGGGGCCGCAGGTGCGTGGAGTCGAGCGCGTCGTCAGGGCCGCGCCCGGCCCTCAGGGCGGCGGCATGGTGGCACAGGCGGAGGTTCCACATCGCCTTGAACGCCTCCGGAAGGCTCGCCACTTCGGCGGCGCCGAACCTCCCCAGAGCCTGGACGGCCGCGAGCCGGTCCAGGGTCGCGGCGGTCGTCACCCGGTTGGCGAGCGCGTAGTAGCGGGCCATGTTCTGGATCGGCAGGAGGGCGCTCTTCTTGATGTCCACCGGGCCTGCCAGCCGTTGACGGAAGCCGAGCGGCGAACGGATGTCGGTCACCATCCTGGCGAGCCGGCTGAGGAACGACGGGTGGTCGCGGGCCTGCAGAAGCACGTTCACCAGCGGCGTCACGATGTCGAGGTCGCCCGTGACCCTGCGGAAATCGAAAGCCACGCAGGCGCGCAGGGTATGGTTGAAGTCCCAGGTCTCGAACGCCTGATTGAACACCTGGAGCCAGCGCGACTGCGACATGCGCCAGTGGTGGTCGCGAGCCATGACGCCTGACTCGCACTCCTTGAACCCGCACTCGGCGAGGCCCCGGTTCACCTCCGCGGCGAGGAGCGCGAAGTACCCGTCGACCGCGGGGTCGTCGGTGTCGGCGTAGGCGAGGGCGTTGTCCTGATCCGAGGCGAGCGTGAGCTCGCTGCGGCCGGAGCTCCCGAGCGCGAGCCACGCATAGGGGACGGGAGGAGGCCCGTGCCGCTTGATGGCGAGCTCGAGCAGGCGCTGAGTGAGGGCGTCGCTCTGCAGCGTGACGATCCGCGAGATCACGGCGGCGTCGAGGTGGGTCTCGACCAGCGAGACGAAGACGTCCGGGATGAGCTTGGCGGCCGCGACGACCTCCCCCTCGTCATGGGCGGCGGCGATCGACCAGCGCAGGGCGATCGGGCTCAGGGCGTCAGGGGCCATGAGGCTCGCCGCGGAGACGATGCCGACCACGCGCCCGCCGGCGTCGACGGCCACCAGGTGGTTGATGCCGGCGCGCAGCATCTCGACGCTCGCCTCGGTGGCCAGCTGGTCGTCGCGGATGGTGAGCACCGGGGTGGTCATGATGGCGCTCACCGGCGTCTCGGGCGAGAGCCCGGCGGCGATGACCTTGTCGCGCAGGTCGGCGTTCGAGACGATGCCGAAGCCTGCGCGCGTCTCGACGAGGACGGCACTGACGACTTCCTGCGTCATGCGCTGCGCGGCCTCGCGGATGGTCGTCTCGGGCGTGCAGATCGAGGCCGGGCGCCGGATGAGGGACGAGACGGGGACATTGCGCGTGTCGCTGGCCGTCGGCAGCATGCGGGCCGTCTTCAGCAGGCGGTCGCGAAGCGTGCGCGCCACGAAGGCCACCCCCTGCGGGCGGCTCAGGATGGCGATCGCGACCTCGCGCGGGATCGCGTACAAGAGGCAGTCGTCTTTCGCCCGCACCGAGATCTCGGGGGCGAGGCCGGTGACCAGGGTGGGGTGACCCACCACGCCGCCGCTCATCACGAGGTCGACGACCTGCCCGCGGGTCGTGAACTCCAGGATCCCGTAGGCGACGACGAAGAGCTCGGTCCCCGGGGGGCCTCCCTCCACGAGCAGCGACTCGCCGGCGGCGAGCCGCCTCTCCGTGACCGCCTTCGCGAGGTCCTCGCGTGCCTCGCGCGTGAGGTCGTCGAAGGGCGGGACCCGCGAGAGGAAGGCCGCGGTACGGCGCACGCGGTCGAGCCCCTGCGTCGCCTCGTCGCCGGGTGGCGGCGGAGCCTCGGCGTGCGTGGCGGGGGGAGGAACCTCCGGGAGTCTGCCGCTGCTGGCGTCCACGTTCGTAGTATAGAGCGTGGTGGCGGGCGTCGGGCGGAGTCTGACCGCCCGCCGGCTCGCCGGCACCGTGCCGCGCCGGTCCGTCGGCGCGCGCGGCGCGGCGAGGTGCGATAAGATAGCCGCTCGTGACGGCGCCCGGCGCCCGCGTTTTGCGCCGCCCGGCCGCGCCTGCTAGACTGACCGCCGGTTTTCGCTCGGAAAGAGGGTCCGTGAACATCATCGAGAACATCGAACGCGAGCAGCTGCGCGACAACCTCCCGCAGTTCAAGGCCGGCGACACCGTGAAGGTGCACTTCAAGGTCGTCGAGGGCACGCGCCACCGCATCCAGGTCTTCCAGGGCATCGTCATCAAGCGCCAGGGGCAGGGCGTCCGCGAGACGTTCACCGTGCGCAAGCAGTCCTTCGGCGTCGGGGTCGAGCGCACGTTCCCCGTGCACTCGCCCAAGATCGACAAGATCGAGGTGCTCGCCATCGGCGACGTGCGCCGCGCCAAGCTCTACTACCTGCGCCAGAAGGTCGGCAAGCAGGCTCGCGTCCGCGAGAAGCAGCGCTAGGCCGCCGGCCCGCAGGCGGGGCGGCCGCGCGACCGTTGAAGCGCCGCATCCTCTTCGACTACGGCGTCGTCGTCGTGGTCGCCGTCGTCGTGGCGCTGCTCGCCCAAGCGTTCCTCATCAAGCCCTACCGCATCCCCTCGGAGTCGATGGCCGCGACCCTGGTCCCCCAGGACCGCGTCCTGGTGAACCGGGTCGTCTACCACCTACACGATCCGCGGCGCGGCGACGTCGTGGTGCTGGACTCGGCGGCGGTGGGCCGGGTGCTGATCAAGCGCGTCGTGGGCCTTCCCGGGGAGACGCTCTCGCTCCGCGCCGGAGCCGTGTACGTCGACGGGCGCCGGCTCGCGGAGCCGTACGTGGCGCGCCTCGGCGGGGAGGCGGAGCCCACGGAGCCGTTCCTCGGCACGGGCCGGCCGTGGTCCCTCGAGCGGCCGTACACGGTGCCCGCGGGGCACTACTTCCTGATGGGTGACCACCGCATGGTGAGCGACGACAGCCGCGACTGGGGCCCGGCTCCGCGGCGCGAGATCGTGGGCCTGGCGTTCCTGACCTACTGGCCACTCAGCCGCGTGCATGGGCTCTGATACACTGCCGCCGAGCGAACGAGGGAGACGATGAGCCGCGACGAGACGGGCGAGACGGGCCCCGCAGGCACACCCGCGACCAGGTCCGGGTCCCACGGCCGCACCGTCGTCGAGTACGCGGTGCTGGCGCTCGTCGCCGTGGCGGTGGCTCTGTTGATCCAGGCGTTCCTGGTGAAGCCGTACCGGATCCCCTCGGAATCCATGGAGAACACCCTGCTGATCGGCGACCGCGTGCTGGTCGACCGCATCTCGTGGCGCTTCTCGGAGCCCCGGCGCGGGGACATCGTCGTCTTCCACCCGCCGTTCGCGGGGCCGGTGCTCATCAAGCGCCTGGTCGGGCTCCCGGGGGAGACGCTCTCCGTGAAGAACGGCGCTCTCTACGTCGACGGCCGGCGGCTGGACGAACCGTACGTGCGGCGGGTAGACGGCGAGCCCGTGGCCACCCAGCCCTTCGCCAACGGCATGCCGTGGGCGCTCGCTCAGGCGTACACGGTGCCGGAAGGCAACTACTTCGTGATGGGCGACAACCGGATCGACAGCGGCGACAGCCGGGAGTTCGGGCCGGTGTCGCGGGGCCAGTTCGTCGGGCATGGGTTCGCCCGTTACTGGCCGCCGGCACGCATCGGCGGGGTCGAGTAGCCCGCCGGGGCGAGGCGCCGACGTCGTGCAGTCAGACGTGAGCTCGCGGCGCCTTCCGCCCCTCTCGTGAACGAGCGCTTCCGCTTCGACCTCGAGGTGGCGGGCCGCCGTTCCGTGGCCGGCGCCGACGAGGCCGGCCGCGGCTGCCTTGCCGGCCCCCTCGTGGCCGCCGCCGTGTGCTTCGACTACGCCGCCCTCACGGACGGCGATCTCGCCGCTCTCGAGCTGCTCGACGACTCCAAGAAGCTCACGGCGCCGCGCCGCGAGGCGCTGTGCACGCAGGTCCTCCAGCGCGCCCGTCAGGTGGTAGTGGTGTGGTGCACGGCCGGCACCATCGACCGCGACGGGCTGCACCGCTGTAACCTGGGCGCCCTCACGCGGGCGGTCGAGGGCCTGGTGCCCGCCCCCGACCTCGCTCTCGTGGACGGGTTCGCCCTTCCGGGTTGCACGCGGCCACACCGCGCGCTCGTCGGCGGCGACGGGCGCTCGGCGGCGATCGCCGCCGCCTCCGTGGTCGCCAAGGTCACGCGCGACCGGCTGATGCGGCGCCTCCACGAGCGCTACCCCCGCTACGGCTTCGACCGCCACATGGGCTACGCCACACGCGCCCACCAGCAGGCGATCGCGGAGCACGGCGTCTGCGAGCTGCACCGCCTGTCGTTCGCCAGCGCCGCCTTCCGGCAGCTCGGCCTCGGGCTCGCGGCCGGGGAGGAGGCGCGGGGCTGAGCCACGGCGGGGGGCGTGCCGCTCGCCGGTCCGCCGTGCGGCGCCGGTCACCCTCGCGGTCGACGTTCGCCAACGTCACCCGGGCGAGCCGATTGGCACCGTAGGCGGGCGCCGCCGTGGCCGCTACGGTGGGGCGGTGAATGCCCGCCAGTCATACGGCCGCGCCGCCGAGGAGACCGCCGCACGGTATCTCGAGGCTCGCGGCTGGCGGCTCCTCGGGCGCAACGTCCGTATCGGCCGTGGCGAGCTCGACATCGTGGCCCGCCACGGATCCGCCCTCGTCTTCGTCGAGGTCAAGGCACGTCGCACGCGCGCCTGCGGATCTCCGGAGGACGCCGTCACCCCTCTCAAGCGCCGCCAGGTGGCACGGCTCGCCGAGCTCTGGCTGGCGGCGAGGCCCTGGGCGCTGCGCGGCGTCGCGGAGGTGCGCTTCGACGTGGTCGCCGTCGACGGCACCCGGCGGCCCGCCGAGGTGCGGCACCTGCAAGGGGCGTTCACGCTCGACGGTTGACGGCGGTGGCCTCGCGGGCCCCGCGCCCTGTACCAGCATCCGGAGGAGGTCACGTGCTCGCGCGCATCGCCAGTGAGGCGCTCAACGGCCTCGAGGGGCACCCGGTGGAGGTGGAGGCCGACGTCGTGGCCGCGGCGCCCTCGTTCAGCGTCGTCGGCCTCCCGGACGCGGCCGTCCAGGAGAGCCGGGAGCGCGTCCGCTCGGCGATCGTCAACTCTGCCTACGAGTTCCCTTCGCGGCGCATCACCATCAACCTGGCACCCGCCGACCTGCGCAAGGAGGGCCCCTCCTTCGACCTCCCGATCGCCCTGGCCTTCCTCGTGGCCACGGGCCAGGTGAACGACGGCTGCGACGGCCGCGGCCCGCTGGCCGCGGTCGGCGAGCTCGGCCTGGACGGCTCCCTGCGCCCCGTCGCCGGCGCCCTCGCCCTCGCCGAGAGCCTGCGGCGGCGTGGGCTGCGGGGGCTGCTCCTGCCCGCGGCGAACGCCGCCGAGGCCTCACTCGTGCGTGGCCTCGAAGTGTACCCGGCGAGCACCCTGAGCGAGGCTGTGGCCCAGCTCAGCGCCGGCGGGGCTCGGCCGGCACCGCCGGCCGACCTCGCCGCCCTCCTCGGGTCGGCGCCGGCCGGCGAGGCCGACTTCTCCGACATCGTCGGCCAGGATGCGGTCAAGCGTGCCCTCGAGGTCGCTGTGGCGGGGGCTCACAACGTCCTCATGAGCGGTCCGCCGGGGGCCGGCAAGACCATGCTGGCGCGGCGCCTGCCCTCGATCATGCCGGCGCTGACGCTCGCCGAGGCGATCGAGATCACGCGCGTCTATAGCGTCGCCGGGCTCTTGCCCGCGGAGGCCCCGCTCATCGCCAGGCGCCCCTTCCGGGCGCCGCACCACACGATCTCGTCGCCCGGGCTGGTCGGGGGCGGTGGCACGCCGCGCCCGGGCGAGGTGAGCCTCGCCCACCTCGGCGTCCTCTTCCTCGACGAGTTCCCCGAGTTCCGCCTGGCCGCTCTCGAAGGCCTGCGTCAGCCGCTCGAGGACGGTGAGGTCACCATCAGCCGGCGGCTCACCTCCATCACCTTCCCCGCGCGCCTCATGCTGGTGGCGGCCATGAACCCGTGCCCATGCGGCTATCTCGGCGACAGGGAGCGCGAGTGCCTCTGCCCGCCGCACCGCCTGCGGCAGTACGGCTCGCGCCTCAGCGGCCCGCTCCTGGACCGCATCGACCTGCGCGTCGAGGTGCCGCGCGTCTCGCCGCGCGACCGGCGCAGCGAGCGCCTGGGGGAGGGCTCGGTGGACGTTCGCGCCCGGGTCGCGCGGGCGCGCCGGCGCCAGCTCGCGCGGCTGGCGGGCACGGGCATCTACGCCAACGCCCACATGAGCGCCCGCCACCTGCGCCGCCTGTGCACGCTCGAGGCGGACGCGGTCGCTCTGCTCGACCGCGCCTACGAGCGCCTGCACCTCAGCGCCCGAGCCTGTGACCGCATCGTCAAGGTTGCGCAGACCATCGCCGACCTCGAGGAGTCGCCCACGGTCGGCGTCGCTCAGGTCGCCGAGAGCCTCTCCTACCGCGCGAGGAGCCGCCATGACCGGTGACCGCCTGGAGCCGCTCTCCACGGCCCGCACCCTGCACGGGCACCCGGCGCGGCGGCGCGAACTGTGCATCTGGCTCGGCACCTTGGCCTCGTGGCGACGTGGGCTGGTCAAGAAGCTCGTGAGGGACTGCGAGAGCCTCACCAAGATCCTCGACCTGGAGCCGGCCCGGTTGGTGAGCCTCATCAAGGGGTACGACGAGGAGGCTCGCCGCGTCAAGCCCGGTTCAGCCGTCCGGCGAGCGGCTGAGGGCGGAGCCGCGAAGCCGCGCGAGGAGCGTGAGGCGAGCGCCGACGAGCGGCGCTTCGCGGCCGTGCTGGGCCAGCATCCCCACGCGTGCGTCGCGTCGCTGCCCGCGGCCGAGGGCACGGCCGTCGTGGCCTGGTGCGACCCGCTGTACCCGCCGGCGCTGCGCCAGCTCAACGACCCACCGCTCTGCCTCTTCGTGGCCGCCGACGCGCCGGACGCGGAGATCGCCCGCCGCCTCCAGGTCCTCTGCGGTGCGCACACGGCGGCCGTGGTGGGTACGCGGGCGCCCTCCCCGTACGGTCGCGACATGGCCGCCCTCCTCGGCTCCGACCTCACCACGCACGGGCTGCTCGTCGTGAGCGGCCTGGCGCTGGGGGTGGACGCGGAAGCCCAGGCGGCGGCCGTGCGCGCCGCCCGCGGCGTCCGGCGGCCGGCCACCGTGGCCGTCCTCGGGTGCGGCGCGGACGTCGTGTACCCCGCGGAGAACGCCCGGCACTTCTCCGCCGTGGCCGCGGAAGGCCTGCTCGTCTCCGAGTTCGCCTGGGGCGTGCCGGCGCGCTCCTGGCGCTTCCCGGCTCGGAACCGGGTGATGGCGGCGGTGTCACGTGGCGTGATCGTTGTGGAGGGCTCGGCGCGCAGCGGCTCGCGCATCACGGCGGACTTCGCCCTCGACCTCGGGCGCGAGGTGCTGGCCGTGCCCGGCGAGGCCGGCAAGCGGCTCACCCAGGCGCCGCATCACTACCTGAGGCACGGCGCCGCGATCTGCGAGTCGGCGGCCGACGCCGTGAGAGCCATCGCCAGCGTGCGCCTGCCGGAGGCGGAGAGCCTCGCCGGTGAGCTCGAGCCCGCCTTGGTGGAGCGCCTCCTGGAGGCCGGGTCGGACAGCGGTCGTCTGGCGGACGTGCTGCGGGCCCTGGAGCGGGGGGTGATGCGCGCCGATCAGGTGGCCGCCGCGTGCGGCCTGAGCGTGGCTGAGGCGGGGGCGCTCCTCGGCGAGCTCGAGGTCGACGGCCTCGTCGGGGTGCAGCCGGGCGGCGTCTTCAGGCTTCGGCGCCGCTGAGCTCCGGTGCGGCCTTGAGGCACGGCTCCGGGTCCGCGTGCAGGAAGGCGAACGCGCGGCGTTGAAAGCTAGGGCACCTGAGGGGGTGCCCGTGACCGCTCCGCCGGAGCAGTGCGTCTCGCAGCCACAGCGCCCGGCGTCCACCTTGCCGGCTGCCGCCGATCCGCACAGTCTTTGTGCGGCGTTCCTGCGTGCTCTCGAGGTGCGCGGCGCCAGCGCGGCCACGCGCCGCTCCTACGGGTCTGACCTGGATCAGCTGCTCGCCTGGCTGGCGGCGAGCAGCCTCACGGTGGGCGGGCTCGAGCGACGCGTGGTGCGCGCCTACTCGGCCGAGCTCGGCCGGCGCGGCTACGCGCCGGCGACCCTGGCCCGCAAGCTCTCCACGCTGCGTGGCCTGGCGCGCTTCCTGACCGAGCGTGGCGTCCTCGCCGCCGACCCGACCCGGCTGCTGCCGGGCCCCCGGCGGCAGCGCCGGCTGCCACGAGTCCTCAGCCTGGGCGACGTGGAAGCCCTCCTCTCGGCCGCCGGAGGCACCGAGCCTCTGGCGCTCCGCGACCGCCTCGTCATCGAGTTGCTGTACGGTTGCGGCCTGCGCAGCCAGGAGGCGGTGCGGCTGGCGCTGCCCGACGTCAAGGCGGGGCAGGCGGAACTGATCGTGCACGGCAAGGGCGGCAAGATGCGCATCGTGCCGCTCGGCGAGGAGGCGGCTGCGGCCCTGCGGCGGTACCGGGAGCGCGGCCGCGGCGTCCTCGCCTCGGCCGTGACCGAGCCCACACTGCTCCTCTCGCGCAGCGGTCGGCCGCTGCTCACTTCGGACATCCGCCGGCTCGTAGTAAAATACTGCCTTCGGGCGGGCATCGAGCCGGCGTCGCCACACATGCTCCGGCACGCCTACGCCACGCACATGCTCGAGAGGGGGGCCGATTTGCGCGCCATCCAGGAGCTGCTGGGGCACGCGTCAGTAGCGACGACGCAGGTGTACACCCACGTGAGTGGGGCGCACCTGCGCCGTGCCTATGACCTGCATCATCCGCGCGCCTGACCCGTGGCCAAGCTCGAAGAGCACGCGGTGCGGGACCTCTGGGGGCGCTACAAGTTCCAGGGCGACAAGGCGGCTCGTGACCGCCTGATCCTCGCCTACTCGCCGCTCGTCAAGTACGTGGCCGGGCGCATGAGCAACGGCCTCCCGGCGCACATCGAGGAGGCGGACCTCATCAGCTACGGGCTCCTGGGCCTGATCGGGGCGCTCGAACGCTTCGACCCGGCCCGCGAGATCAAGTTCGAGACGTACGCGATCTCGCGTATCAAGGGCTCGATCATCGACGAGCTGCGCTCGCTCGACTGGGTGCCGCGTTCGGTGCGCAGCAAGGCGCGCGAGATCGAGAAGGTCTGCGCCGCACTCGAGAACCGCCTCCAGCGGGCGCCCACCGACGACGAGATCGCCGCCGAGCTGCACATCAGCGTCGCCGAGTTCCAGCAGTCGCTCACGCAGATCGCCAACACCAGCATCGTGGCCCTCGACGAGCTCTGGTCGATCTCGGGCTCGGACGGCGATCAGGCGTCACTCATCGACACGATCGAGGACCCCAAGAGCCGGGACCCGGCGCGGATGCTCGACCTCAGCGAGATGAAGTCTCGCCTCGCGGCGGCCATCGACAGCCTGCCCAAGCGCGAGAAGATCGTCATCGCCTTGTACTACTACGAGAACCTCACCTTGCGCGAGATCGGCGAGGTGCTCGGGGTCACCGAGTCGCGGGTCTCACAGCTGCACACCAAGGCCATCCTCAGGCTCAAGGGGCGGCTCCGCGACGAGGTGGAGCCGGCGGCGATCGGCTGAAGCCCGGCCGTCCGTGGGGCCACGGCGCCCGGGTGGGCGCGGCCGGCCCCATCTGGTATCATCCACGGCTGGTCTGTTCACCCCCGACCCGGCGGTCCCCCGGTCCGTGGCGGTGTCGGGCGGGAGGCGCCTGCGGGCGCCCGCCGCTCGATTCCACGGTCTGCCCGCCGGTATCAGAGCGGCGGCGTACGTGCCGCCCGGCAACCGTTTCACTAGGAGGCAGCCTTGCCTGCTCCGCAGCACACCGTCAGCATGAAGGACCTGCTCACCAGCGGCGTCCACTTCGGCCACCAGACGCGCCGCTGGAACCCCAAGATGAAGCACTTCATCTTCGGCGAGCGCGGCGGCATCTACATCATCGACCTCCAGAAGTCGACGGTCCTCATCGACGACGCCTACGCTTTTCTCAAGAAGACCGCGGAGCGCGGCGGCAGCGTCCTCTTCGTGGGTACCAAGAAGCAGTGCCAGGAGCAGATCAAGGAGCAGGCGGCGCGCGTCGGGATGCCGTACGTCTGCAACCGCTGGCTCGGCGGCCTGCTCACCAACTTCACGACCTTGAGCAAGCGCATCAAGCGCATGCACGAGCTCACTCGCCTCTCCGAGGACGGCTCGCTCGACCTGCTGCCCACCCGTGAGTCCATGCAGCTGCGCGGCGACCTGCGCAAGCTCGACCAGAACCTCGGCGGCGTCGGCACCATGGAGCGCCTGCCGGCCGCCGTGTTCGTCGTCGACCCGCGCAAAGAGGCCATCGTCGTCAAAGAGGCACGCAAGCTCAAGATCCCGATCATCGGCCTCGTGGACACCAACTGCGACCCCGACGAGATCGACTACATCATCCCCGGCAACGACGACGCCATCCGCAGCTGCGCCCTGATCATCCGCGTGATGGCCGACGCCGTCGCCGAGGGCCGCCAGCTGCTCACCGAGGCCGAGATGAAGGCTGAGGCCGAGCGCAAGGCCGCCGAAGCCGCCGCTGTGGCCGAGGCCGTGAAGGCCGCCGAAGCCGCCGCCGCGGTCGCCGAGGCCGAGGCCAAGGCAGCGGCTGCCGCTGCCGCCAAGGCGGCCGCCGAGGTCAAGGCGGCCCCGGAGGTCAAGGCGGCCCCGGAGGTCAAGGCGGCCGAGCCCGCTCCTGCGGCGAAGACGCCGGCCGTCGAGAAGGCCGAACCCAAGGCCGAGAAGCCGGTCGCCAAGAAGGCTGAGCCCAAGGCTGAGCCCAAGGCCGAGCCCAAGGCCGAGCCCAAGGCCGAGAAGCCGGCCGCCAAGAAGGCCGAAGTCAAGGCTGAGCCCAAGGCTGAGCCCAAGGCTGAGAAGCCGGCCGGCGACGAGGCCCCCGCGGCCGCCGCCGAGCCCGCGGCAAAGGCAGCCGACGAGGCCACCGCCGAGCCCAAGGCAGCCGCCGCGGCCGCCGCCGAGAAGCCGGCCGAGTAACACCCCGACAGAGACGACCGCCGACCCTCAGAAAGGATCGTGCTGTGGCTGAGATCACCGCTGCCCTGGTAAAGGAGCTTCGCGACAAGAGCGGAGCCGGGATGATGGACTGCAAGAAGGCTCTGGCCGCGACGGCCGGCGACCTCGAGAAGGCGATCGACGAGCTGCGCAAGCAGGGCCTCGCGACCGCCCAGAAGAAGAGCTCCCGCACCACCAAGGACGGCGCCGTGGACGCGTACATCCACGCCGGCGGCAAGATCGGCGTGCTCGTCGAGGTCGGCGTCGAGACGGACTTCGTCTCGCGCAGCGACCCGTTCAAGGAGTTCACCCACGACCTCGCCCTGCAGGTGGCGGCGGCGTCGCCGCAGTGGGTCAGCCGCGACGAGGTCCCCGCCGGGGTCGTCGCGCGCGAGAAGGGCATCTACGCCGAGCAGGTCAAGGGCAAGCCCGACAACGTGCTCGAGAAGATCGTCACCGGGAAGCTCGAGAAGTTCTTCGCTGAGAGCTGCCTCATGGAGCAGGCCTTCGTCAAGGACCCCGACCGCACCATCGAGCAGGTGCGGACCGACCTCGTGGGCGTGATCGGCGAGAACGTGGAAGTGCGACGCTTCGCACGCTTCCAGCTCGGCGAGTCGGCCGCCGAGGCTTGAGGCCGATGGAAGGCGATCCCCCAAGCAGCGCCTTCCATCGCGTCCTTCTCAAGCTGAGCGGCCAGGCGCTGGGCAGCGAGAGTGCGGCGATCGACCCGGCGATCACCAAGGAGGTCGCCTCGTACATCGGCGTGGCGCGCGGCCTCGGGGTCGAGATCGCGGTGGTGGTCGGCGGGGGCAACATCTTCCGCGGCATGGCCGCGGCGGCGCGCGGCATGGACCGCGCCACCGGCGACTACATCGGGATGATGGCCACCGTCCAGAACGGCCTCGCCCTGCAGGACGCCCTGGAGGACGAGGGGGTCGACACGCGCGTCATGAGCGCTTTGGAGATCCGCGCCGTGTGCGAGCCCTACATCCGCCGCCGCGCCATCCGCCACCTCGAGAAGGGGCGCGTCGTGATCTGCGCCGCCGGCACCGGCAACCCGTACTTCAGCACCGACTCCGCGGCGGCGCTGCGCGCCCTCGAGCTCGAGGCCGAGGCGATCCTCATGGCCAAGCGGGTGTACGACGGTGTCTACACGGCCGACCCGGAGCGGGACTCGCAGGCCACGTTCATCCCCGACCTCACCCACCTGGAGGCCATCGAGCGCGGCCTCAAGGTCATGGACACCACGGCCCTCAGCCTCTGCATGGACAACCGCATGCCGATCCATGTCTTCAAGATGAGCGGCGACAACATCGTGCGCGTGCTCTCCGGCGAACGCGTGGGCACTGTGGTGCACACGCCCGCCGGGAGCTGACTCCGGGGAAAGGGAGGACCGGGTGGAGAAAGAGCTGCTCGCCGACGCCAGGCACCGCATGGACAAAGCCGTGGAGGCTGTCGGCGTCGAGTTCAACACGGTGCGCAGCGGGCGCGCCAGCGTGGGGCTTCTCGACCGCATCCACGTGGACTACTACGGCACGTCGACGCCGCTGCGCCAGATGGCCAACATCGCCGCCCCCGAGCCGCGCCTCCTCACCGTGCAGCCGTTCGACAAGACGGCGATGAGGAGCATCGAGAAGGCGATCATGGAGTCGGACCTCGGGCTCAACCCGAGCAGCGACGGGAGCGTGATCAGGCTGCCGATCCCGAGCCTCACGGAGGAGCGCCGCAGGGACCTCGTGAAGCTCATCCATCGGCTCGCCGAGGACGGGCGCGTCGCCGTGCGCAACGTGCGCCGCGACTGCATGAAGGACCTCAAGGAGCTCGCGCATGAGGGCGAGGTGGGCGAGGACGCCGAGCACCGCGCCGAGAAGGAGCTGCAAGAGCTCACCGACGCGCACGTGCACAAGATCGACGAGCTCGTCAAGCACAAGGAAGCCGAGATCCTCGAGGTCTGAGGCCCCGCCGCGCGGCGGGCCGCGACCACGACACCATGACTTCACTGCGGACCTGGCTGGCGCGCTGGCGGCTGCGCGGGGCGCGCAACGCCGCCGAGCCGGCGGCGGGCGGCGCGAGCGCCCGCTACCTGGCGATCATCATGGACGGCAACGGCCGCTGGGCGCAGCGTCGCAAGCTGCCCGTGGCGGCCGGGCACCGGGCCGGCGCCAGGGCGCTGCGCCGCGTGCTCGAGCATGCCCTCGACCTCGGCGTCCTCGAGGTCACGGTCTATTCGTTCAGCACCGAGAACTGGAACCGCCCGGGCGCCGAGGTGGAGGCGCTCATGGACCTGTTCGTCGAGATGATCGACTCCCAGGTCCCGGACCTGCACCGGCGCGGCGCCCGGGTGCGCTTCGTCGGGCGCCGCGACGGCGCCCCCGAGCGCCTCGTGCGAAGGATCGAGGAGGCCGAGGCGCTCACCGCCGCCAACTCCCGGATGACTCTCTTCATCGCCTTCAACTACGGCTCCCGCCGTGAGCTGCTGGATGCGGCGGCGGGCCTCGCCGCCGAGCGCGGCGCGGCGGCGGCCGCCGGTGCCGGCCTGCCGGCTGTGGACGAGGCGGCCTTCCGCCGCCACCTGTACGCCCCGGACATGCACGACCCGGAGCTTCTGATCCGGACCTCCGGGGAGCTGCGCCTCAGTAACTTCCTGCTCTGGCAGTGCGCCTACTCCGAGCTCTACTTCAGCGACCTGTACTGGCCCGACTTCGACGAGGCGGCGCTCGACGCGGCTCTCGCCGAGTACGCGCGCCGCCAGCGCCGCTTCGGGGGCCGGGAAGACACCGCCGGAGTAGCCGCCGGCCGCGGCGCCGGCATCGGGAGCGCGGCGTGACCCGCCGCCGGAGGGCCGCGGCGTGCTGACCCGCGTCATCACCGGCGCCGTCCTCGCGGTCGTCGCCGTCGTCGTGGTCATGCACGGCGGCCTCGTCTACTTCTTCGTGATGCTCGCCCTCGCGCTCGTCGGCCTCAGCGAGCTCTTCCGCCTCATGCGGACCTACCGGCCCTTCGCCCTCGCCGGCTTCGCCGCCGTGGCGCTGATGCTGTACATGGCGTGGTTCCAGACGCCGCTGGGGGTGCTCGGGGCGGTCGCCGTGGGGGCGGCGCTCACCGCCCTGCTCGGGCTCCTCGCCGGCCCCAAGCCGGGGGTGAGCGCGCGCATGGCCGTGACGCTCCTCGGCGTGCTCTACCTCGGCCTCGGCTTCAGCCATCTGCTGCTCCTGCGGCGGCTCGACATCGGCACCGAGGTCGTGCTCACCGTCATCTTCGGGACCTGGGCCGGTGACACCGTGGCCTACTTCAGCGGCAGGTTCTTCGGCTCCACGCCGATGGCGCCGGTCCTCTCGCCCAAGAAGACCTGGGAGGGCTTCGCCGGCGGCGCCATCGGCACGATCCTGCTGGTGGTGTTCATCGGCCTCTACACCAAGCTCGGGCCCGGCGATTCGCTCATCCTCGGCGCCGTGATCGCCGTGCTGGGCCCGCTCGGCGACCTCTTCGAGAGCCTGGTCAAGCGCGACGTGCAGATCAAGGATTCCGGCCGCGGGCTCCCCGGGCACGGCGGCGTGCTCGACCGGTTCGACGCGTTGCTCTGGACGTCGGTGGCGGCCTACTACCTGGTCACCGTGGTCCTCCGCGTCTAGGGTGCCGGCCACGGCAACCCTGAGGCGATCGAGCGCCGGAGCGGCCTCCGCCCTCTTCGCGGGCACGGCGCTGCTGGCCGCCGCCGCCGGCCTCTTCTTCACCTGGCGGCGGCTGTTCGTCGGCATGGACCTGCAGGCCGAGAGCCACTACGTCGTGATCCCCTGGCGCTGGGCCCTGGGCGACCGGCCGTTCGTCCATGAAGAGAACCTCGCTCAGCTCCCCGGGCTGCTCACCTACCCGTTCGTCAAGGCCTTCGCCGCCCTGCGCCACGGCGATCCCACCGGGCTGATCCTCTTCACGCGGCACCTCTACCTGCTCCTGATGCTCGCCGTCGCCGCGGGCGTCTTCCTTCTGCTGCGGCGGCTGATGCGCGGCGAGCTCGCCCTGATCTCGGCCGGCGTCTTCGTGACGTTCATCTTCTGGGCGACGCCGCAGCTCAGCTACGACACCATGGGGGCGGCGTTCCTCACCCTGGGCGGCGTGCTCGGCGCCTTCACGGTGCTCGGCATGGGGGGCCGCGCCCCGGCCCTGGGCTCCGGCGTGGCCTGCGGTCTGGCCGTGGTGGCGTATCCGACGCTGCTCTTCGTGATGCCCTTCTACGGCGTGGCACTGGTGTTCGCCCTCGGGCGCCGGGCCCCCGGGATGATCGTCCGGGGAGCGCTGCGCTCGGCGCCTGACTCCGGAGCACCGGCCACGGGCCGGGCGGCCTGGGAGGCGCTGAGCGCCTGGAGCCTGGGCGGCGCCGCCGTCTTGCTGCCCGTGGCGGCGCTGCTCCTGAGCTTCGGGCGCAGCAGCCTGCTGCACAGCTGGCACTTCACGATGGCCGAGGCCGCACGCCTCGATCAGCTTGGCGGCGCCGCCAAGGCGGCGGAGGTGACGCAGGGGCTGTGGCGCTTCTTCGCCTCGCGGCCGTACGCCTTCGTCGGCGCGGTGGCCGTCTACCTCGTCTTCCGGCGTTCCCCCGTGTGGGGCCGCCGCCTCCTGGTGCTGCTGCCGGTGGCGCTGTTCCTCGCGGGCCGGCACCCGCCGCTCGCGGCGGCCGGCTTCGTCCTCGTCTACGCGGTGCTGGCCCCGTACCTCTACCTCTTCCTGCCGGCGCAGCGCCGGGAGGCCGGGGCGGCGCTGCTGGTCTGGATCTGGGTGCCGAGCCTGCTCGCCGGGGCGATGGCCGCGTACACCAGCGCCGCGGGCTCCGTGCACGCGCCGGTGGGGATGCTGCCGGCCCTCGTCCCGAGCAGCCTGTTTCTCGTGTGGGCCCTGGGCGACGGCGACGACGCCCCGTCCGGGGCGGGGGCCGGCACCGGCGGCGAGGCCGCAGGCTCCGCCGCCCGGCGACCGTGGCTCACGCTCGCCACGGTGATCGCCGTGGTGGCCGTGACCGTCGGCCTCCAGTTCCAGTACCAGCAGGGAGGCAGACCCTACGGGGAGCTGCGCGAGCGCCTGGGCTCCGGCCCCTGGCTGGGCATCTCGGTCACGGCCGAGGATCGGGGCCGGCTGCAGCGGTTCGCCGGGGCGCTGCGCGCCCAGGCTCGGCCCGGCGACGCGCTGCTCGTCTACCCCCAGGCGCCGGGCTACTACCTCTTCTGGAGCGGCGCCGTCGCGGCCAACTCGTACTGGCTCACCGCGGCGGGGCCGGGCGCGCCGCTGCCGGAGTCGACCTACAGCTACTTCCGGCGCCGCAGGGTGGTGCCGAGCCTCGTGGTGCACGTCCTGGACACCAGGGGGCGCACCGCCGCCGAGCTCCAGGCCTGTACGGCGGGGTTCGGCTACCCTGCGGTCGCCGTCGACGCCGGCTTCGCGATCCACCGCCGGCCGGCCGACGAGACGGTGGCCGATGTCCTGGCGCGCCTCCCCCGCGAGTAGGGGCGGGCCGCCCGCGGCGGCCGTGGTACCCTTGCCGTCATGAACGAGAGGCCCCCCCGGCATGTGCTGATCCTCGGGTCCACCGGCTCCATCGGCCGGCAGGCCCTGGAGGTCGTGGCCGCGCTCAGCGGCGTCTGTGTCGTCGGCCTCGCCGCCGGCTCGCGGGTCGAGCTTCTGCTCGAGCAGGCGGCGAAGCACGGGGTGACGGCCGTGTGCCTGCGCGACGAGAAGGCCGCGGCCGAGGCGGCCGCGCGAGCCCCCGAGCTCGTGGTGCTCGCCGGCGAAGCCGGCGTGCGCGAGCTCGTCCAGGGCGCGGCCGCCGGCGCCGCCGCGGCCGGCGCCGAGCTCACGGTGCTCAACGGCGTTGTGGGCGCCGCCGGCCTGCGCGCCACGATCGCCGCCCTCGAGGAGGGCGCGACCCTGGCCCTCGCCAACAAGGAGAGCATGGTGGCCGGCGGGCCGTTCGTGCTCGCGGCGGCGCGGCGCAGCGGTGCGCTGATCCTGCCCGTGGACAGCGAGCACAGCGCCATCTTCCAGTGCCTCGCGGCCGGCGCGTCGCCTGCCGTGGAGGAGATCCTGCTGACCGGCTCCGGCGGCCCCTTCCGAGGCCTGAAGGCCGCGGACCTCGCCGCCGTCACTCCCAAGCGCGCCCTGGCGCACCCCACCTGGGCCATGGGTCCCAAGATCAGCGTCGACTCATCCACGCTCATGAACAAGGGCCTCGAGGTGATCGAGGCGCACTACCTGTTCGCCGTGCCCTACGACCGCATCACCGTGGTGCTCGACCCGCAGAGCATCGTGCACAGCATGGTGCGCTTCGTCGACGGCGCGATCCTCGCCCACCTCGGCGTCCCCGACATGCGCACGCCCATCGGCTACGCCCTGGCGTACCCGCAGCGCCCACCGCTGCCCATGGTGCGCCGCCTGGACCTGCTCGCCGGCGAGATCAGCTTCGACAAGCCGGACACGGCCACGTTCCGCTGCCTGGCCCTGGCCTATCAGGCCGGCAAGGCCGCCGCCGCCGCGACCGGCGCGGCCGCGGCCGCCGGCTGCGAACCGTGCACCATCGCTGCGCCCGTGGTGCTCAACGCCGCCAACGAGGTCGCCGTGGAGGCGTTCCTGGCGGGGCGCCTGGGGTTCACCGGCATCCCCGAGGTCGTCGAGAAGTGCCTCACGTGGCTGGGCGACGAGCCGCTGCGGAGCCTCGACGACGTCTACGCCTGCGATGCGGAGGCCCGCCGCTTCGCGCACGAGGCGGCGGGCCGCCCGGCGTGACGGGGGCGGCGCACGTTAGCCCCGGCTCGTGGCGGGCAAGCTACCATCGACTGGGCATCGGGTGCGGCCTCCGGCCGCACGCCCGGCGACGCCGTGGACCAGTGAGAGGCACATGACAGGCGAGGCACGAAAGACCGGCAGCGACCCCGGCGGCGGCTCCGCCGAGGGGCCGCCGCGCTCCCTCAGCCCCTGGTCACTGCTGCTCGGCGGCGCCGTGATCGTGGCGCTCGCCACCGGCCAGTGGGTCTGGGTGGTGGCGATCCTCGGGCTCGCCCTGCTGATCACGGTGCACGAGTTCGGCCACTTCCTCGCCGCCAAGGCCTTCGGCATGCGCGTCGAGAAGTTCTACGTGGGCTTCCCGCCGGCTGCTCTGCGCCGCACCTGGGGCGAGACTGAGTACGGCGTCGGCATCATCCCCCTCGGCGGCTTCTGCAAGATCACCGGCATGACTCCCGAGGAGGAGGTCCCGGACGGCACCGGGGACCGTGTGTACCACAGCAAGGCGGTCTGGAAGCGCAACATCACCATCGCCGCGGGGCCGCTGATGAACTTCGTCGCCGCGGCCGTCATCCTCACCCTGTTCGTCGGCATCCAGGGCATCCCGTCGGCGAGCCTCACGCTGGACGAGGTCGTGCCCGGGGACCCGGCGGCGAAGGCGGGGCTGAAGGCCGGCGATACGGTCGTGGGCGCCGACGGGAAACGCTTCGCGACCTGGGACGAGGCCTCTGCCTACTTCCGCGCCCGCCCCGGCAAGACGATCGCCCTGACGTACCGGCCGGGCGGTGAGTCGGGGGCGGCCGGCGGCGAAGCTGCCGGCCGGGAGGCCGAGCGTACGGTCAAGGTGACGCTGATCGAGAACCCCAACGTGCCCGGGAGTGGCTACCTCGGTGTCCGCGCCGGCATCCTGAGCGAGCGGCCTGGCCCGGGGCGCGCCGTGTGGCTGGGCCTCGTGGGCTTCAAGGACGTGGCGGTGGGCACCTTCACCGGTCTCTGGTGGCTCGTGAGCGGCAGGATCAGCGCCACGGGGCCGGACGGCGCCGTCGGCCCGGTGGGTATCATCGACGTCAGCCGCCAGGCCGTGCAGCAGGACTGGTACCCGGTGCTGCTCGCCTTCCTCAGCTTCAACCTCGGGCTCATGAACCTGCTCCCGATCCTGCCCTTCGACGGCGGGCACATCGCCTTCAACCTGGTCGAGCGCGTGCGCGGGCGGCGGCTCGACGCCAGGGTCTTCGAGCGTGTCGTCGCGTTCGGCACCGTGCTGCTGGTGATGCTGTTCCTCTTCCTGACGTTCAACGACGTGAAGCGGATCTTCGGCGGTTGAGCGGCTTCGTCCTCGTCACCGGCGGCGCCGGATTCATCGGCTCGCACCTCGTGGAGGCGCTCCTGGGCGCGGGGCGCAACGTGCGCGTGCTCGACGACTTCAGCACCGGCAGGGAGGAGAACCTGCGCGGCTGTGAGGCTTTGGCGGGCGCTCACGGCGGGCGCTTCCAGCTGTTCGCCGGCGACGTCCGCGACGAGTTCAAGATGCGCGACGCCGTGGACGGCTGCTCGGCCGTGTGCCACCTGGCGGCCGTGGCCTCGGTGCCCGGGTCGTTGGCCGATCCCGTGGGCACCGGCAGCGTGACCCACGGCGGGACGGTGAACGCGCTGCGCCAGGCGGTCGCCGCGGAGGTGCCGCGCTTCGTGCTCGCCTCGAGCTGCGCCGTGTACGGCGACGCGGCGCGGCTGCCCGTCGCCGAGACCGCGCCGCCGCGGCCCCTGAGCCCGTACGCGGAGGCCAAGCTGGCCTCCGAGGAGGCCTGCGCCGCCGCGGCGGACGCCGGCCAGCTCGCCGCCGTCTGCCTGCGCTTCTTCAACGTGTACGGGCCGCGCCAGGACCCCGGCTCGGAGTACTCGGGCGTGATCAGCCGTTTCATGGCGGCGGCCGCCTCGGGTGAGGCGGTCACGGTCCACGGCGACGGCGAGCAGACGCGCGACTTCGTCTACGTCGGCGACGTGGTGGAGGCCCTCGTGAGGGCCGTTGAGCGGCCGCTCACGGGCGTCGCCGTCCTCAACACGGGTTCGGGTACCCAGACGAGCCTTCTCGCGCTCCTGAGCGCTCTGGAGCGTCTGGCCGGCTCGGGCATCGAACGCCGCCGTGAGGCGGCGCGGGAGGGCGACATCCGGCACATGCGCGCCGACACGGGCCGCGCCCGCTGGGTGCTGGGCTGGGAGGCCGCGAGCGGCTTCGCCGCCGGCCTCGCCGAGACATGGGTCTGGTACGGGCGGCAAGAGTGGGGGGCGGCTTCGCCCGGCGAGGGCCTTCGTGGCTAGCGTCCGGCGCCTTCTGGTGGGCCCCGTGGCGATCGGCGGCGGCGCGCCGGTGGCCGTGCAGTCGATGACCTGCACGCGCACCGGCGACGCGGCGGCGACCCTGGCCCAGGTGCGGGCCCTCGTGGCGGCCGGGTGCGAGCTGGTGCGCGTGAGCCTGCCGACGGCCGCCGAGGCGCCGGGATTCGCGCACGTCGTGCGCGCGGCCCCGGCGCCGATCATCGCCGACATCCACTACGACTGGCGCCTGGCCCTGGCGGCCATCGACGCTGGGGCGGCCGGGATCCGCATCAACCCCGGGACGATGGCGGAGACACACGTACGCGAGATCGTGCGCGCCGCCGCCGAGGCGCGGGTGCCGACCGGCGCCGCCGCGGCGGTGAGCCGGGC
>JBAZPK010000023.1:0-21013 GCA_041648235.1 Thermoleophilia bacterium
GACGGCCGCGGGGGCTCCGGCCGGCGCCGGCGCCAGCCTGCGGCCCCGGCGCCACTCGACGATCGCCAGCGCCGCGGCACCCGTGCCGAAGACGATCATCACGAGGATCACCAGCGAGCCGACCACCGGGATGCGCGAGACGACGGTCGTGCCGAGCACGCCAAGCGTGGTGGCGAGCATGAGGTTGTCGTGCTGGGCGCTGCCGCCCAGGGCGCGCCGCGCCACGAACGCCGCCACCGACGTGGTGACGAAGAAGTAGGCGAGCAGCAGCACGAGGACGTACGGCAGCACGAGGAGCAGCCCGACGATGCTGATCACCAGCACCACGAGCAGCGCCGGCGCCACGATGAAGAAGGTGAGAGCCCCCCAGCCCAGGGACGGCGCCGGCTTCAACGCCAGATGGCGCTGCACCGCGAGCAGTTGCCGGGGCATCAGGGCCGCCGCCACGAGCGCCAACACGAGGAAGAAGGCCGTCTGCACCACCCAGCCCATGAAGGTGAAGCCCCACCACGGGTCGATGAACGTGTGCCGCGTCGCCCAGTTCGCAGCCTCACCCCAGCGGGCGCCGTCGAAGCGCTGCACGTCGCCGACGACCTGCGCCCCGGGGTCGCGGGTGAGCGTGCCGCCGAAGAGCACGAGGCTGGCGTCCCCGGCGTTCATGTTCGCGCCGACGACGGCCGTGGGCAGCAGGTGCACGTCGGCGCCGAAGACCACCACGGCCTCGTCCACGGTGCCGGCCACGGTCACGTCGCCGCCGAACGAGACGACGTTGGCGACTCGTTCGGCCGGCCCGATGTCGACCGGCTCCCTGAAGCGCACGATGCCGTCAGCGGACCCGACCCGCACCTGCGCCTGCCCGGAGGCCGGGCGCGTCTCCTGGGGCGACGGGCTCGCGGCCCCGGCCGGCCCCGTCATGGCCATGCCCAGCGCGACCAGCGCCAGGGCCAGAGCGATCAGGGCCGCGGCGGCGGCCAGGACCCGCGGCAGCCGTTCAGTCTTCATCACGTCCACACCTCCTCGACCACACGGGTCACTGCGGCCCCGGCACCTGACGCGCGGCCGGCAACACCGGCGCCTCAGGAGTCGCGGCGTTCTCTTCGGTCCGCACGACGCCGGCCGCGGGCGGCACAGCTGCCCGCGGCCCCGCAAACAGGGCCAGGGCCCACCAGCGGCAGACCCAGCCCCAGGCGTTCAACAGGTGGAGGCCGGCGAAGAAGGCGATCACGCCGGCTGGGGCGCCCAGAGCGCCGAGCCACAGCGGCGGCTGCCACCCGCCCGCGGACGTCGTCACGATGTCGAAGTGGCCGATGGCCGCTACCGGCAGCGCGAAGCACCAGACCACCACGGCGCCCACCGTCCCGAGCAGCGTCGTCGCGACGATGCCCAGCGGCAGCTTGGCGAACAGGTAGACGAGGTCCTTCCACGTCGCCCCGTTGCCGAAATGAGCTTTGAGCTTGGCCCACACGCCGTCGACCCGCTCCCAGGAGCGCGGCGCGCCGGGCACGTCCGCGCCCAGCAGGTACCGCGCCTGAAGACGCTCGAACGCCCCGAAGAGCCACCACGCGCCGGCGACGATCAGGAGGATCGGGATCCCCACCCAGATGATGGTCAGCCCGAGGCCGAGTGAGAGCCCCACCGACAGGAAGACGAAGTAGAAGAGCCCCAGCGGGAACGCCAGCCACTGGAAGAGCACGTTGAGCCAGGTCTGGGAGCGTGCGGCGACCCCGAAGAACCGGCCGAGCCGTGAATCGCTCATCTGCGCACCTCCAGGTCATCGACCTCAGCTTGCACGGCAAGCCTAGCCGGAGCGCGGCCGGGCGTCGTCACCCCGGAGCGGGAACCTGCGGTGGTCGAGAGGGGGATTCCTGCGGCGGCCCCCGTACCCCCGCAGGGGTACGCCGCCGCCCCCGCCGGTCGGCGGGAGCGCGAGCCGCCGCGGCCGCCGGCCGTCAGTCGGCGGCGGCCTCCCCGGGCCGCACGAGCCCCACCTCGTAGGCGAGGATCACGGCCTGGGTGCGGTCGTGCAGCCCCAGCTTGGCGAAGATGCGCTTCACGTGGGTCTTCACCGTGCCCTCGCTGAGGAAGAGGTGCGCGGCGATATCGCCGTTGGTCATGCCGCGAGCCACCAGTACCAGGACCTCGCGCTCGCGCTCCGTGAGGTCGTCGAGCACCCGGGCGTCGCGCGGCGCCGTCACGCGCTCCTCGCGCGCCCGGAAGGTGGCGATGAGGCGCGTGGTCACCGAGGGCGCAATCATCCCGTCGCCGGCGGCCACCACGCGTACCCCGGCCACCAGGTCCTCGGCCGGCGTACGCTTGAGCAGGAAGCCGCTGGCCCCCGCCTTGAAACCCTCGTACACGTACTCGTCGAGGTCGAAGGTGGTGAGAATGAGCACCCGCGAGCTCTCGGAGCGCCCCAGGGCGACGATCTCACGCGTCGCCTCGATGCCGTTCATGACCGGCATCTGCACGTCCATGAGCACGACGGCGGGGTCGAGGCGGCGGGTGAGCACCACCGCCTCGGCGCCGTCGCCGGCCTCCCCCACCACTTCGATGTCGTCCTCTGTCTGAAGGATCAACCTGAGGCCGGAGCGTACGAGCTGCTCGTCGTCGGCCAACACCACCCTGATGGTCATGTCCCCTCCGTATCGAGTGGCAGGCGGGCGCGGACGGCGAAGCCGCCCTCCGCCCGCGGGCCCGCCTCCAGCACCCCTCTGAACGTCGCCACGCGCTCGCGCATGCCGGGCAGGCCGCGGCCTCCGCCGGCCGAGCCGGCCCCGGCGCCGCGGCCGCCGTCCAGCACCTCGAGCGCCAGCGCATCAGGCTCGTAGCTCACGGTCACCGCCGCCTGCGTCTTGCCGGCGTGTTTGAGCGTATTGGTGAGCGCCTCCTGCACGATGCGGTAGGCGGTGAGGTCGAGGCTCGCCGGCAGAGTCCGCGCCTCGCCCTCCACGCTGAACGTCACCGGCAGGCCCGCCTCGCGCACCTGCTCGCACAGCACCCCGATCTGCCCCAGACCGGGAGTGACGTCGCAGCACACCTCCTCGTCCGGCGCCCTCAGGATGCCGAGCATGCGCTCGATGTCGCCGAGGGCCTGGCGGCCGGCGGTCTCGATGGAATCGAGCGCCTCGCGCGCGAGTTGCGGCTTGCTGTCCAGCACGCGCTGGGCGGCGCCCGCGTGGAGCACCACCACGTTGAGGGCGTGCCCCACGCTGTCGTGCAGCTCGCGCGCCAGCCGCGCGCGCTCTTCGGCCACGGCCTCGCGGGCGCGCGCCTCGCGGTCGGCGGCAAAGAGCGCCGCCCGGCGCTCGGCGCGCTCGATGCTCGCCCGGTACACGCGGATCACCACGGCGACCACCCAGATCACCGACAGCGACGCCCAGGTGCTGAGCGCGCTGGCCCAGCTGACCCCCGGGGTCGTGAGCAGGACGACGACCAGGCCGGCGCTCACCAGGAACCCGGCGGTCAGGGCCCGGCGCCAGCGGTCGAAGGCCACGGTGGCGAACGACGCGGCTCCCACGGCCCAGAGCGCCGCCCCGGTGAACTCGTACCCGCTGACCGACTGGGCGATGAGGAGGCCGAGCGAGACTCCGAGGCCGGCGAGCGGTGACCACCAGAGGAGGGCCAGCGCCAGGGCGCTGGCCACGGTGAGGACGATGAGCGCGCCGTCGTCGGCCCGGTGGGCGGCGGGCACCCGGCCCCGGGTCAGGAGCTCGACGAGGCCGGCGGCGGTGAACACCAGAGCGAGCGCGATGCTGAGCGGCAGCGCGTCGAGGACGTGCGCCAGGCGGTGAGCGCCGGGCGGCGCGGCGCCGGCGGTCGCCGGCGAAGCGGAGGTGTCGGCCGGGTGATCCACGAGCCGCAGTATAGTGCACCCTCGGGAGCCCGCAGGCTCGCGGACGCATGCGCCCGCCGGCGCCCGGCCCGCCGGAGAAGAAGAGTGGTGGAGGCGGCGGGAATCGAACCCGCGTCCACGGACGCCTTGGCGGAGTCTCTACAGGCATAGCCGGCGCATTGATCTCGCTCGCGGCCCCCGCGTCGGCCGGGTGCCGTCTGCCAGCTCCGATCAGTCTCGGGTGCGCTCGCTCGGAGCAGCGCGACCGCACCCCAGCCCACTTGATGACACCGCGGATCCCGGCCATGGGCGAGCTGGGCGCGATGCGCTACCTAACTAGTTAGGCGGCGAGTGCGAGAGTCTTATTCTCGGCAAGTATATGGTTCCGGCAGTTTAACGAGGCCACCGGACCTCGGCCTGCTGCTCCCACCCCGGTACAGCCCATGTCGAGACCTGTTCGCCCCCATGGGCAGCCTTGGTGGCTGCTCTTTGAGTATACCAGCCCCGGAGACGGCGAAACCGCGGCACAGCCGCGGTTTCGCCTTGCAGATCCGGAAGATGCCGATCAGCCTGCGCCGATCAGTCCTCGACCGTCTGGACCTCGCGCCGGTCGCGGCGCCGGAAGTACATGTTACGGCAGAGCGGGCCCTCGCCGGTGGCGTAGCAGCTCTGCACGGCCACCGAGCACTGGGGCAGCGGGGTGCGGGCGACCTTGACGACGCCGAATCCACCCTTGCCGCTCTCGATGTCCTGGAACATCTTGAGGTCGATCTCGTGCGGGAACACCTTCTCGATGCACCCGAAGTACGTGTCGCCGTCCTCCTTGAACGCGTAGAGGAAGCGGCAGTTCATGCTGAGGCAGGCCGCCGGGTAGACGACCTTCTCGCATTGTGCGGAACATTCCTGGCACTCGAGCAGTTCTTCAGACAACAGGATCAGCCTCCTACAGCGAAACGGCCGGCGATCCGGGCCGGCCCTCGGGGAATGGTAACACACGGCACGCGTGCCTGAACAGGACGCTTAATCTGGACTTAATAACATATATACAAAGAGCCTCCGAGGCTGGCCGGGCCGCTGTCGTTGACGTAGCGTCGTTGCAGCGTGGAAAATGGCTTCGCCCGCGCCGTGCCGGTACGAGGTCGTCTCGCCGGCACGGGTCAGCTGCTCGCCGAGGAGGTGGCGGACTCCCATGGACGCCGTGCTGCTGTCCCGCATCCAGTTCGCGTTCACCATCGGCTACCACTTCATCTTCGTGCCCATCAGCATCGGCCTCGCGATCATGGTGGTCTTCGCGGAGCGTCGCTATCACAAGAGCGGCATCCCCGCCGACAAGGCCGCCTCCAGCTTCTGGATCAAGCTCTTCACCACCACGTTCGCGATCGGCGTGGCCACCGGCCTCACGATGGAGTTCGCCTTCGGCGCCAACTGGGCCGGGTATTCGCGCTTCGTCGGCGACATCTTCGGTGCGCCGCTCGCCGCCGAGGGCCTCTTCGCCTTCTTCCTCGAATCGACCTTCCTCGGCGTGCTGCTCTTCGGCCGCAAGAAGGTCTCGCGCGGCCTCTACTATGCCGCCTCCTGGCTGGTGCTCATCGGCACTGTGCTCTCGGCCCTGTGGATCCTCATCGCCAACTCGTGGCAGCAGACGCCGGCCGGCTACCGGATCGAGGGCGGCAGGGCCGTGCTCACCGACTTCTGGGCGGCGGCGCTCAACCCCTCCACGGCGCCGCGCTTCGTCCACACCGTCACCGGCGCCGTGATCACCGGGTGCTTCGTCGTGGCCAGCATCTGCGCCTGGTACCTCCTCAAGAAGCGCCACCTGCACTTCGCCCGGCAAAGCCTCGTCACTGCACTCGTGGTCGGCCTCGTCGCCTCGGCGGCCATGCCGCTCATCGGCCACTGGCACGCCCTCGAGGTGGCCGCCCACCAGCCGGTCAAGATGGCCGCCTTCGAGTCCCTCTACGACACGCGGGACCACGCCCCGATGTACCTCTTCGGCTGGGTGCGGGAGAACAACGGCCATCCCGAGGTCACCGGCCTGGCCATCCCCAGCGGCCTCAGCCTCCTGCTGGGGCTGAGCCCCTCGCGCCAGGTCACCGGCCTCGACAGCGTGCCCCCCGAGGACCGGCCGCCGCTGCAGATCACCTTCCAGAGCTACCATCTGATGATCGCCCTGTCGTTCGTGTTCATCGCCGTGATGCTGCTCGCGCTCGCGATGCACGTGCTCAAACGGCTGGAGCAGACGCGCTGGCTCCTCTGGCTGCTCGTGGTCTGCTTCCCGCTGCCGATCATCGCCATGAACATGGGCTGGACGGCCACGGAGGTGGGCCGCCAGCCGTGGATCGTCCAGGGGCTTCTGCGCACCAGCGACGGCGTCTCGCCGGTGGTGTCGGCCGGCGAGGTGTGGGCCACCCTCGGCCTCTTCGCGCTCGTCTACCTGGTGCTCTTCATCGGCTGGCTGCGGATCTTCCTCGGGATCGTCCGCAAGGGCCCGGACGACGTGGCGGAGATGCTGCAGGCCGACCAGGCCGGCGCGTTGCCCGCCCCCTCCGGCGCGGGGAGGTGACGTGATGTCTCTCGAGACCATCTGGTTCATCCTCGTAGCCTTCCTGCTCGCGGGCTACGTGGTACTCGACGGTTTCGACCTCGGGGCCGGGGTACTCTACCCCTTCCTGGCCCACTCGGAGGCCGAGCGCAGCGTCATGCGCGCCTCGATCGGCCCCGTCTGGGACGGCAACGAGGTCTGGCTGGTGACCGGGGCGGGCGCCATCTTCGCCGCCTTCCCGCTGGTCTACGCCATGACCTTCAGCGGCTTCTACCTGGCGATCATGCTGGTGCTCTTCGGGCTGATCGTGCGCGCCGTGTCGCTCGAGTACCGGCACAGCGACGCGAGCTGGGCGCGCGTCTGGGACGGAGCCTTCTTCGTGGGCAGCCTCCTGCCGTCCGTCCTCGTCGGCTGCGCGCTCGGCAACGTGATCCGCGGCGTGCCCCTCGACGCCGCGGGCGACTACGGCGGGACCTTCCTGCAACTCCTCAACCCGTACGCGCTGCTCGTCGCGGCCACGGGGCTCGCCCTCATCCTCACGCACGGCGCGGCCTGGGTCGCCCTCAAGTCGGAGGGCGCGCTGCACGCGCGCGCCCTCCGGTACCGGCGGGCGACCTTCTGGGCCTTCGCGGGGCTCGCCGTGGCCACGTCCGCGGCCACGATCGCCACGGTACCTCGGGCGGCCGACAACGTCCTCCAACGCCCGGTCGGCTGGCTCTTCCTCGCCGTGCTGGGGCTCGCTCTGCTGTACACCGTCCTGCAGATGATGAGGGAGGGTGGCGAGCTCCACTCCTTCCTCGGCTCCGCCGCCACGGTCATCGCTCTGGCGGGGATCGCCGCCGTGGGCAACTACCCGGAGATGATCCCCGCGCGCGGCACGCCGGCCGCGACCAGCCTCACCGTCACGAGCGCCGCCTCCGGGCACCTCACGTTGCAGGTGATGCTCATCGTGGCCATCCTCGGCGTCCCCGTGGTGCTGCTCTACACCGCCTGGATGTACCGCACGTTCAGGGGCAAGGTGAAGGCGGCCGACGCGGAGTACTGAGCCGCCGCGCCGCCCTTCGCGCTCCGTCCGCAACGGGCGGCGGACCTCACGGTCCGCCGCCCGTTGCGCGCCCTCCCCCCGGCGAGACGCGCGCTCTCCCAAGCTACCACGCACTCGCACACACTCCGACACTTGACATCCGCAGAGGTGAACCTATCATGTGCGCAACGACGTTCGATTCTGATCGTTTGTGACAGCACACGGGCCTTGGGGGGCTACTTGACCGCGCCGGACATCCAGGAGATGTTCCCCGCAGAGCGACAAGGGCGCATCGTCGAGCTTCTCAAGGAGCAGCGGGCGGTGCGTGTGGCGTCGCTCAGCGACCTCCTCGGCGTCTCCGAGATGACCATCCGCCGCGACCTCGAGCGCCTCGCCAACGACGGCATCCTCTCCCGTACGCACGGCGGCGCCATCCTCCGGCAGCGCATGGTGGAGGAGCCGCGGTACGTCCTTAACGTGCGCGCCCACACGGAGGAGAAGGAGCGCATCTCCAGGGCCGCCGCCCGCCTGATCAAGCAGGGAGAGACCGTCTTCCTCGGCTCCGGCACCACGGCCAGCCAGCTGCTCGCGCACGTGGACCCACAGGTCGAGGCCCGCATCGTCACCCACAACCTCGGCGTCGTGACCTCCGCCCACGGCACGTCCCTCGACGTCGTCCTGATCGGCGGCCAGTACCGGCCGCACACCAACTCCGTCGAGGGCGCTCTGGCGGTGGAGATCGTGAGCCGCTTCCATGCCCCCCTGTTCATCCTCGGCTGCGACGGCCTCAGCCTCGAGGAGGGCCTCACGACGCCCAGCCTCGGGCTCGCCGGCGTCGAGCGCGCCATGCTCCGCCAGACGCGGGGAGAGGTCGTGGTGCTCGCCGACCACAGCAAGATCGGCGTGGTCGGCGACGCGGTCATCTGCCCTCTCGACGACATCCAGACGATCATCGTCGACGACGGCGTCGACGGCGACGTGCGCGACGAGATGCGCCGCCGAGGCATACGGGTGGTCGTCGCGTGAGCCGCCGGAGCGGACCTCGATTCCCCCCACGCGCGGCATCCTACCTCCGAGGCTTCGCGCCGAGCTCACGAAGCCTCTCCCGCCCTGCCCGGCCATCGAAGGAGAGACGGCATGAACGCAGCTGAGGCCAACGGACTGCTCGAAGCGGCGGAGCGCCTTGTGGCCGACGGCCAGCGCCTGCGCACCGCCCTCGAGTGGGAGTTCCTGAGCAAGCAGATCACGGAAGTGATCGACGGAGACTACGACCTCGGCCGCGTGACGCGCGTCGAGCAGATCCTCGGCGGCTTCGTGAACCTGAGCTTCGCGGTCTGGACAGAGGACGCCGCGGGCGCCCACAAGTTCTTCGTCCGGAAGTACAACAAGGCGATCCGCGAGCACGAGGTGCGCTTCGAGCACGCGCTCGTCAACCACGTCGTGGAGCGCGGGCTCCACATCGCCGCGAAGGTCCACGCGGACCGCGCCGGCGTGACGCTCGCGGCCCGCGAGGAGACGGCCCTCGGCGAGCGCGCCAAGCGCTTCTTCGCCGTCTACGACTGCCTCGAGGGTGAGGACAGGTACAGCTGGGTGAACAACCGCCTGACCGACAAGGAGTACGCCGGCGCGGCTCGCGTGCTGGCCCGGTTCCACCATTGCGGCAGCGACTTCGAGCCCGGCACCCTGCGCCGCGAGCAGCCGCCGATCATGGAGCTCGTGCCTACCCTGGCGCCCGCCTTCGAGGCGTTCGCGCGGCGGGCGGCGGGGACCGCGTTCGACGAGTACTTCCTCGCCAAGCTGCCGCAGATCCGGGAAGTGATCGCCAGGGGCGGCGCCATCGCCTCCGAGCTCGCCGGCCTGCCGTTCATCCCCGTGCATTGCGATTACCACGCCGGCAACCTCAAGTACGCGGGCGAAGCCGACATCGTCGGCCTCTTCGACTTCGACTGGAGCAAGCTCGATTACCGGGTCTTCGACCTCGGCCTCGCGCTCAGCTACTTCTGCGATTCATGGGAGGGCGCCGACGCAGGCGAGCTGCGGCTCGGCAAGGTGGAGCTGTTCCTCGCCGCCTACCAGGAGGAGTCGGCGCGCTGGGGCGACCCCGGGCCGCTCGCGGCCCGCGAGCTCGCCCTGCTGCCGCGCATGATCGCCAACGGTAACCTCTTCGTCCTCAACTGGGACCTCGCCGACTACTACGGCGACCGCGAGCCCAACGTCCAGGAGTACCTCGTGTACCTGAAGCACAACGCCATGGTCCTCGAGTTCATCGAGGGGCACTTCGACGAGCTGACAACGCTGTGCTCGCGCGCCGCGCGGCGATGAAGGGCAAGGACACCAGCAGGAGCGATCCACTCGCCAGTCGGCACTCTACCGGGAGGATCTGATGCCAATGCAGTACGCCGAGTTGCTCACCGCCGAGCAGGTCCAACGCGTTCACGACGCCTCGCTGTGGGTGCTGGAGAACGTCGGCATCCTGGCCCACCATGGCCCGGCGCGCGACGTCTTCAAGGCGCACGGCTGCACCGTCGACGCCAGCGGCCTCGTGAAGTTCCCGGCGGCCGTCGTCGAGCAGCACATGAAGGCGTGCCCGCCCAGCTTCACCTTCCGGGGCCGCGACCCCCGGTACGACCGCACGATCCCCGACGACGGCCCCGTGGTGGTCACCGGCAGCTCGGCCCCCAACGTCGTCGACCCGGGCACCGGCGCCGAGCGCCGCGCCACCTCGGGCGACATCGCCAACATCGCCCACCTCATCAACGAGCTCCAGGGTTTCGACATCTTCTCCATCTCGACCCTCGCCGCCGACGCCCCGGAGGGCCAGTTCAGCCTTTCGCGCTTCTACCCCGCCCTCAAGAACTGCCTCAAGCCCGTGCGCAGCAACACGCCCAACATGGACGATCTGCGCCAGGTGCTGAGGCTTGGGGAGCTCATCGCCGGGGGCGCCGACGCGTACCGCGAGCGGCCGGTCATCAACCACCACTACTGCCCGATGGTGTCGCCGCTCACCATGGACGTCGGCTCCACCGAGGCGGTGCACTACCTCACGGAGCGCGGCCTGCCCGTCTACACCACGGTGGTCCCGAACGCCGGCCTCACCTCGCCCATGACGCTCCTCGGCACCCTGGTCGTGGGCAACGCCGAGTTCCTCGCCATCTCGGTGTTCCAGCAGATGGTGCGCGAGGGCACGCCGCTGATCTACGCCAGCCTGCCCACGGTCGCCGACATGCGCAGCGGCGCATACGCTCCGGGCGCCATCGAGACCGGCATGCTCTGCATGGCGCAAGCGCAGCTTGGCCACTTCTACAACGTCCCCACCGGGGGCTACATCGGCCTCACCAACGCCCACGCCAACGACGCTCAGTCCGGCTACGAGACGGGCATGAACACCCTCGGCGCGGTGCTGGCCGGGGCCACGCTGCTCAACATGGGCGGGCTGTTCAGCTCGCTGATGGCCTTCGATTTCGGCAAGGCCGTGGTCGACGACGAGATCGCCCTCATGAACAAGCGCGTCGTGCGCGGGCTGGAGCTCAGCGACGACGCGCTCGCCCTCGACGTCATCGCCGAGGTGGGCCCCGGCGGCGACTACATGAGGTCGCGCCACACCAAGAAGCTCATGAAGACCACGGCGCTCTTCCCCAAGGTCGCCGATCGCGGCATGCGGGCGCAGTGGGAGGCGGCCGGCAGGCCGGACGCCCAGGAGCGCGCCCGGGCCGTGGCCCGCGGCATCCTCTCGGCGCCCAACGCGGCCGTCTGGGCGCCCGAGGTCGACAGGGCCATCCGGGCCGAGTTCCCCGGCCTGGTCGCCGGCGACGCGGTCTGGGCCGAGGCGGAGGTCGCGGGCTGAACGACACCCCGCCACGAGGCCGCCCTCCTCAGCAACGGCAACGCGCCGGGCCCGGCACGCCCGGCCGGCGCGGCCCAGGAGACCCGCCGCCCGGGGCCTGCGCCCCGGCGGCCGGCTGATACCAACCCCGAACGAGAAGGAAGCACCATGGGAAACGAAGCCATCTTCGCCGAGCTCAAGCAGGCGATCATCGACCAGGATCAGGAGGCGGTCCTCGCCGCCGTGGACAAGGCGCTCGCCGCCGGCATCGACCCCAAGGCCGCGATCGACCAGGGCCTGCTCCCGGGCCTCACGGTGATCGGCGAGCAGTTCGAGTGCGAGGACATCTTCCTGCCCGAGCTCATGCAGGCCGCACTCGCCTTCCAGGCGGCGATGGGCGTGCTCGAGCCCAAGATCAAGGAGGCCGGCGGCAGCGGCCCCAAGAAGGGCACGATCGTCATCGGCACGGTGAAGGGCGACCTGCACTCGATCGGCAAGAACATCCTCAAGCTGCTCTTCGAGACCTCCGGGTTCGAGGTCCACGACCTGGGCATCGACGTCGACCTGTTCAAGTTCGTCGACAAGGCCAAAGAGGTGGACGCCGACATCATCGCCATCTCGGCGCTGCTCACCACCACGCTGATCGGCCAGAGAGACGTCATCGACGCGCTGAAGGACCAGGGCACGCGCGACAAGTACATGGTCATGGTCGGCGGCGGCGCGACCACCGAGGAGTGGGCGAACAGCATCGGCGCCGACGGCTGGGCGGCCTCCGCCTACGAGGCCGTCGTCAAAGCGTCCGCGCTGGTCGCCTGAGCCGCTCCGGTCCTCAGACGAACCCCCGAACCCACACGTGAGGAGCCCGAGATGATCGACTTGATCGAGGTGTTCGACCGCGCCGAGGTCGGCCCGCTGATCTCCGAGACCGACTACTACATGAAGCGCTACGTCCCCAAGCTCAGCGAGCTGATCGCCCGGCACGCCATCAAGTGGGACAAAGAGACCATCGTCAACCGCGACGACGACCTCACCGACCGCGTCTTCCAGGCGGCCGTCGACCTGATCGCCGAGGCCGGTGCCTACTGCCCGGAGACCAACCGCGTGATGGAGTTCACGCGCGAGGAGATCCTCACGGCCAGCGCCCAGTGCCCCAGAAGTGCCACGTTCGGCGAGGGCCGCGAGCGCAAGACGATGCACGGCCGGCGCCCCGACACCACCGACGACCGCCCCTGGGTGCACGTCGGCGGCGGCATCTACACGACCGACGAACAGGTGTACATGGACACCGTCGAGAAGATGGCCTCCATCAGCATCGTCGACTCGGTGAGCGTGCCGTCGATCCTGCACCTACGCGGCAAGGACTCCCGCGTGCGCTCGCCCCAGGAGATCCTCGCCGCCTGCAAGACCGTGCGCCTCGCCCGGGAGGGCATCCGCCGCTCGGGCCGCACCGGCCTGCCGATCATCAACGGCATCTCGGCGGCGTCGCAACCGGCCTCGATGTTCGCCGCCACCTACCCGGCCTTCGGCCTGCGCCCCAGCGACGGCTTCCTGATCGACTTCCTCAGCGAGATGGTCGTCGGTTACGAGGCGCTGCAGAAGGTCGCCTTCTACAACAGCATCAGCGCCAACATCGGCTCCACGTCGACCCCCCTGTTCGGCGGCTACGCCGGCGGCGCCGAGGGAGTCGCGGTCACCGCGACCGCGTACATGATCATGGGCAACCTGGTGTTCCGCGGCACCTACCACTACAACGCGCCGCTGCACAGCAAGCTGCACCTCTCGTCCACCAAGCCGCTGATCTGGGCGATCGCGATGTCGAACGCCGCGATCGGCCGCAACATGGGCTACCCGATGGTCAACCTCCCCTACCTGGGCGGCGGCTCCGGCACCAAGCAGTACCACTACGAGATGGCCTGCTACCTCCTGGCCATCGTGACGTCGGGCGGCAACGTGTTCTCCGGCCACCCCGCCATGGCCGTGCAGTCCGACTCCCTGGTGCCGGACGACCACAAGTTCCACGCTGAGATGGGCCTCGCCGCCGCCAAGCTCACCCGCGAGCAGGCCGAGCCCATCGCGCAGAAGCTGTACCCGCTGTTCGGCGACAAGCTCAAGGACCCCGACAAGGGCCTCACCTTCCAGGAGGTCTACGACCCGCAGACGAAGAGGATCAAGAACGCCGAGTACCAGAAGGCCATGGACGACGTCCGCGCCGAGCTCGCCGGCATGGGCCTCGAGGTGCCGGTCTCCTGACCGCGACGCACCGCTGACGCGGCCGGGATCCCTCGCGCCTCCCCCCTTCGGGAACGCGAGGGACCCCGGCCGCGACCCCGTAGCCACCGAACGAAGGGACAGGCATGGCAGAGCCGATCAATGCCGCGGACGTGATCGCGAGGGTCGACGAGTGGCGCGGCAAGGACGTCCGCTACGAGGTGCTGGGCGGCGGCATCACCAACCGCAACTACCTCGTCACCGTCGCCGGGGAGCCGGGCACGCCGGGGGCCGGGCGGTTCGTCCTGCGCATCCCGGGCGAGGGTACCGAGAACTTCATCGACCGCACGCGCGAGCTCGGCAACCACCGCGCGGCGGCGGCCGCGGGAGTCACCCCGCCGCTGCTGCACGTGATCCAGCCGGGCGACTGCACGGTGGTCCCGTTCATCGAGGGCGAGACCCTGCATCCCGAGTCGATCGCCGGCCACCCTGAGCGCATCGAGAAGATCGTCGCCGCGCTGCGCACCTACCACGAAAAGGCCGCCTTCGCCAACCGGATCCACGTCTTCGACATGATCCGCGACTACCTGCGCATGGCGCAGGAGGTCAAGGCGCCGCGGCCGGAGGAGACCGGCTGGATGCTCGAGCAGGGCCGGCGCATCGAGGCGGCCATGAAGCGGGACGAGCCCGCCTTCACCGCCTGCCACAACGACCTGCTCAGCGAGAACTTCATCCTCGGGAGCGACGGCAAGATGTGGGTCATCGACTGGGAGTACGGCGGCATGGCCGACCCGTACTTCGACCTCGGCGACTTCTGCGTCGAGACGCCCCTTAGCGAGGCCGAGGAGAAGCGCATCCTCACCCTCTACTGCGGCGCGCCGGACGAGCACCGCTACAGCCGGATGCAGCTGCACAAGATCGTCGCCGACCTCTGGTGGAGCATCTGGGCGATGATCCAGGCGACCCTCTCGCGGCTCGACTTCGACTTCTTCGACTACGGGATGGACCGCATCCGGCGCCTGCAGCGCAACGCGGCCCACCCGGACTACGAGGCCTGGCTCGAGACCGTGTGACGGCAGCCCGCGGCGGTCCGGAGGAGCCGCGGGCCGCCCGGCCGGC
The DNA here is from genome assembly GCA_041648235.1 of Thermoleophilia bacterium. Classification (GTDB taxonomy): domain Bacteria; phylum Actinomycetota; class Thermoleophilia; order UBA2241; family UBA2241; genus CAIXSE01. The sequence continues at coordinate 14,549 of JBAZPK010000023.1, forward strand.
GGCGGACTCCTTGACAGCGGCCGCTCGCCTCGTACTAAATGGCGAGCAACGTGTTTGTATAATAGGCATGCAGGCAAACAGGGGGGCATCGTGGCTGAACAGGGTTCCGCAACACCAGCGGGTCAACACCTCGACCAGGACACCAAAGATCTCCACGCGATGGGCTACGCGCAGGAGCTCGACCGCAGGATGAGCAAGTTCTCCAACTTCGCGGTCTCCTTCACGATCATCTCCATCCTCTCGGGCTGCCTCACCCTGTACGGCTACGGCCTCCTGCACGGCGGCCCGCCGGTCATGCTCTGGGGCTGGCTGCTCGTCGGCACCCTGGTGATCTTCGCCGGCATGTCGCTGGGCGAGATCTGCTCGGCCTTCCCGACCGCCGGCGGTCTCTACTACTGGTCGGCCAAGCTGGCGCCGGGCAAGAGCGGCCCCATCTGGTCCTGGTTCACCGGCTGGTTCAACCTGCTGGGGCAGGTCGCGGTCACCGCCGGCATCAGCTTCGGCTGCGCCTTCTCGATCTCGGCCTTCCTCGCCATCTGGACCGGCAACGCCTACTGGCTGGACGCCGGGTACACGATCGGCATCCTCGCCGTCGTCCTCTTCGTCCAGGGCCTGCTGAACACGTTCAGCGTGCGCCTGGTGGCGCTCCTCAACGACGTCTCGGTGTACTGGCACCTCGTCGGCGTGGCGATCATCTTCGTCCTCCTCTTCTGGGCGCCCGAGTCGGGGAGCCACCAGTCCATCGGATTCCTGTTCGGGAGCGAGGGGTGGAAGGCGTTCGAGGGGCTCTCGGGCTTCACCATCCCTCTGTACGTCATGGCCATCGGCCTGTTGAACGCGCAGTACACGTTCACCGGCTACGATGCTTCGGCCCATGTGTCCGAGGAGACGGTCCAAGCGCGGATCTCCGCCCCGAAGGGCATCGTCAACTCCATCTGGATCTCCATGGTCGCCGGCTTCATCCTCCTGATCGCCGTCAGCTACGCGATCCCGCACACCTTCCCGGTCACCATCGGCGGAGTCGAGTACACGGGCTACGACAGCATCGCGACCGACCTCGTGCCCTGGGCGACCATCTTCGAGTACGCTGCCGGCCGCACCGTGGGCCTGCTGCTGATCCTGGTCGTCATCGTGGCGCAGTTCTTCTGCGGCATGTCGTCGATCACCGCCAACTCGCGCATGGTCTACGCGTTCTCACGCGACGGGGCGATGCCGTTCTCCAACTTCTGGCACCACGTCAGCAAGGGCCAGCGCGTCCCCGTGCGTACGGCCTGGCTCGGAGCCGTCGGGGCGTTCATCCTGGCGCTGCCGTACCTCTACAACGTCACCGCCTATGCCGCCGTGACCTCGATCGCGGTCATCGGCCTCTACATCTCCTACCTCACGCCGGTCTTCCTGCGCCGCATCAATCCGGGGGCGTTCATCGAGGGACCCTGGAAGCTCAGCCGCACGTGGGGGCCCATCATCAACTGGGTCGCCATCGTCTGGGTGGTCTTCATCGTCATCCTGCTCATGCTCCCGCAGTACAGCCCGGTCACCACGCTCAGCTTCAACTACGCACCCATCGCGGTGGCCGCCGTCGTCGGCGGGGCCGGCCTCTGGTACGCAGTCTCGGCCCGCAAATGGTTCAAGGGCCCGAAGGTCCAGGGTACCGCCGAAGAGCTCGCCGAGATCGAGCGCGACCTCAGCATCTGAAGTCGCGTCAAGCGAGTCACGAAAAGGCGCGGCGGGCTCTGCCCGCCGCGCCTTTCTCGTGCTCCGCGCGGGGTCTTCCCGGCTGCGGCCCGCACCTCCTTGCCCGCTTCCCGCGGCCTTCCGCGGGCCCGAGGGCGCGCCGGCGGGCACACGGCGTGGTCTGAGCGCTAGACACATCGATGAACCTGAACTAACATGCGAACAGACACTAAAGGAGCGAATCTGTTCGTGTCAGTGCTTGCGTGTGTTCTTTTGTGGGGAGGGGTCGCCGACCAGGGTCCGCTTGGCGGCTTGGCTCCGCCCTCCACTCGCACCGCCATATCCGTGCAATCCGTCACCTAGGGGGAATCATGCAGGAACGCAATCTGTTGGAAGAGCTCGTCGCCGTCAGCCCCGGCATGGAGATCTGGTGGGATTCCTCGCCGGTCATCTTCGGCAACTGGTGCGAGAAGATGCTCGCCAAGGCCGACGCCGGGGACCAGGAGGTCCTGAAGCGCCAGTTCGCGCGCATGTACGACACGGCCGACCCTTCCGACCAGCTGTTCCGCGGCGTGACCACCAACCCGCCCCTCTCGCTGGCGGCCTTCAAGGACGACCCGCCGTACTGGCAGGAGGTCGCCAAGGAGATCCTCGCGGAGAACGACGGGCTCGATACCGAGGGCCTCTTCTGGGTGCTGTACAAGGAGGTCGTCAAGCGCGGCTCCGACATGTTCCTGCCGCTCTACGAGGCGTCGGGCCACAAGGAGGGCTTCCTCTCCGGCCAGGTCGACCCGCGGAGCGCGTTCGACGCCGATGCCATGCTGGCACAGGCCCTCGAGATCCACGCCATCAATCCCAACGTGATGGTCAAGGTGCCCGGCACCGCCGAAGGCTACGGCGTCATCGAGGAGCTCACCTCCCGCGGCATCGCCACGAACAACACCCTCACCTTCGTCCTGCCGCAGCTCATGGACTGCGCGAAGTCCGTGAACCGCGGCCTCGAGAAGGCCAAGGCCAACGGCGTCGACCTGTCGAACTGGCGCTCGGTCATCACGCACATGGAGGCGCGCTACGGCGACCTCGGCGGCCTGCGCGAAGCCGGCGCCGAGAAGGGGATCGAGCTCACCGAGGGTGACGTCCGCCTGGCCGAGCTGGCGATCTTCAAGAAGGCGTACCGCCTCGTCAGAGACGGGGGCTACCACAGCAAGATGCTGTCCTGCTCACTCCGCCTCGGCCCCACCGTCGACGGCAAGCAGCGCATCTGGCACCTCGAGGAGAAGGCCGGGGCCAGCGTCATCGTCACCTGCCCGCCGTCCCTCATCGACGAAGTCATCAACTTCCCGAACGCTGCGGACATCAAGTTCGAGGAAGGCCGCATCGACGTCGATCCGCCCAAGGAAGTCATGGACAAGCTCCTGCGGATCCCCTACTTCGAGCGCGCCTACGAGGAGAACGGCTACACCCGGGACGAGTACAACGCGCACCCGGCGCTCATGAAGACCGCGGAGGCCTTCTCGAAGGCCACCAACGAGATGGTCGCGTTCGCGGGCAGCTGCCTCGAGGGCCGCTGCCGCGCCGACTGAGCATCCCCTCGACGGGCACCTGACAGACGAAAGGACAAGGGGTATGACGGACATCAAAGACAGGATCAACCCGTACGTGTGGACGGCTCCCGAGTACAACACCGGCATCCTCGACAAGGCCTGGGCGCAGCCCGAGATGGGCCGCATGATGCTGAACGAGAACCCGGTGCCGCCGTCGGACGCGGTCGTCGCGGCGGTCACCGACATGGCGAAAAAGGGTAACCGGTACCCGGACCGCGCCTATCGCTTGCGCGAAAAGCTCGCCAAGCTCCACGGCGTGTCGGCGGAGAACATCGCCCTCGCCAACGGCTCCTCCGAGACCATCGACGCGATGATGCGCATCTTCCTGCAGCCGGGCGATGAGTTCCTGTGCTCTAACCCGACGTTCGAGATGTTCCCTTCGCGCGCCGGCCTCTGCAACGCCAAGACCGTGCAGGTCCCCCTGCGCGATGAGGACCTGCAGTATGACGTCGAGGGCATGCTCGCGGCCGTCAACGAGAAGACCAAGCTGATCCTCATCATCAACCCCAACAACCCGACGGGCATCTTCATCGACGACGCCGACCTCACGAGATTCGCCGAGCTCGGCATCCCCCTGTGCATCGACGAGGCCTACCTCGACTACCACCCGGACGTCGAGGCGAAGGTCGACTTCGTCAAGAAGTATCCGCACGTGTTCCTCTCGCACACGTTCTCGAAAGCCTTCGGCCTGGCCGGCGTCCGCTTCGGCTACGTGGTCGGCTCTCCTGAGGTCGTCGACGCCTTCAATCTCATGTACCTGCCCTGGAACCTCAGCCTGATGGCGATCGCCGCCGCCGAGGCCATCCTCGACACCGGGGAAGTCAAGGAGAAGGTCGCCTACAACAACGAGTGGATGGCCACGTTCGTCAAGGAGCTCGCAGCCAAGGGCCTCAAGCCGTACCCGCCCCACGGCAACTACATGCTCATCGACGCCTCGGCGAGCGGCAAGACCAGCGCCGAGATCGTGCAGGCGGGCGCGGACATGCAGAAGCTCTTCCTCAAGACCATCAAGCCGATCAACGGCAAGGAGGGGTATTTCCGCGTCACTCCCGGCACCCCCGCGGAGTGCGAACGCTTCGTGACGTTCGTGCGGGAGTACTTCTGAGAAGTCCGGCGTACACATGACGCCCGTCCGCAGCCCCCGCCTTCCCCTCGCCGGGGAAGGCGGGGGCTGATGGGTTTCTGCTCTCGATCCAAGTAGACCGAGGCATCCACCTGCTCGATCTGCCGACATCCCGAACGAAAGGACGCACGTGAGCCCTGAGGCGAGCGCACAGACCCTCGAAGAGCGCTGCATCGAGACCATCCGCTTTCTCGCCGTCGACGGCGTGCAGAAAGCCAAGTCCGGCCACCCGGGCATGCCCATGGGCGCCGCGGCCGTGGCGCACACGCTGTTCACGCGCCACCTGCGCTTCGACCCGGCCGACCCGGCTTGGCCGGACCGTGACCGGTTCGTGCTCTCCGCCGGCCACGCCAGCATGCTGCTCTACTCGCTCCTCCACCTCACCGGCTACGACCTCAGCCTCGATGACCTGCGTGCCTTCCGCCAGTGGCAGAGCAGGACCCCCGGCCACCCGGAGCACGGGCACACCGCCGGCGTCGAGACGACGACCGGGCCTCTCGGCCAAGGCCTGGCCAATGCCGTCGGCATGGCCGTCGCCGAGCGCTTCCTGGGGGCGACGTTCAACGGCGACGGTCCGCGCGTCATGGACCACTTCACCTACGTCCTCGCCGGCGACGGCGACATGATGGAGGGCATCGCCAGTGAGGCCGCCTCGTTCGCCGGGCACCAGCAGCTGGGCAAGCTCATCGTCATCTACGATGACAACCACATCACCATCGACGGCCCCACCGACCTCGCCTTCACGGAGGACGTCACGGCGCGTTACGCGGCCTACGGGTGGCACGGGCAGAAGCTCGCCGACGGCAACGACGTCGAGGCCGTCGACGCGGCGATCGCGGCGGCGAAGGCCGAGGCGGGCAAGCCGTCCTTTATCGCCGTGCGCACCCACATCGGCTGCGGTTCGCCGAACAAGCAGGACACCGCCGGCGCGCATGGCGCGCCGCTCGGCGACGACGAGGTCAAGCTGACCAAGGAGACCTGCGGCTGGCCGCTCGAGCCGACGTTCTTTGTCGCTGACGACGTGAAAGCCTTCTACGAGGAGGCCGCGGCGCGCGGGGCCGCCGCGCACAAGGGGTGGAGCGAACGCTTCGCCGCCTGGCGCACTGCCGACGCCTCGCGGGCGGCCTCCTGGGATTCTGCCTGGAGCCGAGAGCTGCCGGCCGGCTGGGACGCGGACCTGCCCGTCTTCGACCCCGCCGACGGCGCCGTGGCGACGCGGTCCGCCTCCGGCAAGGCCATCAACGCCCTGGCGCCGCACCTGCCGACCCTGATCGGCGGCTCTGCCGACCTGGCGCCCTCCAATAACACCTGGATCAACGACGTCCCCGATCAGCAGGCGGCCACGCCGGCGGGGCGCAACTTCCACTTCGGAGTGCGCGAGCACGCCATGGCCTCCATCGGCAGCGGGCTCGCCCTCCACGGCGGCGTGCGCCCCTACGTAGCCACCTTCTTCGTCTTCGTCGACTACATGCGCCCCGCGATGCGCCTCGCGAGCATCATGGGCCAGCCCGTGACCTACGTACTGACGCACGACAGCATCGGCGTCGGTGAGGACGGTCCCACCCACCAGCCGGTCGAGCACCTCGCCATCCTGCGCGCGACGCCGAACTGGATCGACCTGCGCCCGGCCGACGCCAACGAGACGGTCGAGGCGTGGAAATTCGCCCTGCAGTACGGCGACGGCCCCGTAGCGCTGATGCTCACGCGCCAGAACCTGCCGACCATCGACCGCGGCACGTACGCGCCCGCCGGCAACATCGTCAAGGGCGCCTACGTGCTCGCCGACTCCGCCGGGGACGCCGCCCCCGACGTGATCCTCATCGGCAGCGGGAGCGAGGTCGCACCGGTGCTCTCCGCCCACGAGCGGCTCACCGCCGAGGGCGTGCGCTCGCGCGTCGTCAATATGGCCTCCTGGCAGCTCTTCGCCCGCCAGGGCGCCGCCTACCGGGAGAGCGTCCTGCCGCCCGCCTGCCGCCGCCGGCTGGCGGTCGAGGCGGGCGTCACGCTCGGCTGGGAGCGCTGGGTGGGCGACGAGGGCGAGGTCATCGGCCTCGACCACTACGG
>JBAZPK010000024.1:0-20768 GCA_041648235.1 Thermoleophilia bacterium
CGGGCATGTGGCCGGCGACGCCGTGCTGCGCGAGCTCGCGGAGATGCTCGGCTCAGAGCTGCGCCGGAGGCTCGACGTCGTGGCCAGGTACGGGGGGGAGGAGTTCGCCGTGATCCTGCCCAACACCCCGAAGCTGAGTGGCACGAGCCAGCGGCCGCGGCCGGAAAGGGACGCCGTCGCCGACGGAGACGATGACGAGGAAGCGCCCCCTCCAGGCCACCTCGACGGGGCCGTTCAGGTGGCGGAGCGCATCCGCCGCCGCGTCGCCGGGCACCGGTTCGTGAGCGGCGACGGAGCGCGGCGCATGCGCCTCACGGTGAGCATCGGCGTGGCCGCCTTCCCGCACGGCACCGACTCGCCGGAGGACCTGGTCGCCGACGCCGATGCGGCGCTCTACAAGGCCAAGCGCGCCGGCAAGGACCGCGTGGAGACGTACGGCTCTAAGAGGGCGAGCGGCTACGCGTCGCGCTCGTCGCGGCCGACGGCCGCGAGCGCGTCGAGCGCCGCCGGGTCGCCGGCCAGCACCATGTGCGCGGCGCCCTCCACGCGCGCCGCCATGGCGTCGACGAAGTACTGCGCCGCCAGCAGCTTGCGCGCGTTGTGCTGCGCCGCGCGCAGCATCAGGTAGCCGCAGGCCACGTCGATGGCCATCTCCACCAGCCGGCGGGCGTGGAAGTCGCGGTAGCGGACGTCGTCCAGCTCGCGCACGCGGGCGACCGCCTCGGCCAGGCGCGCGCGGGCGTGCCGCACGCGCCCCAGCAGCTCCGGAGTCGCCGCGAAGTCCTCCGCGTCGTACTCTCCCAGGCGCTCGGCCAGGGTGCCGCCGAGCACGCCGCCGATCGCGGCCACCACCTGCAGCTGCGTGGTGCCCTCGTAGATGTTGGTGATGCGCGCGTCGCGGGCGTGCCGCTCCACGGCGAAGTCGCGCATGTAGCCCGAGCCGCCGTGGATCTGCAGGGAGTCGTAGGCCACCGTGTTGGCCATCTCCGTGCAGCAGGCCTTGGCCAGCGGCGTGAAGAGGGCGGCGAGGCGGGTGTACTTCTTGAGCTCGGCGCGCCGCGCCTTGAGCTCGTCGGCGGCCTCCGCCGGGGCGCCCTCGCCGGTGAGCTGCCCGAGGCGGTGCTCGAGCACCTCCTTCATGTCGACGACGAGCGCCGTTTCGTAGAGCAGGGCGCGCGCCGCCTCGATGCTCACCTTCATGTCGGCCAGCATGCCCTTGACGGCCGTGAGCTCGGCGATGGGGGCGCCGAACTGCACGCGCTCGTCGGCGTACTTGGCCGCCGCGCGGTAGGCCGCCTCGGCGATGCCCTGCGCCTGCGCGGCGATGGCGAGGCGGGCGCCGTTCATGAGGCTCATCACATAGGTGGTGAGGCCGCGCCGGCGCTCGCCGACGAGCAGCGCCGGCGCGTCGTCGAACTGCAGCTCGCAGGTGGGCGAGCCGTGGATCCCGAGCTTGTCCTCGAGGCGCCGGATGCGCATGTGCTCGTCGCGCTCATAGAGGAACATGCTCAGGCCGCGAGCGTCGGTGGTGCCCTCTTCGGACCGCGCCAGCACGAGGCTGAGCTGCCCGCAGCCGTTGGTGATGAAGCGCTTCACGCCGTTCAGGCGCCAGGTGCCGTCGGCCTGCTCGGTCGCCTTGAGCTGCACGTTCTGCAGGTCGCTGCCGGCCTCTGGCTCGGTGAGCGCCATGCTGGCCGTGACCTCGCCGCTGGCGAAGCGCGGCAGGTAGGCGGCCTTCATCTCCGCGCTGGCGAACTTGTTGACCGTCTCGGCGATGTCCTGCAGGCCGAAGATGTTCATCAGCGCCGGGTCGGCGCGGCTCACCATCTCGACGATCAGCACGCTGATGGAGATGGGGAAGTTGAGGCCGCCGTACCGGCGCGGCAGCGTGATGCCCATGAGGTCGGCCTGCTTGAGGCGCTCGAGGCTCTGGGCGATGCCGGGCGCGTAGCACACCTCGCCGTCGACCAGCTCGCTGCCGGCGCGGTCCACGCCCTCGGCCCTCGGCTCGACGTACTCGGCGGCGATCTCACCGACGATCCCCAGGGCGCGCTCGTACGAATCGAGCGCGTCCTCGAAGTCCTTGGGGGCATAGGCGAAATCGCGCGCCTGCGCGTAGTCGTCCTCGCGCAGGCGCACGACGTGCGTCAGATCGAGATGACGCACTGTCGCCTGGAGGTCCGGGTTGTCGCTGAAGAAGTTGCTCATGACGCGCCTCCGGGCGCGGCGGCCCCGTCGCCGGCCGCACCCTTGGTCCGGTAGGCCCTGATCAGCAACGGGATGACCTTGTGGAGGTCGCCGACGATGCCGTAGTGGGCGACGCTGAAGATGGGTGCGCCGGGGTCGCTGTTGATGGCCAGGATGCGGGCGCTCTGGTCCATGCCGGCGCGGTGCTGGACGCTGCCACTGATGCCGCAGGCGATGTAGAGCTTGGGCCGCACGGTGGTCCCCGTCTGGCCCACCTGGTGATCGTGGGCGACCCAGCCCGCGTCCACGGCGGCGCGGCTGGCGCCGACCACGCCGCCGAGCGTGCGGGCCAGCTCTTCGACGAGGGCGAAGCCCTCGCGCGAGCCGACGCCGACGCCGCCGGAGACCACGACGCGGGCGCCCTTGAGGTCGACGCGCTTCTCCTCTTGCACGCGGCGCACGAGGCGCACGGCGAGGTCGGCGGGGTCGGGTGCGAAGTCCACCGTCACGACTTCGCCGCTCCGCTCCGGGTCGGCGGCCGGCATCACCATCACGCCCTCGCGGACGGTGGCCATCTGCGGCCGATGCTCGGGGCTGATGATCGTCGCGATGATGTTGCCGCCGAAGGCGGGGCGCACCTGGTATAGCAGGTCGGTGTACTCCATGTCCTTCATGCTGTGGTCGCCGATCCGTAGGTCCGTACAGTCGGCGGTGAGGCCCGTGCGGAGGGCGCTGGCCACGCGCGGCGCGAGGTCGCGGCCGGTGGTGGTGGCGCCGTAGAGGACGATCTGCGGGGTGTGGGCGCGGATCAGGCCGGCGACGAGGCGCGCGTAGGGCAGTGCCAGGTAGTCGGCGAGCGCCTCGTGGTCGGCCAGGTAGACGGTGTCGGCGCCGCGGGCGACGAGGGCGGGCGCGAGGGCCTTGGCGGCCTCGCCCGCCCCGGCCAGCACGGCGCCGACGCCCACGCCCAGGCGGTGGGCCAGCTCGCGGGCGCGGCCGAGCAGCTCGAGGCTGACCTCGGCCGCCACGCCATCGTGCTGCTCGACGACGACCCAGACGTCGTGGCGGCTCGCGGTCTTCGCGCCGCCTGCCAGGCTATCCAAGGATGTGCTCCTCGATCAGCTCGTGCACGAGCTCGTTGACCCCGGCCTCGCTGGGCTCCACCATGCGCGCCTCGCTCTGTGCCAGCACTACGCTCTCGATCTCCTTCACGCGCGTGGGCGAGCCGCGCAGGCCCAGTGACTCGCGGTCGGCCTCGAGCGCCACGTGGTCCCACTGCAGCACCTTGGCGCGGCACACGGGCCTGCCGTGGCGGTCGAGCATGCACACCTCGGCCTCGTCGCTTTCGGGGTCGAGGTAGCTGTCGTCGTAGTCGGGCAGCGCCTCGGCGGCGGCGTTCTTGTACGTCATCACGAGCTTGACGCTCGGGGGCCGTGGCTCGTTTGCCTCGCCGGTGACGGTGAGCAGGCAGGGCAAGGGACTGGTGAGCGTCTCGAAGCCGCCCTCGATGCTGCGCGTCGCCGTGACGTGGCCGCCGGCTCGGCGGCCGCCCGAGACGGCCGCGACGACCGGCGGCCGCACCTCGTCGATGCGGCTCACGCAGGTGATCTGCGGGTAGCCCAGCTTCTCGGCCGTCTGCGGCCCCACCTGGGCGGTGTCGCCGTCGATCGCCTGACGCCCGCACAGCACGAGGTCGGCGCCGCCGAGCTTGCGGACCGCCAGCGACAGTGCGTAGCTCGTGGCCAGCGTGTCGGCGCCGGCGAAGGCCTTGTCGGTGAGGAGCACTACTTCGTCGGCGCCGCGGTAGAGCGACTCGCGCAGCACCTGTGCGGCGGCCGGCGGGCCCATGGTGGCCACCGTCACTCGAGCGCCGAGGCGGTCCTTGAGCTTCAGCGCCTCTTCCAGCGCGTTGAGGTCCTCGGGGTTGAACACGGTCGGCAGCGCCGCCCGGTTGATCGTGCCGTCTTCCTTCATGGCCTCGCCGGTCACGTTGGCCGTGTCCGGGACCTGTTTGACGAGGACGACGATACGCAGCTGTGGCATGTCAGGCGTCCCAAGTCGGTGGGTTCTGAGTCAGGGCATGCTCATATACGGAGCGGAGAGAGTACCAGACGAGGCCGGGCGCGGCAAAAGCAGCGTCCTTGCCCGGCGTACGCCACTTGCCTCCCTCTGGCGTGGGCGTGGCGGGCTCCCGGCGCGGTGGACTCCGAGGGGCGCGCAGCGACGGTGCCGCCTGCTCGGGACGGCTCGCGACCGGTTCGCGAGCCGCGGACCCGCGGCCGGCTCAGGCCGCCGGCTCGAGGCAGTTGGTATGCACCCAGCCCTCGCCGCCGGCGGCGTTTCGGCAGAGCACCCAGTCGCCCAGGCGCTCGAGCGCTTCGACGGACTCGCCCACCGCCACCGTGAGCTGCCTGGCGTGGTAGTCGCGCAGCGCGACGGCGTCGTTGGGGCCGGTCATCTCGATGAACTCTTCGGGCACCCAGCCGGCATGACCATCCTCGGATGCGCCCCACACGAACTCCGGGTACTGCTGGTTGCGGTGCCCGATGGCGAGGCTCTCGCCCTTGCGGAAGCGGATGTAGTCGACGTGGTCGCTCACCCAGCAGCGGGCCACGCGCATCGGTGCAGGGAACTCTTCCATGCCCTCATTGTAGACCCGAGGGGCGATCCCATCCAAGGTGGGCCGGGGCACGCGGCCGAGGGAGAGGCGGCGCCCGGAGCGTGCGATGGAGTATCATTTGCCGCCGATGAGCGCGCACTCCCCAGACCCGGCGGCTCCAGGCCACGTCGTCGTCCGCTTCGCCCCGTCGCCGACGGGCTACCTCCACCTGGGCAGCGCCCGCACCGGCCTCTACAATTACATCTTCGCCCGCCGGCACGGCGGCACGTTCATCCTGCGCATCGAGGACACCGACCTCTCGCGCAGCACCGACGCCGCGATCGCGCAGATCCTGAGCTCCATGCGCGAGATGGGGCTCGAGTGGGACGAAGGCCCCGAGGTCCCGGGCCCGCACGGGCCGTACCGGCAGACCGAGCGCCAGGCCATCTACCACGAGTACATCGAGAAGCTGCTGGCGACGGACGATCTCTACCCCTGCTTCTGCACGCCCGAGGAGCTCGAGGCCGAGCGTCAGGCCGCCCAGGCCGAGAGGCGCGCCTGGGTGTACGGCGGCAGGTGCCGGGCGCTCCCCTCGGAAGAGGTGGAGCGCCGCCAGGCCGCCGGCGAGCCGTTCACGCTGCGCATGCACGTGCCGCGGGGTAAGACGGTCTTCAGCGACCTCCTGCGCGACCCCGTGGAGTTCGACAACGACACCATCGGCGACTTCATCGTCCAGCGTTCGGACGGCACCATCACCTACAACCTCGCCGTGGTGGTCGACGACGTCACCATGGGGATCACGCACGTGATCCGCGGCGACGACCACATCAGCAACACGCCCAAGCAGATCGTGGTCTACGAGGCTCTGGGCGCCCCCGTGCCCGCTTTCGTGCACATGCCGCTGCTCTTCGGCACCGACAAGAAGAAGCTCAGCAAGCGGCACGGCGCCACCAAGCTCGAGGAGCTCACGGCGATGGGGTACCTGGTCGAGGTGGTGCGCAACTACCTCGCCTTCCTGAGCACCGAGTTCGACGAGAGCATGATCGCCTGGACGCTGGACGACCTGGTGCGGCAGTTCGACGTCGAGAAGCTCGGCACCAGCGCCAGCATCTTCGACCCCGAGAAGCTGCGCTGGATGAACGGCCGCTTCATCAGGCAGATGAGTCTTCAGGCGCTCGCCGAACGGCTCATCGCCTACCTCACCCGGGTGGGCTTCTACGGCGACCCCGCGCGCGTCGGTGAAGTGACCGCGGCGGGGCCGCGGGCGCTGGCGGAGGCGGTGGAGGGTGGCGAGACGGCGCCCGTGCCGGCCATGGCGCCCAGTGCCGAGCAGGAGCGCCTCACCCGCGCCGTGGCGCCGCTGGTCCAGGAGAAGGTGGAGGTGCTCGCCGACTTCGTGCCCATCGCCGGCTGGTTCTTCCGGCCGCTCGCGCTGACGGAGGAAGCGCGCGAGCGGCTCGCCGGCACGGTGGGAGCGGCGGAGACGCTCACGGCCGCCGCCGCCGGCCTCCGGGCGTTGCCACAGTGGCAAGCCGAGGGCGTCGAGGCGCTCGTCCGCGACCTGCCCTCGTGCCTCGAGGTGAAGCCCAAGGCGGTGTTCGCGGCGTTGCGCCTCGGCATGAGTGGCCAGGCCGTGACGCCGGGGCTCTTCGAGTCGCTCTGGGTGCTCGGCCGCGACGAGGCGGCGTCACGCCTCGAACGCGCGGCCGCGCTTCTCTGACGTTCTCTCCGGCCATGCGTGCGCCGCCGACGGGCCGGGAACAACCCCCGTTGTGAGGTCGATCCATCTGCTGCGTGCGGAAGCGGGGTGAGTGGCATGAACGCCAACGAGGGCGGCGTGGTGGTCGTGGGGGCCGCGGGGCACCAGGGTAGCGCGGTCCTCAAACATCTCAGCCTCCAAGGCTTGGAGGCGCGGCTCCTTCTCGACGACCGCGGCGAGGGGGAGGCCCATGGGCTCCGGTGGAGCCGCGCCGAACACGTGAGCTTCGACGACGCGGCGGTGCTCGAGAACGCTCTTCGTGGCGTCGGGGCGCTGTTCGTGGTGCTCGACGACCCGGAGTCCGGACCCGCCGACAGGCTGCGCCACGGCAGGGCGATCGGTGACGCGGCCGCGCGGGCCGGTATCAGCCACATCGTGTACTCGTCGGCTACGGGCCCCGACCACCACCGCATCGCCTGCGACCTGAGCAGGGAGATCGAGGAGCACCTCCGCTCGCTGGACGTTCCGCTGACCGTGCTGCGGCCGGCCACGGTCATGGAGGAGATCGCCTGGTACTGGCTCAGCCAGTACGGCTCGAAGCTGGTCCTCGCGACGCCGTTCGAGGCCCAGAGCCGCCTGCCCATGATCGCCGTCGAGGACATCGGCGCTCTCAGCGTCGCTGCGCTGTCAGCGCCGGCCGAGTTCATCGGCAAGACGCTCGATACCGCCGGCGACGTCACCAGCCCCGCCGCGGTCGCCGACGTGCTCGCAGAGGCGCTGCGGCAAGACGTCGCCTACAGCGAGGTACAGGTCGAAGGCGTCTTCATCTACCCGGAGGCGTCGGCCGCGGCCAGCGACATCGCCTGGCTGCGCGGCCTCTACCCGGGGTTGCACACCCTGCGCTCATGGCTCGACGAGGGTGGCGGCCTCGAGCTTTGCCGGCGTGCCGTCGCCCACGCACGGGCGTGACACGCAGGCAGGAGACGGCCAAGGTCCGCCCGGCCTCATCCGGCCCCGTTCGGCGGCGGGCCTCGCGAAGGGAGGCGGCAGGAGGGCAGGAGGCGCTCCGCGGCGCCGGCGCAGCGGGCGCGGCGGCGGTTCGAGCCCCTGGCCTCAGCTTCGCCGTGGACCAGGCCTGAGCCCCGGCTGCCCGCCGAGGCGCGCGAGCGTGTCCGGCAGCTCGGCCATCCTGCTGATGACGGCGTCGGGGGCCGGGGCGCCGGGAGGGACGGGTGCGAGGGAGGCGTTCAGCCACACCGCCCGCAACCCCGCCGCCATCGCCCCGGCGACGTCGTTGGCCCAGGAATCGCCGACCATGACGGCGCGCCGCGGGTCGAGGGGCGCGCCGCCACGCCCGGCGCGCCGCAGGGCGGCACGGTAGTAGCCGGCGGTGGGCTTGCGGGCGCCGACGTCGAGGGAGCTGACGACGCCGTCGACAAGCTCGTCGAGGCAAGCGCGGGCGAGGGCGGCGCGTACCTCGGGAGCGTGGGAGTCGTCGGCGTTCGTGGCGACGAGCAGGCGGTAGTGGGGGCGCAGGCGTCGCAGCGCCTCCTGCGCCCCTTCGACGGCGGCCACCGCCGGCCAGTCCTTCATGGGCCCGGCCTGCTTGCCGTCGTCGACCATGAGCGTGCCGCCCCAGTCGAGGAAGACCACCTCGATGGGGGCGGCCGGAGCCGGCCGCTGTACCGCGGCCCGCACTGCCAGGGCGACCACCGCTCCCATCGCCCAGCCGGCGGCGACGTCCGATGGCCAGTGCACGCCCAGATATGCGCGCGAGAGCCCCATGGCGAGCGCGAACGCCGCGGCGAGGAGCAGGACGGGCCAGCGCCAGCGGGTCCGCCAGGCGATCAGGGTGACGGCCGTGGCGAGGGTCGTAGCGGCCATCGTGTGCCCGCTTGGGAAGGCGTATTCTGAGGCGTGCACCACGGTGCCCGCACCCGGAGGCTGCCGGCTGAAGACGGCCTTCAGCAGCAGGTTGAGCGCCAGGGACAGTGCCGCGGCCAGGCCCAGGTAGCGCGCCTGAGCACGCCGCCCTCGCCTCCAGAGCAGCCCGGCGAGGGCCGCGACGACGGCCGCCAGCAGGGGCCAGAGGCCGAGGTAGTGCAAGAGCACGGCTGCGGCGGTGAACGGCCGCCGCTGGTGCGCCTCCATCCAGGAGAGGGTGCGGCCGTCGAGGCCGCCGCCGGCGTGGGTGGCGACCAGCGCCGTCAGGACGACGAAGGCGAGGAGCCCGAGCAGGACGGCGAGCACCAGCAGGCGCCGGGACCGCCTCGAGACGTGGTGGCCGGCCCCCTCAGCAGCCGGCACAGGTGAGCCCGCCGAGCGCCACGGGCAGCTCGTCGAAGTGACGCACCAGCAGATCGCCGGTGGAGCGGGCCGCGTCGCTGTTGTTGGCGGCGATGAAATGCACCGCCGCCATGCCCGCCGCCTGGGCGCCGGCGATGTCGGTCCGTTGGAGGTCTCCCACGTGGGCGGCCTCGCCGGCGCGCACCCCGAGCTCCGCCAGCGTGTGCTGGAAGACGCGCACGTCGGGCTTGCACATGCCGTGCTCGTCGGAGAAGTAGAGGTACTCGAAGTAGGCCAGCATGCCGCAACGCTCCATCAGCTCGCGCAGCACGCTCCCCGGTGAGTAGCCGGTGTCGCAGATCACCGCCAGGCGGTAGCGCTCGGCAAGCAGCGGCAGCGTGTAGAGAGCGCCGGGCATGGGCTCCGGTGGCAGGTCGAGGAGGACGCGTTCGAAGGCGTGGACCAAGCGGGCCCGCGCTTCGTCGGGAAGACGCGCGTGCAGGGCCGCCAGGGTGGCGTCGACGGTCTCCGCGCACAGCGGAGTGCGCCGCTCGCGGAGCCACACGCGGTCGAAGAAGTCGAAGCCGGCCTGGAGCGCCTCGGCGAGCGCGCGGGCCGGCGGGTCGAGGCCGAGCCGGGCGAGCTCCGCACGGAGCATCTCGGCTCGCCGCCGCTCGCGCTCCCTGCCCCGCACGTCGACGAAGAGCGTGTTCCAGTAATCGAAAGTGACGGCTCTGAGCATGAGCCTAGGGTACCAGACGGCCGCCGGGCCACAGCACAAGCCTCGTTCCCGGTGTCCCGGACGCGCCCGCCGCGGCCCCGGGTGTCGTTGGGCGGCCCGATGGCCTACTGGGCGCGGCGCCCGAGCCGGCTCGGCGCGGTCACGAAGCCTTCGTCGCGCGCAGCCGCCGGGAGTGCGCGGCGGGAGCGGGCTGCTTGGCGCGCATGACGGCCGGCGCCGGGCGCGTCACGTCGGCGATCGTGAGGTCGAGGCTGCCGCACGCCGGGCACATGAGCGAGCGCTTGTCGTGGGCAACACCCTCGGGGCCGCGGAACCGGTGCCCGCACTCCCCACAGATGAACTCACCGCGTGCCATGATCCTCCTCGGGGCATGTCACCCTTTCAGTTTACCCGTCGCCAACGGAAACCCTTCCCGCGGGGCACCCGGCCGCCGCGCGACAGCGCCGGCCGTGGTAGGTACACTCAGCGCATGGCCGCCGAATCCAAGAAAGCCGTGGTCGCCGCGATCATCGGCAACGCCGCCATCGCGGTGATCAAGTTCATCGCCGGCAGCATCACCGGCAGCTCGGCCATGATCAGCGAGGCCATCCACTCGCTGGTGGACACCGGCAACGGCGGGCTGCTGTTCCACGGTTTGCGCCGTGGAGCCCGGCCCGCCGACGCCCACCATCCGTTCGGCCACGGCATGGAGGTCTACTTCTGGAGCCTGATCGTCGCCGTGAGCATCTTCGGCATCGGCGGCGGCATGTCCATCTACGAGGGCCTCACGCACATCGAGCATCCCTCGCCGCTCGAGAACCCCACCATCAACTACGTCGTGCTGGCGCTGGCGGTGGTGTTCGAGTCGTTCTCGTTCAGCGTGGCCTGGAAGGCCTTCCGCCACACCAGGGGGTCGCGGCGCACGCTGGCGGCGATCCATCACGGCAAGGACCCGAGCCTGTTCACCGTCCTCTTCGAGGACACCGCCGCCCTGCTGGGCCTCGTGGTCGCGTTCATCGGCGTCTTCCTGAGCCATCGCCTGGACGAGCCGCTGATCGACGGCGCAGCCTCGATCGTCATCGGTCTCATCCTCGTCTGCGCCGCCGGCTGGCTCGCGTACGAGAGCCGGAGCCTGCTCGTGGGCGAGGCGGCCGACCCCCAGATGGTCGCCGATCTGCGCGCCATCGTCCTTGCCGACCCGGCGGTCACCGGTCTCGGCGTGTTGCTCACCATGCACCTCGGCCCCGACGAGGTGCTGCTCAACATCGAGGTGCGGTTCACGCCGGGCCTCACGGCCGAGGCGATCCACGAGGCCGTGCATCGCATCGAGGAGCGCATCGCCGAACCCTTCCCCGAGGTGAGCCGGATCTTCATCGAGGTCGAGGCGCTGCAGGGCGCGACGGCGTAGCCGCTTCGCGCCGCCGCGGACACGAGAGGAGGGCGGGATGAAGAAAGCACTACAGCACTTCGGCCTCGGGTGCCTGCTGGTCGGCGTCATCTCAGTGGCCCTCGTGATCATGGACGGCGATTGGGCCCTGTTCATGATGGTCAACGGCTCGCTCGCCGCGGTGCTCATCTTCCTGTTCAGCGGCACCGTGACCGGGGTGGACAAGCGCCGGCCGCCGGGCGTGGCGCGCGTCTCCGCCGCGCGCTGGGCCGGCCCCATGAGCCCTGACGAGCTGGCGCGGCGCGAGCACACCTACCAGGGCGACGACGAGGCCGTGGCGGCCGCTGAGACGCTGGGATCGAGGGTCGCCTTCAGCTACCTCCTCGTGGCCGTGGCGCCGGCCGCGGCAGCGATCATCTGCCTGCTCACCGTCGGCTGACCGACCGCGGCGCGCGCCGCGCGAGGCTTCTGCATGAAAGGTGCCGCCTGACTTCCGGCACGCCTCCGGCAGCCGGCCGCCACCCTCTCGTCGTGCGGATCCTCAAGCGCGCCAGGGCCCAGGTGGTGAGGAGGCGGGCCAGGTAGGCCGCGGACACGGCCATCACCAGCGCTTCCGCGAGGTCGACGGGGGGATCCACGTGCACCGGCACGCGTCCGGGGGCTCGACCCGGCCGTCGGGACGACGGGGAGCCGCCCGGCGTGTAAACTAGGTGGGTTGTCCCGGCCCGCGCCGCGCCGCCGGGCGGTCCACATCCCGCCACCCCGAACGAAAGCCAGCCACCGTGCACGCCGTCGAGAAGATCCGCAACCTCGCGATCATCGCCCACATCGATCACGGCAAGACGACCCTGATCGACTCCATCTTCCGCGCCGCCCACGTGTTCCGCGAGAGCGCCCACGTCGAGGAGCGCGTGATGGACAGCAACGACCTCGAGCGCGAGCGCGGGATCACCATCCGCTCCAAGCACTGCACCGTGGAGTGGAAGGATTACCTCATCAACATCATCGACACACCCGGGCACGCCGACTTCTCGGGCGAAGTCGAGCGCGTGCTCAGCATGGTCGACTCGGTGCTGCTGCTCGTGGACGCCAACGAGGGCCCCATGCCGCAGACACGCTACGTGCTCATGCGGGCCTTGCGCTTCGGGTTGCGGCCGATCGTCATCGTCAACAAGGCCGACCGGCCGAACGCCGATCCGTCGGGCGCCCTCGATAAGACCTTCGACCTCTTCGTCGAGCTCGGCGCCGACAACGAGCAGCTCGACTTCCCGGTGCTGTACGGCTCGGGCCTCGAGGGCTGGATCGTCAACGATCTCGACGAATACCAGAAGGAGGAGCACGAGCGGGAGGAGCACATGGGGGACGGCGGCGGTCTCTCGCCGGCGCTGCTCAGGGAGCTCGCCGACGCCGGCATGAACGATCTCTTCGAGACTATCGTCACCAAGGTCCCGGCGCCGAAGGTCGACCAGGAGGCGCCGTTCCTGATGCAGGTGAGCACACTCGCCTGGAGTGACTACATCGGCCGCATCGGCTGCGGCCGCGTGCTCCAGGGCGGCCTCAAGGTCGGCGACGAGCTGCAGCGCGTGACCACCCGGCACCTGCAGGTGGGCGACCCGGAGGCGGGCTGGGAGGTCACGGGCAGTGAGGCCGCGCGTGTGACGCACCTCTGGGTCACGCGCGGCCTCGAGAACCGCGCCGTCGACGAGGTCGCCGCCGGCGACATCGCCTGGCTTGCCGGCCCCGCCGACATCACGCTCGGCGACACGCTGGCGTCACCCGAGCTGGAGGCGGCCGGCGCAGCTCTGCCGCCGCTCGAGATCGAGGAGCCGACGGTCAGCATGTTCTTCCTCGTCAACAACGGCCCGTTCGCCGGCCAGGACGGCCGCGCCGCCACGCTGCGCCAGATCAAGGACCGTCTGGAGCGCGAGCTGCGCGTCAACGTCGCGCTCCGCGTCGAGGATCTCGGGCGTCCGGACGGTGTCAAGGTGAGCGGCCGCGGCGAGCTGCATCTCGCGATCCTGATCGAGGAGATGCGCCGCGAGGGCCTCGAGCTCTGCGTCAGCCGCCCGGAAGTGATCACCCACCGCGACGCTCGGGGCAAGCTGCTCGAGCCCATGGAGCAGGTGATCATCGACGTGCCGGAGGAGTATCAGGGCGCCATCATCCAGGAGCTGAGCCTGCGCAAGGGCGAGCTCGCGGCCGTGGAATCCACCGGCACCGGCCTCGTGCGCCTCGAGTTCACCATCTCCACCCGCGGCCTGATCGGCTACCGGAACGACTTCCTGACCGAGACGCGCGGGCTGGGCGTGATGAGCTCGCGGTTCACGGGCTACGGCCCGTGGAAGGGTGACCTCCCCGGCCGCGACCGCGGCTCGCTGGTCAGCCAGACCGGCGGCGAGGCGGCCGGCTACTCACTCGAGAACCTGCAGAACCGCGCGATCCTGTTCGTCGGCAACATGACCCCCGTCTACGAGGGGATGATCGTCGGCGAGAACTCGCGCGCCGACGACATGCTCTGCAACCCCACCAAGCGCAAGCAGCTCGGCAACTACCGTTCGAGCACCAAGGAGATCGACGCCGGCCTCAAGGTGCCGCGGCCGATCACCCTCGAATCGGCCCTGGAGTGGATCGCCGACGACGAGCTCGTCGAGGTCACGCCCAAGACCGTGCGCGTGCGCAAGCACATCCTCAGCACCGAGCAGCGCAAGAAGTTCGAGAAGCGCGGAGCGGCCGACGCCTGACCGGGGCTCCGGACCGAGAGGCCACGAACCGCCGGCCTCACGGAGGGTGCGGCCGGCGCCGCGCAAGGGCAGAGTGTCCCCAGTGTGCGATCGGCCCGCCGACCAACGAAGCTCCGGAGGTCCCCTGTGATCATCACCACCTCACCGACCATCGAAGGCCACCCCGTCAGCGCCTACCTCGGCATCGTCTCGGGGGACGCGATCCTCGGCGCCAACGTGTTCAAAGACCTGTTCGCCGGCATCCGCGACATCGTCGGCGGCCGCTCGGCTGCCTACGAGGCCGAGCTCAAGAAGGCCAAGGCCATCGCCCTGGAGGAGATCGAGGCGGAAGCGGCGGCACTGGGTGCCAACGCCATCATCGGCCTGGACCTCGACTACGAGACGGTCGGCCAGAGCGGCAGCATGCTGATGGTCAGCGCGAGCGGCACGGCGGTGACGGTCGGGTGACGTCCGCCTGAGACGCCCCCGGCAGGCTCTGCCGGCTCGCGGCGGCGCGCCTTGAGCGCGGCGGGAGTGGCTGATAGCCTCGGGTGACGTGCGGGCAGGTGTGGAGTCCAGTCGGGGAGCGTGCGGTGCCTGGTAGGTCGGGGTTGAGCCGAGGTCTGCTCGCCGCGTGCGCACTGGCCGCGGCTGTGCTCGCCGTGGCGGCCGGGCCGGCGCGCGCCGGCGGCTACGTGGTCACCGCCGTCTGGGGCGACGCGGGGAGCGCCCGCGGCCAGCTGGCGTTGCCAAAAGGGGCCGCCGTGGACGCCGCCGGCTTCGTGTACGTGGTCGACTACGTCAATCACACGCTCATCCGCTACGCGCCGTCGGGCGTCGTCGAACGGGTCTGGGGCGGCTACGGAGGCGCCCCGGGGAAGTTCGACGCCCCGACGCGGGTCGCGATCGGGCCGGACGGGTCGGTCTACGTCGCCGACGCCGGCAACCAGCGGATCCAGCGGTTCACGCCCGACGGGCGGCTGCTTTCGTGCTGGGGGCGCGAGGGCGCCGGGCCGGGTGAGTTCCGCCATCCGCGCGGCATCTCCGTCGCCGGCGACGGCTCCGTGTACGTCACCGATGAGGGCAACGCCCGCGTGCAGGTGTTCACCGCGAACGGCCGCTTCCTGCGCAGCTGGGGCCGCCCGGGCGTGGGCCGCGGGTGCTTCCGCTTCCCCAAGGACATCGCCGTCGGCCCCGGCGGGCGAGTGTACGTCGTTGAGACGCGGGGCTGCCGCGTCCAGGTGTTCACCCGAGGGGGCCGCTGGCTCGCGGCCTGGGGCCGGCGCGGGGCCGCCCCCGGCCGGTTCAGCGCCCCGCGCGGGCTCACGGTGGACGGGCGCGGCCATGTGTTCGTCGCCGATACCGTCAACTGCCGCGTGCAGGAGTTCCTCGCCGACGGCTCGTTCGTCCGCCAGTGGGGCGCCCAGGGGAAGCTGCCCGGGCTCTTCGCCGCGCCGCGCGACGTGGCCTGCGCTCCCGATGGCAGCCTCGTCGTGGTCGACACGTACAACCGTCGTCTGCAGCGCTTCGCCCTTTCGGGGCTGGAGGATGACGGACCCCCGGACACGCTCGACGACGCCCACTCGGGATGGTTCAGGGCGCCGGTGACGGCGACGCTCCAGGCCGGCGATGCCGGCAGCGGCGTCGCCGTCACGTACGCGCGCGTCCGGCCGCGCACCGGACCGCGCCGCGACTTCGGTCCGTACTCGGCACCGCTCTGGCTGGGCAGTCAGGGTGGATGGGTGCTCGAGTATCTGTCAGTGGACGTCGCCGGCAACCAGGAGGCGGCGCGCCGGCGTACGCTGTGGCTGGACTGGACGCCGCCATCCGTGGGGACGCTGCCCTCCCTCCACGCTCAGAGCGGCAGCCCGGTCACGCTTCGCTGCACGATCGGCGATTCCCTCAGCCCGAGCTGCCGCGTCGCCGTCCGCGTCCTGCGCGACGGTGCCCTGCTGCGCGTCGTGCGGTTCGACCCGCGCCCGGTGTCAGCCGCGGGCCGCGAGCAGGTCCTGCGCTTCGGCTCCTGGCTGGGGCGCGGGGTCTACCGTGTGGAGCTGGCGGCGTGGGACCTCGCGGGCAACCGCGCCGCCCGCGCCGCCCGGCTGACGGTGCGCTGACTCCCCTGCGAGGGCGCCGGCGACCTCAGGCCAACGCCGAGCGCAGGCGGCGGAGCGCCTCCTGCAGCGTGCTCCGCGGGCAGGCGAAATTGAGGCGCAGGAAGCCGGGGGCACCGAAGGCCGCCCCGCCTGAGAGCGCCACGCCCGCCGCCACGCACGCCGCAGCCGGGTCGGCCAGCCCCGCGCCGCGTACGTCGAGCCAGGCGAGGTAGGTCGCCTCGACGTGCGACATCGTCACCCGCGGCAGCTCCTCCGCGACGAAGCGTTCCACGAGGTCGCGGTTGCCGCGCAGGTAGGCCAGCAGCTCCGCGAGCCACTCGCCGCCCTCGCGGTACGCGGCCTCGGCGGCGGCGAGGGCGAAGCAGCCAGGGAAGGGCAGGAGCCCCGCTCCCGGCTGGGCGAAGCGCCGCCGCAGCGCCTCGTCAGGGACCACGGCAAAGGCGAAGTTGAGGCCCGGCAGGTTGAACGTCTTGCTCGGCGACATGAGCGTGACGACGCGCTCCGCCGAGCCGGGATCGACGAGCGTCGCCGGCACGTGCCGGCGCTCGTCGAGCAACAGGTCGCAGTGGATCTCGTCCGAGCACAGCACGAGGTCGTGCCGGCGGCAGAAGTCCACCACCGCCGCCACCTCCGCGCGGCTCCAGACGCGCCCGAGCGGGTTGTGCGGGTGGCAGAAGAGCAGCACCCGCGCGTCGGGCGTCACGGCCGCTTCCAATTCGTCGAGCGGCAGCTCCCAGCGGCCGTCGCGGAGGACCGCCGCGACGGCCAGCAGGCGGCGGCCCTGGTCCCCCGGAGCCGCGAGGAACGGCGGGTACACGGGCGTGATGGTCAGCACCGCGTCGCCCGCGGCCGCGAAGGCGCGGCAGGCGAGGTTGAGCCCAGGGACGACGCTCGGCAGCCACACGATCCAGCTCGGCTCGACGCGCCACCCGTAGCGTCGTTCGAGATGGCCGACGATCGCCGCGACCAGCGAGTCAGGGACGAGGGAGTAGCCGTAGACGCCGTGTGCGGCGCGCAGCCGCAGTGCCTCCACGACGGCCGGCGGCGAGGCGAAGTCCATGTCGGCGACCCACAGGGGCAGTACGTCCTCGGCGTACTTGTCCCACTTGAAGCTCGCCGTGCCGGTGCGTCGCACGGGCCGGTCGAAGTCCATCCACGCACCTCCGCGCATCGTCGGCTTCCTCTGCGCGACAGTATCAGACGCCGCTGTTCACGGCCGGAGGGGAAGACGAGAGCCGCTTCGTCCTGTAATCTTAACGTCTATGGGCAAGCGTGGGCCGGTGGTGGGCCCCGTTCGCACTCTCGTCACAGTGGGCCGCGCGCAGGGGAAGTTCATGAAGATCCGCCTGATCGAACCGGATGCTCCGAGCATGCATCTCTGGTCGCACTCGTACTTCGTGCGGCTCGGCCTGCCCATGATCGGCGCGACTCTCAAGCAGCACGGCCACGACGTGCTCATCTACAGCCCCCAGATGGCGCCGGTCGACTGGGACGACGTCCACGGCGCCGACCTCGTCGGCCTCTCGAGCACCACCTCCACCACGCCGGCGGCCTACACGATCGCCGACGGCCTGCGCCGGCGGGGCATCCCGGTGGTCATGGGCGGCTCGCACGTCACCTTCATGGCCGACGAGGCCCTCGAGCACGTCGACTACGTGGCCCGCGGCGAGGGCGGTGAGGAGCTCATGCTCGAGCTCATCGAGGCCCTCGAGGGCCGGCGCGAGCTCGAGAGCATCGCCGGCCTCTCCTTCCGCCGCGACGGCGCCGCCGTGCACAACGAGCTGCGCCCGCCCTGCGCCGACCTCGACACGCTGCCCTTCCCGGACCTCACCATCATCGCCGGCCACGAACGGCTGGCCAACATCCCCATCATGACCAGCTGGGGCTGCCCCTTCGCCTGCAACTTCTGCTCGGTGACGGCGATGTTCGGGCGCAAGTACCGCTTCCGCAGCGCCGAGAGCGTGGTCGCCGAGATCAAGGAGAAGAAGCCCACGCGCATCTTCTTCTACGACGACAACTTCGCGGCCAACAAGAAGCGCCTCAAGCGGCTCCTGCAGATGATGATCGACGAGGGCATCGTGGTCCGCTGGGGCGCTCAGGTGCGCACCGACGTGGTGCGCGACCCGGAGCTGCTCGACCTCATGCGGCGCTCCGGAGCCGACTTCGTGGCTCTCGGCCTCGAGTCGGTCAACCAGGCGACCCTCGACGGCTTCGAGAAGTCGCAGACCGTGGAGGACATCGAGCTCGCCATCAAGGTCCTCCACGAGTACGGCATCCGCAGCCACGGCATGTTCGTCCTCGGCGCCGACACCGACACGGCGAGCTCGGTCAGCGACACGATCGACTTCGCGCTCGCCAACCACATCGACACCGTGATGATGAACATCCTCACGCCGCTCCCGGGCACGCAGCAGTTCGCCGAGCTCGACGTCGCCGGGCGCATCTTCACGAAAGACTGGCGCCTCTTCGACGCCCAGCACGTGGTGTTCCGGCCGCTGGCCCAGAGCGCCGAGCAGCTGCAGCGCGAGGTCCTGCGCGGCCAGCGGCGCTTCTACCACACGCCGCGCGTGGTGCGCAGCTTCTTCCTGCTGTTGCTTACGCGCCGCCGCAGCGCGTTCTCGCGCCTGCTGGAGAGCGGCTGGTGCTGGTGGTACGCGCGCACCTGGCACCGCGACGAGCGCAACCGCGCCCACATGCGGGTGCTCAGGGCGTTGTCCCAGCGCCGCGCGGGCGCGCGGCTGGGAGACACGTCGCGGGCGTAGCCGCCGGCGTTCTCCGGCGCGGCCGCGCGGCGCCCGCTCACTGCGGCGGGACGTCTGAGGCCCATCGGCGCCCACGCGCGTGTACTTTGCGGGTGCCGGGAACCATGAGGGTGAGGCGCGCCGGCGAGAGCCGGCGGGCGCCACCACGAACGGACCGGGAGACCCGATGGCGAGCGCGATCTTCGCGGCCGGCTGCTTCTGGGGTGTCGAGGCGCACTTCGCTCAGCTCAAGGGAGTGCTCGCCACCGAGGCCGGCTACACCGGCGGCACCACGCCGCACCCTACCTACGAACAAGTCTGCGCGCACGGGACCGGCCACGCCGAGGCTGTGCGCGTGGAGTACGACCCCGGGGAGATCACGTACGACGAGCTGCTGCTCGCCTTCTTCGGCATGCACGACCCCACGCAGCTCGACCGGCAGGGCCCGGACGTGGGTTCGCACTATCGGTCGGCCGTCTTCTTCCTCGCGCCTGAGCAGGAGGAGGCCGCTCTCGCCATGGTGCGCCGCCTGCGCGATGGGGGGCATTTCCCGCGCCCGATCGTGACCGAGGTGACGGCGGCCGCAGAATGGTGGCCTGCCGAGGAGTACCACCAGAGGTACTTCGAGCGACACGGCCATCTCGGCTGCGCGATCTGACCCTGGGGCGCCGGCGGCGGCCCGGCCGCCGCGGCGCCTCGCCGGGAGCGGGCACAGGCCCCGTCGTTCTACCCGCCGAGATGCTCGAGGAGGATCTTGACGCCGATCAGGATGAGGATGACGCCGCCGACGACCTCCATGCGGCGTCCGAGAAGCTCGCCGAACCGCCTCCCGAGGTGCAGGCCGACGGCGGTGAAGGTCCCGGCCACGAGGCCGATGACCACCGCCGGGTACCAGATCTCTACGTGCAGGACGGCCAGCGAGAGGCCGACGGCCAGAGCGTCGATGCTGGTCGCCACGGAGAGGATCACGAGCGACCAGCCCTTGGTGGGGTCGGCGCGCACCACGTCCTCGCCGTGCGCGAACGCCTCGTAGATCATCTTGCCGCCGATGGCGGTCAGCAGGCCGAAGGCGATCCAGTGGTCGACCGGGGCGATCCAGCGCAGCAGCGACCGGCCGGCGAGCCAGCCGATGATCGGCATCAGTGCCTGGAAGAGGCCGAAGTGCCAGGCCAGGCGGAACGTCTGACGCGCGTCCACCCTCTTGAGCGTGAGGCCGGCGCCGATGGCGACCGCGAAGGCGTCCATGGCGAGCCCGATGGCGATGCCGATGAGGGTGAGGAGCTGCATGGTGCTGTGCAGCTTACCAGCGTGGCGCCCGGCGGGCGGTACGCCCGGCGGGCCCCGAAGCGGCGCCCGCAGGCTCGCCGCGCCGGGGTGGCGGATGTAGGGTGGCCGGGTGGCGTTCCCGGGAGAGCTCGAGGAGGCGCGCGCCGCGATGAGCCAAGCGACTGCGAGCGAGATGAACTCCAGCCGGATGACCCACCGGTCATCTGACTTCGCCGCCGGGGACGGGCTCCGCTTGCACCTGCAGTCCTGGACGCCACCAGGCGAGCCGGCCGCCGTGCTCGCCGTGGTGCACGGCTACGGCGAGCACGGCGGCCGTTACCAGTATCTCGCCGAGGCGATGACGGCGCGCGGCCTCGGCGTCTCCGCCTACGACCTGCGCGGCCACGGCCAGTCCGCCGGAGCTCGCGGCCACATCTCGCGCTTCGCCGACTACCTCGGCGACACCCGCGCCTTCCTCGAGGAGGTGGCGAGGCGGCAGCCCGGCGCGCCGGTGTACCTGCTCGGCCACAGCCTCGGCGGTCTGATCGCCACTGCGTACGCCGAGGCCGGAGCCGAGGGCCTGGAAGGGCTGATCCTCTCAACGCCACTGCTGCGCCTCGGCACCCCGGTGCCGGCGCTCAAGGTGCAGGCTGCCAGGCTGCTCTCGCGCCTCGCGCCGGGCCGGGACATCGGTAACCCGCTGCTCGCCGAGGACCTCTCTCACGAGCCGCACGTCGTGGCGGCCTACGTCACCGACCCCTTGAACCACCACGTCGCGACGGCGCGGTGGGCCGCCGAGGTGCTGGCCGCGCAGCGCGCGGCTCTCTCGGTGGCCCACCGCCTCACCCTGCCGCTCCTGCTCCTGTACGCCGGCGCCGACACGGTGACCGACCCCAAGGCCAGCCGCGAGCTGTTCGCGGCCGCGGCCGCGGCCGACAAGGTCGAGCACGGCTACGAGGGCTACTACCACGAGCTCTTCAACGAGACGGGCCGCGAGGCGGTCTTTGCCGACCTCGCGGCGTGGCTCGACAGCCGCCTGCCCGGG
>JBAZPK010000025.1:0-20445 GCA_041648235.1 Thermoleophilia bacterium
CGGCCGGGCGTGGCGCCCGCCTCGCGGCGGCGGGTCAGACCCCGTACGGGTCGCCGTCGGCGCCCGGCAGCCGCCAGAGGCGCCACGCAGTCACCGCGAAACAGGCCAGGAGCAGGGCGTTCCGCGCCACCACCACGGCCAGCGTGTCTGGCCGCATGTCGAGCAGGCGCCAGTAGAGGGCAGGGAACTCGACCTGGGTGAGGAGCAGGGTGGCGCCGCCGAGGACGGCGAGCACGCGGTCGCGGGCGGCGACCAGCGCCCAGGCGGGCAGGATCCAGATGAAATACTGCGGCGAGAGCACCTTGCCGAACGTCATCAGCGCCAGGATGAGGGCGAGGGCCGCGATCGCCTGGTCGGGCGCCGCCGCGCGCAGCCGGCCCTGGCGCCGCCAGATCAGCAGGTACACGCCGACGACGGCGAGCAGCGTGAGGCCGCCGGAGGCCGTGGCCGCGAAGCCGGCGCCCGGGGCGATCAGGGAGTGGGAGCCGTGGCTGTGGCCCCAGGTGGCCCAGCCGGCGCCCAGGAGCTGCCCGAAGAGCATCGGCGTGCCCAGGACGCTCTCGATCTGCAGCGGGCGCTCGAGGTGGTACTGGAAGACGTACCACATGCCGCGTGCCGACGAGAGCAGGTAGGGCACGAAGGGCGCCGTCGCGGCGGCGGCGAACGCCACCGCCGGCCACAGCCAGCGCCGCGGCGGCCCGGCCAGCAGCAGGACCAGCGGCAGCATCGCCGCCGGCGTGAGCTTGAGGGCGAACCCCACGCCCAGCACGAAAGCGGCGGCGGTGTACCAGCGGTTCGTGAGGCAGAGCAGGAAGCCCGCCACCAGAAGCGCGACGGCCGCGTCATACCGGTTGACGATGATCGCCCCCGTGAGGGCCACGCCGACCGGGAACAGGACGCTCGCCACGTACGCGCGGCCGCCGCGCGGCCACAGGCGGCAGGCGACCAAAGCCGTAAGCGCCGCGGCCAGCAGGGTGACGATGCCCATGTCGACGCTGAACCAGTGGGTGTAGGCGTCCGGATCGGCGGTGTGCCCGGGCAGGCGGAAGATGGGGATGGCGAGCGGCGGGTATTCGACCGGGAAGGCCTCGGTGTAGGGCCGCTCGCCGGTGGCGATGCGCGCGGCGTAACTCTGGTACACGCCGATGTCGCTGATGTCGTGCAGCCCGTACCAGAGGTGCGGCAGCAGCACGGCGAGCACCAGCGCCGTGAGCGCCGTGGCCATGAGGATGGCGACCGGCGTGCCGACGGCGCGCGGCGGTGTGCGCGGGCCGGGCGCTCCTCTGGCGGCGGCCGGGTTCACAGGCCGCGAAAGCTCCACAGCTTGTTGGCGACGAAGTTGAACGGTAGGACGCAGGCGATGGCGAACAGCTGGCTGAGCAGCACGGGGACGTCGAGCCGGGCGCGGAACGCGTAGAAGGCGAGCTCGTTCAGCCCCAGGCCCAGGAGGCTCACGGTGAGGAACTTGGAGAACTCCGGGGCCAGAGTGCCGGAGGAGCGGAAGGTCCACCAGCGGTTCAGCAGGTAGTTGTTGACGACGGAGAGGGCGAAGGCCAGGCCGCTGGCGAACGCCTCGACGGCGTAGGGGGTGGTCGCGTTGAGCGACCCCCAGGCGACCAGGGTGAGCTTGAGCACCGCGAGGTTGACTATGGTGCCGACGCCGCCGACGACGGCGAACTTCACGAACTGCCGGCTGCTCTTGTACAGGCGTGCTTCCATGGGCCCCGGGGGGTGAGGGAGGGACGGCCGCGCGGCGCCGCAGCGCCGGCCGCGCGGCCGTACGGCCGTGGCCATGATACGTGACCCGCGGCGGCCCAGAAACCCGACCGCGGCAGAGGGCGGCAGGGCCCCGCCGCCCCCGGGCCCGAGGCATCCGCGGAGGGGCCGCGCGGCCGGCCGGCCTTCGCTACGCCTCAACGCCCCCGCCCGCCAGCCAGGCGTCCACCTCGGCCCAGACGGTGGTGAAGTCGTGCAGCGGGCGCCACTCGAGGCCTTCGGTGGCGCAGCGCTCGGCCAGGTGGGCGCGCGCGAACACGAGGTCGGCCTCGCGCGCCGGGCACACGTCGCTGGCGCCGTCGCCGAACACGAGCACCGGCTCGCCGGGGCGGCGCAGGCTGCGCAGGGCCGCCCCCTTGCAGGCCCGCGGCCCGCAGCGCGGGCAGTCGCCGAGGACCTCGCTGAACGCGAGCCGGTACGGCGGGCCGCCCTCGGGGCCGCCGCCCACGAGCTCGCTGGCATGCAGCTCGGCCGGCGGCAGGCCCTCCCGGGCCCACACCACGGCGATCGCCTCGCGCAGGCCGGCGCTCACGATGACCGGGCGGCCGCCGCGGGCGCCGAGCTCGGCGAGAAACCCCGGCAGGCCCGGCGTCGGCCGGGCCTCTGTGGCGAGGGCGCCGAGTAGCTCCGCGCGCGGCGCCCGGATGAGCCCGATCTGCCGCTCGAAGACGTCGGCGTGGCTCATGCGGTCGGCCTGGGCCTCCGCCTCCAGCGGCCGCCACGCGTCGCCGACGAAGCGCTGCAGGATGATCTCGTTGACCTCGTGGGTCGTGAGGGTGCCGTCGTAGTCGAGGAAGGCCAGCATCGCCCGGGAGTCTACCGCAGGTGCGCGTCTGGTAGAATCTGCATCCCGGCCGCCGCCTGAAGAAAGCGAGTCCCGTGAGCGACAAGCAACCCCGGTTCAGCGAGGTATCGCCGCGTGTCGACTTCCCCGCCCTGGACGCTCGCATCCTCGCCTTCTGGAAGGCCGAGCGCATCTTCGAGAAGAGCCTGGCGGGGCGCGACGACGCCCCCGTCTACGTCTTCTACGAAGGCCCGCCCACGGCCAACGGCCGCCCGGGGGCGCACCACATCATCTCGCGCATCTTCAAGGACCTCTTCCCGCGCTACAAGACGATGCGCGGCTACCGCGTGCCGCGCAAGGCCGGCTGGGACACCCACGGCCTGCCCGTCGAGCTCGAGGTCGAGCGCCGCCTCGGCATCGACGGCAAGCAGCAGATCGAGGACTACGGGGTCGCCGAGTTCAACCAGCTCTGTCGCGAGAGCGTCACGGCCTACCTGAAGGAGTGGGAGCGCTTCACCGAGCGCATCGGTTTCTGGGTCGACCTCGGTGACGCCTACTACACGTTCGACAACGAGTACATCGAGACCGTGTGGTGGATCCTGCGGCAGATCTGGGACAAGGGCCTGCTGTATCAGGGTCACAAGGTCGTGCCCTACTGCCCGCGCTGCGGCACGGCGATCAGCAGCCACGAGGTCGCGCAGGGCTACAAGGACGTCACCGAGGACTCCATCTACGTGCGCTTCCCGCTGGGCGCGGAGGCCGCGGCCACGCTCGGCGCGCCGGAGGGCGCGCCCGTCTCCCTGGCCGTGTGGACCACCACGCCCTGGACGCTCGTGAGCAACGTCGCCGCGGCGGTGCACCCGGACGTCACCTACGCCCTCGTCGAGAGCCGCGGCGAGCGCTTCGTGCTGGCCCGCGGCCTCGTCGAGAAGGTCCTCGGCCCCAAGGCCACGGTGGAGCGCGAGTTCCCGGGCAGCGAGCTGCTCGGGCTGAGCTACGAGCCGCCGTTCCGCTACCTGACGCCCGAGAAGCCGGCGCACTTCGTCATCGGCGGCGACTTCGTCACCACCGGCGACGGCACCGGGATCGTGCACGTGGCTCCCGCCTTCGGCGAGGACGACATGCGCGTGGGCCTCGAGAACGACCTGCCGGTGGTCAACGCCGTCGACACCGAAGGCAGGTTCATCGCCGAGGTCGAGCCCTGGGCCGGGCTTTTCGTCAAGGACGCCGACCCGGCCATCATCGAGGAGCTCAAGGCCCGCGGCCTGCTCCTCGGGGTCGAGCCCTACGAGCACAGCTACCCGTTCTGCTGGCGCTGCGACACGGCGCTCCTCTACTACGCCAAGGCCACCTGGTATGTGAAGACGACGGCCATCAAGGATCAGCTCATGAAGGCCAACGACGCCGTCGTCTGGCACCCCGAGCACATCAAGACAGGGCGCTTCGGCGAGTGGCTGGCCAACAACGTCGACTGGGCGCTCAGCCGCGACCGCTACTGGGGCACGCCGCTGCCGGTGTGGCGCTGCGAGGAAGGGCACACGCACTGCGTGGGGTCCATCGCCGAGCTGCGGGAGATGGCGGCAGGGCCGGTCCCGGACGACCTCGAGCTGCACCGGCCCTACGTCGACGACGTCGTCCTCGCCTGCCCCGCGTGCGGGGGGGAGATGCACCGCGTCCCGGAGGTCATCGACGCCTGGTTCGACTCGGGCTCCATGCCCTTCGGCCAGTGGCACTACCCGTTCGAGAACGAGGAGCTGTTCCGCGAGCGCTTCCCCGCCGACTTCATCTGCGAGGCCATCGATCAGACTCGCGGGTGGTTCTACAGCCTGATCGCCGTCGCCACGCTCATCGAGGGCCGCAGCTCCTACAAGCGCGTGCTCTGCCTGGGCCATATCCTCGACGCCGACGGCCAGAAGATGAGCAAGAGCAAAGGCAACGTCGTGCAGCCCGACGAGATCCTCGACCGTCAGGGTGCCGACGCCTTCCGCTGGTTCATGTTCGCCAGCCAGCACCCGTGGAGCCCGCGGCGCTTCAGTGCCGAGATGGTCGACGAGGTGGTGCGCAAGTTCCTGCTCACTCTCTGGAACACGTACAGCTTCTTCACGGTGTACGCCAACATCGACCGCTTCGACCCGGCGGCGGAGCCGCTGCCGGTCGCGGAGCGGCCGCTGCTCGACCGCTGGCTCGCCGGCGAGCTCGCGACGCTCGTGCAGGCGGTCACCGAGGGGCTCGAGCAGTACGACGCCACCGGCACCTGCCGCGCCATCCAGGAGTTCGTCGACGACCTCAGCAACTGGTACGTGCGCCGCAGCCGGCGCCGCTTCTGGAAGAGCGAGAGCGACCGCGACAAGCTGGCCGCCTACCACACCCTCTACGAGGCCCTGGTGACGGTCACCAAGCTCCTGGCGCCGTTCACGCCCTTCGTCGCCGAGGAGCTGTACCAGAACCTGGTGCGCGGCCTCGACGACGAGGCGCCGGAGAGCGTGCACCTCTGTGCCTGGCCGGTGGCCGACGAGCAGGCCATCGACGCCGGCGTGTCGTTCGCCATGGCGGCGGCGCGGCGCGTCGTCGAGATGGGCCGCGCGGCGCGCAACGCCGCCGCGGTCAAGACGCGCCAGCCGCTGGCCGAAGTGGCGCTGGCGCTGCCCGAGGCCGAGCGCCGCGCCGTGGAAGGGCTCGGCGAGCTGGTGCTCGACGAGCTTAACGTCAAGCATCTTCGCTTCGTAGGCGACGGGGGGGAGCTGGTCGCCTACACGGTGAAGCCCAACCTCAAGCTGCTCGGGCCGAAGCTCGGCCGCCGGATCGGCGCGCTGCAGGCGGCGCTCAAGGAAGCCGACGCGGCCGCCCTCGTCGCCGGGCTCAAGGCCTCTGGATCCGCCGTGCTGACCGTCGCCGGCGGCGAGCTCCGCCTCGCCGCCGACGAGCTCCTCGTCGAGACCGGCTCGCCGCCGGGCTACCAGGTGGAGAGCGACGCCGGGCGCACGGTCGCCCTGTGCACGACGGTCGACGAGGCCCTGCGCGAGGAGGGTGTGGCGCGCGAACTCGTGCATGCGGTTCAGCTCGCGCGCAAGAATGCCGACCTCCGCATCGAAGATACCATCAGCCTGACCCTGTCGGTGCCCGACGAACTGCGGCCGCTGGCGGAGCGCCACGCGGCGGTGCTCAAGGCCGAGGCGCTCGCCAGCGACCTCGCCTTGGGTGACGCTCGCGGCGACTACCGCGAGACGGCGCGCGTCGAGGGCCACGACATCGGCATCGGACTCACCGTGACGGGGACGATCTTCACCGTCACCTACGGCTGAGCGGCGCGGTCCGCGCGCCGGCCGGCCGGCGACCAAGGGGGACCCGTGGAAGAGTTGCGCGACCCTTCGCTCCAGCTCCTCGCCGAGCTGGCTCAGCCTGCGGCGCAGGACACCGTTCTCGACTACGCCTCCGCCGCCGGCATGGCCGCCTTCACGGTGGCGCCCGACGTGCGCTCGGTGGAGGCGGCCGACGAACTGCCGGACCTGCTCGAGGAGGGCGGGCGCCTGGCCGCGGAACTGGGCCTCGTGAACGTGGCCTTCTCGCTCGTCGATCTCTCCGCGCTCCCGCACGAGGCCGACAGCTTCTCGCTCGTCGTCTGCGTCGACGCCCTCCACCTGCTGCCGGACCCGGTCGCGGCGCTGGTGGAGATCTCTCGGGTGCTGAGCGCCGGGGGGCGGCTGGTGCTCGTCGACCCGGTGGTGCAGGCGGTCACCGACAAGGCCTTCAACGACCTCGCGCGGCTGCGCGAGCCGGCGCACCGCCGGCACTACCTCGCCGACGAGGTCGAGGAGCTGGTCGCGCGCGCCGGCTTGTGCGCGCGCCGGCGCGAGACGCTGCGCCGCACCATCGACCTGGACTACTGGCTGCAGACGGCTGCGGTGCCAGCCGCCAAAGCGCAGCTCATCCGCAACCGTTTCAGAGAGCTGCCGGTCGAGGTCCAGGCGGGCCTCGACGTGGTCTTCGCCGACCGCCTCGTGAGCTTCAGCTATGACGTCCTGGGGCTGCGGCTGGAGCGCCCCTGAGCGCGTCCCGAGGCCGTCAGCCGAGGAAGTCCGCGAGCTCCTCGACGAGCTTGGCCTTGGGCATGGCGCCGACGATGCGCTGCTTCACCTCGCCGCCCTCGAAGGCGAGGATCGTCGGGATGTTCATCACGTTGAACTGCTGCGCCACGGCGGGAGCTTCGTCGACGTTGAGCTTCGTGAACTTCACGCCGGGGTAATCGCCCGCCATCTCCTCGAGCACCGGGCCGATCATGCGGCACGGGCCGCACCACTCGGCCCAGAAATCGACCAGGACCTTGCCGCCTGCTTTGATGACCTCGGCCTCGAAGTCGTCCTGTGAGACTGCGTCCACGTGTCCCCTCCTCGGGAGTCGCTTGTCAGGCCGGCGCGGCGGGGCTGCCGCCGGCCGCGCCTTCCGCCGGCCATACCAGCGTGTCCAGATAGCGCTCGGCTTGTACGCTCGCGAGAGCGCCCTCGCCGACCGCCATGGCGATCTGCTTGAGCGGGTTGGCGTGCGCGTCGCCGCAGGCGAACACGCCCGGGAGCCTGGTGCGCAGGAGCCCGTCGGTGACGATGTACCCGCTCTCGTCGAGGTCGACGAACCCCTTGAGAAAGCCGGTGTTGGGGAGCTGGCCGATGTAGAAGAAGACGCCGTTGACCGGCAGGCTGCGCCGCTCGTGCGTCTTGACGTTCTCGACCTCCAGGGCCTCGACGACCTGGTCGCCGACGATCTGCCTGGGGACCGAATCCCAGACGAACTCGAACTTGGCGTTGGCGAAAGCGCGCTCCTGGGCGATCTCGGCGGCGCGCAGCTCGTCGCGGCGGTGCACCAGGTACACCTTCTCGGCGAACTTGGTGAGGAACATGCCCTCCTCGACGGCGGAGTCGCCGCCGCCGATCACGGCCACGGTGCGGCCGCGGTAGAGGGCGCCGTCGCAGGTGGCGCACCAGCTCACGCCGCGGCCGATGAACTCGGCCTCGCCGGGGATGCCGGAGCGCCGGGCCTCCACGCCGGGGGCGAGGATCACCGTGCGCCCCACCACGGGCCCCTGGTCGGTGGTGACCGTGTAGTACCCGGGCCCGCGCGGGGAGAGCGACGCGACCGCGTCGATCTCACGCAGCTCGGCCCCGAACTGCACCGCCTGCCGCTTCATCCTCTCGGCGAGATCGAAGCCCGAGATGCCCTCGGGGAAGCCGGGGAAGTTCTCGACCAGCTCGGTGAGCGCGATCTGGCCGCCGGCCATGTTGCGCTCGAGGATGACGGTCTTGAGGCGGCCGCGGGCGCAGTAGATGCCGGCCGTGAGGCCGGCGGGGCCTGCGCCCACGATGACGACGTCGTAGATATCGGGGTCGGCTTGCGGTTCGGGCACGTCGGGGTCCTTGGCCGGGGTCATGACTGCGCAGGTATACCCACGCGCCGCAGAAGCCTACCGCGGCGCACAAGCTCCTCGGCGATCTGCACCGCGTTGAGCGCCGCGCCTTTGCGGAGGTTGTCGCTGACCACCCAGAAGTCGAGGCCGGTGGGGATCGTGGGATCTTCGCGGATGCGGCCCACGTACACCGGGTCCTTGCCCTCGGCGGCCAGCGGTAGCGGGTAGCCGAGGGCGGCCGGGTCGTCGACGACCTCGATGCCGGGGGCGCCGGCGAGCAGCTCGCGGGCCTCGCCGGCCGTGAGCTTGGTGCGCGTCTGCACGTTGACCGCCTCGCTGTGAGCGCTGAACACGGGCACGCGCACGCAGGTGGCCGTGACCTTGAGCTCCGGGTCGGCGAAGATCTTGGAGGTCTCGTCGACCATCTTCTGCTCCTCCTTGGTGGCGCCCGAGGGCAGGAAGCTGTCGATGTGCGGCAGCACGTTGAAAGCGATCTGGTGAGGGTAGAACTGCAGCCGCACCCGCTCGCCGGCGGCCCACTGGCGGCTCTGCGCCTCGAGGGCGGCGATGCCGGCCTGGCCGCTGCCGGAGACGGCCTGGTAGGTGCTCACCACGACACGCTCGATGCCGGCTGCGTCGTAGATGGGCTTCAGCGCCACGACCATCTGGATGGTCGAGCAGTTGGGGGTGGCGATGATGCCCGTGTGGGCGTCCATGTCGTCGGCGTTGACCTCGGGCACCACGAGCGGCACCGCCGGGTCCATGCGAAAGACACTCGACTTGTCGATCACCGTGGCGCCGGCGGCGACCGCCTGCGGCGCCCACTCGGTGCTCACGGCGCCGCCGGCGGCGAAGAACACCAGGTCGGCGCCCGCGAACGAGCCGGCGCCGAGCTCCGTGACCTCGACCTCGGCGCCGGCAAAGGGCAGCCGGCGCCCGGCCGAACGCGAGCTTGCCAGGAGGCGGAGCTCGCCGACCGGGAAGCCGCGCTCCTCGAGGATGCGGCGCACGGTGCCGCCCACCACGCCGGTGGCGCCGGCGATGGCGACGGTGTAGGTACGGCCGGCCATCAGAAGGTTCCCCGGTCGGAGTGGTCGTGGTGGATGCTGGCGTCGTCGAGCTCGAAGACGTCGTGCAGCACGCGGACCGCCTCGTCGACGCGGCTCTTGTCGATGACCGCCGAGATCTTGATCGGCGACGTGCTGATCATGTTGAGGTTGATACCGAGGTCGGCGAGCGTCTTGAACATCCTGGCCGCCACGCCCGGATTGGTGCGCATGCCGGCGCCGATGACGCTCACCTTGGCGATGTTGTCGTCGCTGACGTAGCTCTTGGCCTTGAGGTCCTTGACGACCTTTTGCAGGGCGCGGTCGGCGGCGGCGCTGTCCTCGAGGGGGATGGTGCAGGAGATGTCGGTGTGGCCGCGCTCGCTCGAGTTCTGGATGATCATGTCGACGTTGACGTGGGCGTCGGCGAGAGCCGCGAACACCTGCGCCGCCACGCCGGGCTGGTCGGGGACGCCGCGCACGGTGACCCGGGCCTCGTCGGTGGTGTAGGTGACCGCTCTGATGATCGGGCTTTCCATCGTGTCATCTTCCTCTCTCACCCAGGTGCCCTCGTAGTCGGTGAAGCTCGAGCGCACGTGGATCGGGATGTCGTACTTGCGCGCGTACTCGACGGCGCGCACGGCCAGGACCTGGGCGCCGGCGGCGGCCATCTCGAGCATCTCGTCGTAGGAGATGCTCTCGATCTTGCGCGCCTTCGCGACCAGGCTGGGGTTGGCCGTGTAGACGCCGTCGACGTCGGTGTAGATCTCGCAGACGTCGGCCTGGAGCGCGTGAGCCAGCGCGACGGCGGTGGTGTCCGATCCACCGCGCCCGAGGGTGGTGACGTCCCTCTCGGTGGAGACGCCCTGGAAGCCCGCCACGAGCACGATCTTGCCCTTGCGCATGGCCTCTCGCACGCGGCCGGGGTTGATGCCGAGGATGCGCGCCTTGGTGTGCACGGTGTCGGTGAGGATGCCGGCCTGCGAGCCGGTGAGGCTCACGGCGTCGTAGCCGAGGCGGTGGATGGCCATGGCCAGCAGGGCGCAGCTGATGCGCTCGCCGGCCGAGAGCAGCATGTCCATCTCGCGCTCGGGGGGGTTTGGGGTGATCTCTCGGGCGAGCTCGACGAGCTCGTCGGTGGTGTCGCCGCGGGCGCTGACCACGGCGCAGACGCTGTGGCCCTGCTCGAAGGTCGCGACGATGCGGCGCGCCACGTTGCCGACGCGGGCGGCGTCGGCGACCGACGTACCGCCGTACTTCTGGACGACGACAGACAAGGGCCTACCTCCGGAGAGCGGGGAGAAAAGTCTACCAGACGTGCGGCGGTGCGTCGTGGGGCAGCGCCGCGCCGAGCCGCCGGGGTCGGCTGCCTCCTCAGGCGCCGGGCTTGGGGGCGATGCGCGGCAGGGTGCGCTTGTGCTCGCTGGCGGTGTGCATCGCGTCGACCCTGGTCTTGACCGCGGGGGCCGCCGTGCCGGTGAGCAGGTAAGAGTCGAGCTCGTCGTAGGTAAGGCCCATCTCGGCCTCGTCGGTCTGGCTGGCCCAGAGGCCGGCCGACGGCGGCTTGTCGATGATGCGCGGCGGCAGCCCGAGGGCGCGCGCGAGCTCGCGCACCTCGCTCTTGACGAGGCTGCCGAGCGGCAGAAGGTCGGCGCCGCCATCGCCGTACTTGGTGAAGTAGCCGATGGCGATCTCGCTGCGGTTGCCGGTGCCGAGCACGCGGTAGCCGAGCTGGTTGGCCAGGGCGTACAGGGTCGTCATGCGCAGCCGCGGCTTGAGGTTGGCGGTCGCGAGCCGGCTGGCGGGGAGGTCGGTGCAGCTCTCGGAGAGGGCCTCGAGCAGGGTGTCGTACGCGGGCCCCAGATCGACGGTGGTGAAGGGGACGCCGTAGTGGTGCGCCACGAGCGCCCCGTCCTCGGCGTCCTGCGGGTCGCTGTGGCAGGGCATCACGACGCCCAGGGTGTGGTGCGGGAAGGCCAGCCTGGCGAGCGCCGCGACGACGGCGGAGTCGATGCCGCCGGAGAGGCCGTACACGGCGCCGGCGCCCCCGCCGGCCTCGACCTCGCTGCGGATCCAGGCGCTGAGATGTGTGATGAGCGCGTCCATGCGATCTCCTCGGGGGGTCAAGTGTAGCTCACCCCGGGGGGCATTGCAGGGGGCGGGCGCCTGTGCGGCGCCCGCCCCGGCAACGCTCCCGACTCGCGCGGCCGCTCAGAGCCGCGCGCGGCCGCTCAGAGCTGCGCGAAGTACTTGCCCATCTCCCAGTCGGTGACCTGCTCGCGGTACTCGTACCACTCGTTGAGCTTGTTGGTGACGAAGCGCTCGAAGACGTGGTCGCCGAGGGTGCGGCGCACGAGCTCGCTCTGCTGCGTCTCCTTGATCGCCTCGTAGAGGTTGTTGGGCAGGTCGCCGAGGCCGTGAGCCTCGCGCTCCTCGGCGTTCATCTTGTAGATGTTGGGCTCCACGCTCGGCGGCAGCTCGTACCTGTTCTCGATGCCGTCGAGGCCGGCGGCCAGCATGACGGCGAAGGCCAGGTACGGGTTGGCCGCCGGGTCCGGGTTGCGCAGCTCGGCGCGCACCGTGCTCTCCTTGCCCTGCACGTACAGCGGCACGCGGATGAGGGCGGTGCGGTTGCGGTGCGCCCAGGAGATGTACACCGGCGCCTCGTAGCCGGGCACCAGGCGCTTGAAGCTGTTCACGTACTGGTTGAGCAGCGAGCAGATGGCGCGCATGTGCTTGAGCTGCCCGGCGATGAAGCCCTTGGCGATGTCCGAGAGGTGGTCCGGGTCGTCGGCGCTGAAGAAGGCGTTGTCCTTGCCACGGAAGAGCGACTGGTGCACGTGCATGCCGCTGCCGTTCTCGCCGTGCAGGGGCTTGGGCATGAAGGTCGCGTGGACGCCGTTGTGGGCCGCGACCTCCTTGACGATGAGGCGCGTGATCATCACGCGGTCGGCCATCTTGAGGGCCTCGTCGTAGTGCGGGTCGATCTCGTGCTGCGAGGGGGCGACCTCGTGGTGCGAGGCCTCCATCGGGATGCCCAGCTTGTCGAGGGTGCGCATCGTCTGCTTGCGCAGGTCGTTGCCGAGGTCGGCGGGCAGCACGTCGAAGTAGCCGCCTTCGTCGATGAGCTCCGCGCCCGCGGAGTCCTTGAAGTAGAAGTACTCGAGCTCGGGGCCCACGTAGAAGTCGAGGCCCATCTCCTTGGCGCGGTCGAGCTGGCGGCGCAGCACCCAGCGCGGGTCGCCCTCGAAGGGCTTGTAGTTGCGGTCGAGCACGTCGCAGAAGACGAAGGCCGTCCTCTCGTTGCCCTGCGCCCAGGGCAGCACGGTGAAGGTGCTCCAGTCGGGCATCGCGACGATGTCCGACTCCTCGATCTCGGCGTAGCCGCTGATGGAGGAGCCGTCGAAGGCGGCGCCGCTCTCGATGATGTGCGGCAGCTGGCGGTCGGGGATCTCGACCATCTTGAGGTTGCCGAGGATGTCGGTGAACCACAACTGGATGTGCTTCACGTTCTCGTCTTTGACCAACTTGGCGATCGTGGCCTGGTGCTCTGTGCTCATAGTCATCCTTTCAGGCCGTTGTGCGCTCCGCGGAGCGCGGTGTGGGGAGTGCTGCGAAGAGGCGTGCGTGGAGGCCCGAACCCACGCCGAAGGGCGCGGTCCGAGAAGGCGAAGAGGAGGGTGAGCGGCGAGAGCGGGCGGCGGGCCCGGGGGTGGGGCGAATGGCTGCAAGACGACGGCGAGAGGCTCGCCACCGGGTCTGTGCAGATGAGGTCGAAGGCGGTGTCGCCTGTGCTGATCATGCCGAATCCTCACTCATCTTGGGACTGTACTCCGCGGCGGCGGTGGGCGCGCCCGCGGGGCGAGGTGGTGGTGCGGCTGGGCTGCTCGCTAGGCGACTCCTCGGGCCGGTCCGGGTGCCGCGCTGACGCCGCGGGACCCGGAAAACGTGACCCCGACAGGGTAAAGCATCGCGGCCGCTTCGTCTACTGCGCGGCCCGCCCGGCGGCCGCCGCCGGCCGGGCGTACACGGTTCGGCCCGGAGGGCTCTCCCGGCGCCCTCGCACGGGCCGCGTCTCTCACGCTCGACTTGAGGCCGACGGAGCGTCGTTGCGCAGGCTCCGGACAGGTAGTATGCTGCCCGCGATATCAGGGGGGCGGGCCGGGAGCCCGCGAACGTCCGAAAGGAGATCGCATGGCGACTGAAGCTTACTGCGTGAAGTGCCGCACCAAGCGCACGATGAAGGACGAGAAGGCCGTCACGATGAAGAACGGCAAGCCGGCCACGCAGGGCGTGTGCCCGGAGTGCGGCACCAAGATGTTCAAGATCGGCAAGAGCAAGTAACAGCCCCTCGCGTGCGGCCGTCGGCCGCGAGCACCCAGAGGTTTCCGGCGAGGGCCGGGGCGCAATGCGCCCCGGCCCTCGCCGCATCGTGGGGCCTCGCGGCGCGGCGGCGAGCCACCAGCGGCGGCCCACGCCGACGGTGTCGCGGGCTCCGCAGGTGGGAAGAAGTCACACCACTGCGACCAGGAGGAACCGACGATGCCCAAGTTCATGGACCACCACCCGATGCCCGACCTGCCGCCCGAGGCGATGCAGGCCATGGCGCAGCGCATCCAGGCCGGGGCCGCCGACGACTTCGGCGTGACGCCGCTCAACGTCTTCGCCGGCACAGAGGGCCACGCCTTCTGCCTGAGCGATGCCGCCGACAGGGACGCCATCGTGAAGGCACACGCCGCCCTGGGTGTGGCGATCACGAGCGCCGACGTCCACGAGGTCCAGAGCCTGGTGTGACGCCCGGCAGCCGTTGCCCCGCGCCGCCGCAGCTCGTCAACTCTGAGGATCAGCCGCTCGGCTTCGAGGTGTGCTTGCCGGTGGGCAGCGCGTTGACCATGGTCGACGCCGCGAGTGAGGCAGGTGGATCCGAAGGAGAGACTCATGGCAGACCGGGGCATGCTCCGCGCCGACACGGAGATGGAGGACGGGCCGAATGGGCCCAGGTCGCGCGCTGCATCCACCTGGCACCCGAGCAACGGGCTGCGGGCGACGAGAGTGAGTCCCCCGTGGCCCGGGTTTGGCCGAAGGAAGAATGTCGGTGCCGGACCGGCAAGCACCGGTTCGACCTCCACGAGCCAGGGAGGCGCGAAATGGAAGCAACACGCGCGCAAGCCTCCGTGTCCGAGGGCGCTTACGCGGGCCGTGCCCCGGTGAGGATCCTTGCCACTGACGACGTCCGCGAGGTCGTCCGCGAGCGCGGCGGCAGCCTCTACGTCTGGACCGACGTGCACGGCGTGTGTGAGGGCAGGGTCACCCTGCTTCAGGCCGACACGGACCGTCCGTCAGCTGAGGGTCTGCGCTTCGAGCGCATCGGTGCGCACGGCTTCGACGTCTTCCTCGCGATCGGCTCGCTGCTGTGGCCTGAGTTCGTGGAGCTGGCGCTCTACGGGCGGAAGCAGCAGATCAGGGCGTACTGGAACGGCCAGGCTTCGGTGGGCTGAGCTCGGGAGCGATGGCCAGGAGCCGACCGTCCGCGAACAACGGAGGTACGTCGAGACCCGGCGTGTTCCATCCCGCGGCGGCGGTCATCCTACGCCTCTCGCAGAGCGACGACCGCCACGTAGAGGACGCCGCCGTCTTCGATCAGCTCCAAGGCGCGGTCGGCGAGTCGCTTGCCTTCGTCGATGTCGTAGCCGCCCGTGTCGATCGCCCCGAGCTTGCCGGCGACCTTGAGGGCGACCAGCCGCCTGCGGACCCGTTCGGCCATCTCGGTGAGCGCCCACGACGAATCGCGGGTCTCGGCCAACGAGAACCCGGCTCGCTCGAGCAGTGCGATGAGGCCTCGCTGCGGCAGCGCATCCGCGAGGCAGGCGACGCGGGCCAGGAGCGTCTCGAGGTCGGGCGGGAGCGCAGCCGCCTCCAGGGTCACGTCGGAGAGAGCGAGCCGGCCGCCTCGGCGCAGCACGCGGAGCATCTCGGCCGCCGCCGCCGGCTTGTCGGTGAATGTCGAGAAGGCGCACTCGCAGAGGACCACGTCGAACGAAGCCGCCGGGAACGGCAGGGCGTGCACGTCGGCCTGACGGATCGCGACGGGGTCCCCGAGGCCGGCGCGCTCGATCCTGTCGCGGGCACGGTCCAGGTTGGCCGCCGCGCGGTCCACCAGGGTCACCCGGCAGCCGAGCTCCCGCGCCGCAAGCTCGGCGCTCGTCCCCATGCCGCCGCCGACGTCGAGCAGGGCGGCACCCGGTTCTACGCGCGCCAGCTCGAGCAGCTCCCTGGTGAGGTCCACTCCGCCCGGATGAAAGGAGTCACCGAGCAGGAGCCGGACGGCCTCGCTCGCATAGAAGTCGCTGCAGCAGGTGGCGAAGTCGTCCCCGGGAGCCGCTCCGCCGCGACCGCCGTCCCGCGACGCCGCCTGCCCGGATCCGGCGCGCTCTTCCGCCATGCTCAGCGCCCCCGGTGCAGCACGTTGTACGCGCAGAAGGGTACGATGCCGCCGTCGTCGGGCAACACCTCGTGCACGCAGCACTTGCGCAGGCGCGACAGGTCGAAGGTGTGCTCGTCCATGAAGTGCATCATGCCGATGAGCGTGATCTCGAGCTCCAGGGCGCCCCAGTCGACGCTGACGCCTCCGCACGACGAGCAGGAGCAGGCGCCCGTCCGATCCGCGGCGGCGCCCGCGGCGATGAACTCCTCGAAGACTGCGCGCAGCTCGCTGTTGAGCTCGCCGGCGCTCGCGTTCTTGACGAAGTCGACGTAGTCCTCGGCGTCGGCGAGCCGCGTCAGCGGCAGCACTCGTTCCTCGCCGGTCTCCGGGTCGGCGCCGACGTGCACGTAGGTGACCAGGCTGCACGCCGGGTCGGGGCACGGGATGGGGAAGAAATCGCTCTTCTTGAATCCGTGGCGCGACTGGGCTGCGATCAGCCGCGCACAGTCGGCCAGGGTGACGCGGTCCATCGGGTCGGTGGCGGCGACGAGCGGATCGGGCGCGAAGCGCCCTGCGAACGTCGCCGGTTGCAGCGTCAGGCAGCGCACGTGCCGCTGGGCCAGGGCGAAGTCGACGAGCGCGCCGAGTTCGTGCTCGTTCACGCCGCGCACGACGGTGGCGACGAGGACCGTGCGCAGCTCGCGCTCGGCGAGCATGCCGACGAGGCGCCGCTTGAGATCGGCCAGAGCCCGGCCGCGCAGAGTCTCGTAGGTCGCGTCCTCGAGCCCGTCGAACTGCAGGTAGATGGTCGGGTCGAACTCCGCGACCGCATCGAGGAAGGCCGGATCCTCGGCCAGGCGCACGCCGTTCGTGTTCAGCAGGATGCGGCGGAACCCCTTGCCCTCCGCGAGCCGCAGGACCTCGATGATCTCCGGGTGCAGGGTGGGCTCGCCTCCACTCAGCTGGAGGCTCTCGGGCTCGCCCTCGCAGGCGAGGAGGCGCTCCATCATCGCGTCGACCTGGGCCAGGCTGAGGTGACCGCCGCCGGCGCTCGGACCGGCGAAGCACACGGGGCAGTCCAGCTGGCATGCCTGGGTGATCTCCATCAGCGCGAGGCAGGTGTGCTGTTCGTGCTCGGGGCAGAGACCGCAGGAGTCCGGGCACCCGTGGAAGTCGCGTTCGACGCGCACGGGCATCGAGCCGGGACGCGCGAAGCGTCGGGCTTCCCGATACTGCTGGGCGTCCGACGAGACCAGCGCCTCCGTCCAGCCGTGGTCGGGGCACCAGGTGCGCATGACGATCCGGCCGCGCCGCTCCACGACATGGGCATCGACCAGCTGGCGACACTCAGGGCAGACGCTGCGCGTCATGCCGAGGGGCGTGTCTCTCCGGTCACGCCGCTTCGGTGCCTCCGTCATCCCCTTGCGGGTGGATCTGCTCTCGAGCGCCAAGGCGTGTTCTCCTCGTGATGGGTTCCATCCCTCTGCAGTCCGACTGCAGCAGACGTCCGCCGTGAATCGCACCGTGCTCGCTCTCCAGAGGAACGTCGAGGCCTTGCGCGCGTCCGTCCGCGGATGAGCCAGCGCTCGGGCGCTCGACACCTGCGCACCGCGACGGAGCTCATCGCCAACGCTCGAGCCACTGCTCGCCGAGGATATATATGGTAAGGGGCACATCGCACACTGGAGGGGGAGACCGTGGCCGACATCGTCATCAGCAGCCAGGAATGGTGTCCGTGATGAGCCACGGCGAAGGTGCTGCTGCGGTCGAAGGGCCTCGCCTTCGCGGATGTGGACATCACGCATGACGAGAAGCTGCAGCGCGAGATGGTCGAGCGCTCGCGGCGGCGCAGCGTGCCGCAGCTCTTCATCGTCGGCGAGAGCATCCGTGGTTGCGACGACCTGGCGGTTCTCAACGCCATCTGTCGTCTCGATGCGCGCCTCGGCCTCGAGCCCGTGGCTCTCCGCCGCCTGTACGACCTCATCATCCATCGGCGCCGGACCGGCTGCTCTCTCGGCGGCTCTGTACGCGGCGCGGAAGAACAGTCAGGCAGGAGGAGCAAGCCCATGAGCGACTTCGACGTTATCGTCATCGGCACGGGCGTCACCGGACAGACCGTCGCGGAGGAGCTCGCTCGCGGGGGCAAGCGAG
The DNA here is from genome assembly GCA_041648235.1 of Thermoleophilia bacterium. GTDB lineage: Bacteria > Actinomycetota > Thermoleophilia > UBA2241 > UBA2241 > CAIXSE01. Next base: position 17,577 of record JBAZPK010000025.1, read on the forward strand.
TCGCCATCGTCGACCGCCGCGAATACGGCGGCACCTGCACGCTGCGCGGCTGCGAACCGAAGAAGGTGCTCTTCACGGCGGCCGAGGTGGTGGAGCGTGCCGCGGCCCAGGAGGGCCGCGGGTCCGCCGGCGACCTGCGCCTTGACTGGCCGGCGGTCATCGCCTTCAAGCGCACCTTCACCGACTCCGCCCCGCAGGGCATCGAGGCGTATCTGAAGGACGCCGGCGTCGAGACTCTCCACGGGACCGCGCGGTTCACGGGGGAGGCGCGCCTGGCCGTCGACGGCGCGGTCCACACCGCCGGGCACATCGTCGTCGCCACCGGCGCCAGGCCGGCGCCCCTGGGCGTCGAGGGCGAGAACCTGGTGCTCACGAGCGAAGACTTCATGGCGGCCGACGATCTCGGCCAGCGCATCGTCTTCATCGGCGGTGGCTACATCAGCATGGAGTTCGCGCATGTCGCAGCCGCCGCCGGCGCCGCCGTGACCGTCTGCCACCGCGGCGCCGCGGTGCTCAAGGGGTTCGACCCGGATCTCGCCGCGATGCTCGCGGAAAGCTACCGCCGGGCCGGGATCGAGGTGCGCACCGAGGCGCGGGTACGCGGCGTCGAGCGGGAGGGAGATTCGCTCGCTGTCGTGCTCGAGGACGGCATGCGTCTCGCTGCCGACATGGTCGTCCACGGCGCCGGGCGCGTGCCTGACCTGGATGCCCTCGACCTCGAAGCGGCGGGCGTGAGCTTTGGGTCCCGTGGGGTCGCGGTCGACGATCAGCTGCGCAGCGTCACCAACCCGCGGGTGTGGGCCGCGGGCGATGCGGCCGACTGCGGACTTCCGCTCACCCCCGTCGGAATCGCGCAGGGGCGCGTGGTCGTGCGCAATATCCTCGGCCCGGGTGCTGCTGCCTACGACCCCGTCGTCACTCCGAGCGTGGTCTTCTCGGACCCGCCCCTGGCCGCGGTCGGGCTGACCGAGGACTTGGCCGCCGCGCAGGGTCTCGACGTGCGGGCGCCCCTGATCGACAGGACCGCTTGGGCGTCTTCACGGCGGATCGGCGCCCGCGTCGCGGGCGCCAAGGTGCTTGTCGAGCAGGGGGCCGGACGCATCGTGGGCGCCCACCTGCTGGGGCAGCACGCGGAAGAAGTCATCAACGTCTTCGCGGCCGCGATCGCCGGGGGGCTCACCGCCGACGACCTGAAGGCCATGCCGTGGGCCTACCCGACGGCGGGGTCGGAGATCGTCTACCTCGTCTGAGCGCCGCCTGGACGACCGGCAAGAAGGCTGAGGAGAAGAGGCCCCTGCGGTGGCTACGGCGATTCCTCACGCTATGCTTGGCCTGTCGATGACGAGGACCAGGCAGCGATGACGCGACAGCGCGGCGAGTACGATCTCGTGGTCATCGGCGGAGGGTCGGCCGGACTCACCGCCGCCGCCTTCGCCGGCCGGGTGCGCGCCCGCGTCCTGCTCGTCGACCGCGAGCGCCTCGGAGGCGATTGCCTCTGGGCCGGCTGCGTGCCCTCGAAGGCGCTGATCCGCTGCGCCACGGTCGCCCACACGGCGAGGCGCAGCGAAGACTACGGCGTCCTCGCTGATCCCACTGTCGACTTCCCCGGAGCCATGGCGCACGTGCGCCGGGCGATGGAGCGGATCGCCGTGCGCGAGTCGCCGGATGCGCTGGGAGCGCGAGGCGCCGAGGCCGCTTTCGGCGGCGCCCGCTTCCTCGGGCCGCGCCGGTTGCTCGTCGGTGAGCGCGAGGTCACCGGCCGTGCGGTCATCATCGCGACGGGCGCCCGGCCGAGCCCGCCGGCGATCCCGGGCCTGGCGGAGGCGGGCTACCTCGACCACGTCTCCCTGTGGTCCCTGACGGAGCTGCCCCGCCGCTTGGCCGTCGTGGGCGGCGGCCCCGTGGGCGTAGAGATGGCACAGGCGTTCGCGCGCCTCGGCTCGCAGGTGACGCTCGTGGAGCGGGGCGAACGCCTGCTGCCGCGCGACGATGCCGAGCTCACCGGCCTGCTGCGGGGATACCTGGAGGAGGAGGTCACCGTGCTCTGTGGGGCCGCCGTCGTCGGCGCGCGGCGCCGCGGGGCTGAGAAGGTGCTCGCGGTACGGACCGCCGACGCGGAGTACGAGCTGGCCTGCGACGAGGTGCTGGTCGCCACCGGGCGCCGGCCGGCGGTCGAGGGCCTCGACCTGGAGGCGGCCGGGGTGCTGGCGACCGGGCGCGGCATCAAGGTCGACGCCAGCCTGCGCACGTCGGCCGCCGGGGTCTTCGCCTGCGGCGACTGCACCGGCGGCCCGCAGTTCACCCACGTCGCCGAGGCCCAGGGGCGCGTCGCGACGCGCAACGCGCTCTTCCGTGGCCGCGCCCGCTTTGCGCGCACGCTCGCCTGGACCACCTTCACGGATCCGGAGCTCGCGCAGGTGGGCCGCACGGAAGCGCAGGCGCGTCGGCAGGACGCGGCGGTGCGCGTCTATCGCTTCGAGTACGGCGACCTTGACCGGGCGGTGTGCGACGGCGAGACCCGGGGCCGCGCCAAGCTTGTCTGCGACCGCCGCGGCCGCATCCTGGGCGGCTCGCTGCTCGGAGCCCGCGCCGGAGAAGCCGCGGGCGAGCTGGCCGTCGCCATCGACGCGGGCCTCTCAATCCGTCGCCTGGGGGCGAGCATCCACGTGTACCCCACCTTCTCGCGGATCGTCAGGCGCTTGAGCGATCAGGCGTTCGTCGACGACGGGATCAGCCCGCTCACCGGGCGCTTGTTCGGGAGGTTCCGCGGCTGGCTGGCGCCCGCCCTCGCATCTCATTGGGCTCAAGTCAGCGCAGGGTGGGCGCGCCCACCGGATCGGCGATCGCGCGGCGGCGATGGGCTGGCCGA
>JBAZPK010000026.1:0-19973 GCA_041648235.1 Thermoleophilia bacterium
ACGTGCTGGCGGCACGAGCCGCGCCGGCTGCCGTCTGCGAGATCGAGCAGGGCCTGCCCTGCGTGACCGGCGATGAGCGCACCGACCGCGCCGCCGTTCGCCCTGGCTTCCTCGCGGTGCTGCGCTCACGGGACATCCTGCTGATGGGCCTGGCGGCGATGTTCCTCTGCGTCGTGGAATTCTCGGCGCTCGCCCACCTCGTGCTGTTCCTGAACGTCGAGTGGGCCTACTCGGTGGCCGCCGCCGCCGGTCTGCTGGCCGTCTGCCAAGGGGCCGGCGCCCTCGGCAAGCCGCTGAGCGGCCTCGTCAGCGACCGCCTCTTGAACCGCCGACGCCGCGGACCGCTCATCGCTCTGGCCGGCCTCGCCGCGGTCTCGTGCTCCGTGCTCGCCTTGGCGGGCCCGGGCGCGGCCTGGTTGCTCTGGCCGGCGCTCCTGGTGCTCGGCATCGGCGCCGTGGGTTGGGGCGGCCTGTTCGGCACGCTGGCCGGCGAGACGTCCGGCCCAGCGGCGGCCGGAGCGGCGGCCGGTGTCACGGGGGCGATCGACAACGTCGGGATCTTCGCCGGCCCGCCGCTCTTCGGCCTCATCGTCGACCGCACCGGCTCGTACGCGCCCGCGTGGTGGGCGATGGTGGCGGCCGCCGCGGCCGCCGCGGTCCTGCTGGCGTTCGTGCGCGAGCCGCACCGGGAGTCGTAGCCGCGCCTCCTCATCGGCGCTGCGCGGCCGCTGGTCCGCAGGCCGGTGTTCCGACTGAAGTGCCGAGGACGCGGCCTCCGCCGCACCCCGCGTGGGCACCGCTACGCCGCCGGGAGCCAGGCGACCAGCTCCCGCGCCTCGTTCTCGTTGTATTTTGCAGCGAGACGGAGGCGAGAGTACAGGCGTTGGCGGGCCCGGGCGCCAGTGTCACCCCCCGTTGCGGGTTCACGATGATCGCTCGCGCACACGTCGTGGGCTCGCTTGCGTGGGTCCGCTGGCTGCCCGGCACGGCCGGCGGGGCGCCGTCCGGCCGCGGGGCGCCGTCCGGCTGCGGGGCGCCGGATGCTCAGCCGCCTGCGGTGGGGTCGCGGGCCCGGCGCCGCGTCAATCAGGTGCGAAACGGTCCCGAAACGTGCTACCATGAAGGCAGCTTCGCATCCACCGCCGAGGTGCTCCGCGCTGCTTCAAAGCCGGCACCTACCCCGACGAAAGGCAGGTTGAGGCGCCCGATGACGACCGAGACGAAGATCATCGCCTGCAGCACCATCCGCGACGAGGTGGAGGCGCTGCGCGGCGATGTCCCCGTCGAGTACCTTGACGGCTTTCTGCACGACACGCCGAGCGTGCTCCGCGACAAGCTCAACGAGCGCATCGCGGCCACGCCCGGGGCCCGCACCATCCTGCTCGCCTACGGACGCTGTTCCAACGGCACGGCCGGCCTCGTGGCCGGCCCTCACCGTCTGGTGCTCCCCGCCTGCGACGACTGCATCGCCATTCTGCTGGGCTCGCGGCGGGCGTACACGCGCGAGTTCGCCGAACACCCCGGGACCTACTACTACACGCGCGGCTGGATCGAGGAGCTCGAGGACCCCTACCGCGAGTACCTCAAAGCGGCCGAACGCATGGGCGAGGAGAAGGCGCGCATGGTGGCCCACCTGATCCTGGAGAGCTACACGCGGGTGGCGATCATCGATACCGGCACCTACGACATGGAGAAGGCCGAGGCCTACGTCGATGTCGTCTCCGAGTTCTACGGCCTCCCGGTGCACAAGCTCGAGGGTTCGCTGCGCCTGCTCGAGAAGCTCATCAGGGGGCCCCACGACGGCGAGTTCCTGGTCGTCGAGCCCGGCGAGGTGCTCGAGGAGCCACTCTTCTGGGATCTGGATGGTCGGGAGCCGGCGCCCGAGACGCCGGCCTACGCCCCGGGCGTCGCCTGCGCCGGCTGCGGCGACTGCGGTTGCACATGAGGCGCCCGCGCTCGTCGGTGTGACGCGACGGCCGCCGGGGCACGCGGGTGCGGTGGACGGAGACATCGGCAGGGAGGTGGCCGGCATGAGCCGGGAGCACGAGGGCGCGAGGAAGTTCGTCGCCGTGCACGTGGACGACATCCCGAACGTCCCCTACGAGTGGGCCCCGGAGACGGAGTGGAAGCCTCTGCGCCGGTACTTCGGCATCGGCTCATTCGGGACGAACCTGTTTCGCGCCACGAAGGCGGGGGACGTGCTGACCGAGGACCACACCGAGGATCCCGGGTCCGGGACGCGTCATGAAGAGCTGTACCTGGTCGTGACGGGCCACGCCATCTTCAAGGTGGACGGCATCGAGTGCGAGGCCCCGGCCGGCACGCTTGTCTACGTGCCCGACCCGAAGTGCGTCCGGGGGGCCGTGGCGCGCGAGGCGGGCACCGCGCTGCTGGCCGTCGGCGGCGAGCCGGGATGCGCGTTCACACCGTCGGAGTGGGACACCGAACCGCTGTCCGGATGAGTACGCGCGGGCGCGTCCGCCGATGCGCCCGGCAGGCGACTGCAAGGGAGTGAACGAGATGGCAGGAGATCCGTACGAGGCCGCTCCCACGGGCGCTGACGAGGAGCCGCGGCGCGCCGCCGCGGCTCAGCCGGCGCCCGGCGCCGTAGAGCGGCCGATCCTTCACAGTGACGGCGTCGTCTGCGCGTGAGCCGTCCGGTGGCGTCAGAAGGCCCTCGCCCTGGGACTCGAGCGCCTGTTGGCGGCTGAGGACGGGCGCGGACGAGCGGGCTGACGCCGGACGCGCCGCGTGACGGCGCGCACAGGCGAGCGGACGAAGAAGGGGCGGCGGGCCATTCGGCCCGCCGCCCCTTCGCGGTTCGGCGCGTCTGCGTGCCCGGCGGTGCGATCGGCTACGCCATCACCGCGGTCACGTCGACGAGGTGCTTCTTGAGGCCGAGCGCCTTGTCGTCGACGCCGATGGCGCGCCCGACGAGCTGGCTGAGGAAGATCACCGGCACGGACTTCCAGTCGCTCTGCTTGCGCAGGATCTCCGTCTGACGGCCGTCAAGGTTGACCTGGCAGAGCGGGCAGGCGACGGCGATGGCCTCGGCGCCGCAGGCCCGGGCGTCGGTGATGATGCGGCCCACGAGGTCGTCGACGATGCCCTGCTCGGTGAGCGCCAGCGAGGCGCCGCAGCAGTCGGTCTTGTAGTTCCAGTCCAGCGGCTGGCAGCCGATGGTCTTGACCACGGCGTCCATGTGCGTGGGGTACTCCGGGTCCTCGGCCAGCGTGACCTTGGGCGGCCGGGTGAGCAGGCAGCCGTAGTAGCAGGCCACCTTGAGGCCCTCGAACGGCCGCGTGACCTTGGCGGCGAGCTCCTCGAGGCCGACGGTGTCGTGATACACGTCGACCAGGTTCTGCACGGCGACGCCGCCGTTGTACGCGCGGCCGACCACGGCGCTGACGTCGGCCGCCACACCCTCGTCCTCGATCTCGTGGGCTCCCGTCTTGAAGCGGCTGAAACACGCCGCGCAGGGTACGGCCAGGGCGTCGAGCTTCATGTCCTGCTCGACCTTGGCGAGCTCGTTGACCGGCAACGCCACGGAGAGCAGGCGGTTGATGGAGTGCGCCGCCGTGTTGCCGCAGCACTCCCAGTCGGGGATCTCCTGCAGGGTGAGGTCGAGCGCTCGGGCGCTGGCCTTGAAGCTCGAGTCGAACTCGCCCGAGGTGCCGTGCAGCGAGCAGCCCGGGTAGTAGGCGAGGGTCTTGGCACTCATGCCGGGCCCCCTTTCTGCTGCCTGGCGTTGGTGATGCTCTCGGCGTTCTGCACCATGCGCTTCATGGCCGCGGCGTCACCCTTCTTGAGCGTCGGGTTGACCTTGCCCTTGAGGAGCATCTTGGGGCCGAGCGAGAGCCAGGCCTTGGCGCTCGCCGGGCGCTTGAGGACGTCGCGCGTGATGAGCTCGACCTCCCACATGCGGCCCCAACGGACGAAGGAGTCGTAGTTGAGCTTGAGCATCGCAGCCGACGGCGCGTCGGGGTGCACCTTCCCGTCGCGGCGCGCGATGATCTTGAGCTCGTCGATGATCGCCGCGATGTCGATGCCCTGCGGGCAGCGCGTGGTGCAGGTCTCGCAGCCCGTGCACAGCCAGATGAACTTGTCTTCGAAGATCATGTCGTACTGGCCGAGCTGCACGGCGCGCATGATCTGCGCCGGGTGCATGCCCGCGTAACGGGCCACGGGGCACCCGGTGCTGCACTTCTTGCACTGGTAGCACTTGTAGGGGTTCTCGGCGCAGCCGGCCCCCACCTTGGTGGCGAGGACGCCACTCGGTGTACAGGTGGTCATCCCGGCCTCCTAGGCCACGGCCGGCCGCGGCATCAGGCCGGCCGTCTCAACGATCTCGGGCACGGCCACTTCCCACTCGATGGCCATGATGTGCACGCCGGCGACGCCCTCGATCTCGGCGAACTCCTTGATCATCTCGACGGCGATCTTCTTGCCCTCGGCCTGCGACGGGGCGCCCTTTTCGCAAGCGGCCATGCGATCGACGATGTCCTGGGGCACGTCGATGCCGGGGACGAAGTTCTGCATGTAGCGCGCCCCGCCGACGCCCTTGAGCGGGGTGATGCCGGCGAGGATCTTGATCTCTTTGTGCAGGCCCAGCGAGCGCACTTCCTCCATCCACTTCTTGAACTTGGGGACGTTGAAGATGCACTGGGTCTGGACGAAGTCGGCGCCCGCCTCGATCTTCTTCTGCAGGCGCAGGGCCCGGAACTCGAAGGGGTCGGCGAACGGGTTCTCGGCGCAGCCGATGAAGAGCCTGGGCTCGACGGGCATCTCCTCGCCGCACTGGAACTTCTTCTCGTCGCGCATGTCCTTGTACATCTTGATGAGGTTGAGCGAGTCCATGTCGTGGACGCCCTTGGCCTCGGTGTGGTTGCCGAAGCTCATGTGGTCGCCGGTGAGGCAGAGGATGTTCCTGATGCCCAGGGTGTAAGCGCCGAGGATGTCGGCCTGCATGGCCAGGCGGTTCCGGTCGCGGCAGGTCATCTGCATGATCGCCTCGAGGCCGTTCTGCTGCGCCGTGACGCCCGACGCCATGGAACAGACGCGCACCACGGCGGTCTGGTTGTCGGTGATGTTGACGGCGTCGACGTAGCCCTTGAGGATCTTGGCCTTCTCCTCGATGACGCTGACGTCGGCGCTCTTGGGCGGACCGCACTCGCCGGTGACCGCGAACTTGCCCGCGCTCAAGACCTTCTCGAGATTGGATCCCGCTTTGTACCCGTTGGTGGCGGTCATACCGGCTTCGCCTCCTCACGCACCATCTTCCGCGGGCCGCCGGAGCTGCTCTTGCTCCAGTTCTTCGGCGGCCGGTTGACGTACATCAGCTCTTCGCGACCCTGGGCCTTGAGGCGCTCCCAGATGAGGTGCCAGGCGCAGTCGATGTCTTCCTTCTCAGGTGTGGTGACCTCGCACTTGCCGTCGTGCGACCCGCCGCAGGGGCCGTTCATGAGGCTCTTGCTGCAGCGCACGACGGGGCAGATGCCGGCCGTCTCGCCGATCACGCACTCACCGCAGGCGCCGCAACGCTCGAGCCACACGGCGTGCTCCTGCGGCATGCCGAGCATGTTGGTGTTCGCACCCGGCACGATGACCTTCGGCTCGAACTTCTCGGCCATGCTCTGGATACCGATGCCGCAGGCCATGCTGACCACCACGTCGGCGGCCGCGACCTTCTCGGCGATCATGTCGAGGTACTCCCACTCGCACTGGCGGATGGCCGCCGTGTGCTCGACCTCGACCTCGCGGCCGTCCTTCTCGGCCAGGATGCGCAGCTCGCTGGCGAGGATCTCGGCCTCCTTCTCGCCGCCCGTGAGGCAGATGGCGACGCAGGTGTCGCAGCCGGCTACCAGGACCTTCTTCTTGTCGCCGACGAGACCGACGATCTCATCGAGGGGTTTGCGTTCGGCGGTGATCATTCTGCGTGTCCTTCCTCAACGGTGGCTGCGACAGACGCATCTGCTTCTTCGGGCATGGCGACGCCGCCGAGCGCTGCGCGCGCCGCGGCGAGCGGACTCACGCCGTCACGTTTGACCGGGTTGGGGCCGAGCTGCTTGATGCGCTCGATGAACTCCGTCGCGTACTCGGCGAACTTGGCGCCCTCCGCCGACGACATGTTGTACATCTCGACGCGCTCCGGTTCCATGCCGAGCTCCTCGAGCAGGCGCTTGACGTGGTTGACGCGTTTGCGCGCCCAGAGGTTGCCTTTGAGGTAGTGGCACTCGCCTTCAAGGCAGCCGGCGGCGTACACGCCGTCGGCTCCGCTCTCGATCGCCTTGAGGAGATGGATGACCTCGAGCTTGCCGGTGCACGGCAGCTTGATCATGCGCGTGTTCGTCGGGTACTGGAGCCGCATGCTGCCGGCGAGGTCGGCGGCGGCGTAGGCGCAGTAGTGGCATGCGAACACGATGATCTCGGGCTCGAAGTTGGGATCCACCGGCTTCTTCGGGGCCTCGGCCTCGCCCTCGGTCGCCTCGAGCGCCACGGCTTCAGGCTGGGCCATCTCAGCTCACCTCCATGAAGAGCGCCTCTTCCTTGGCGAAGATCTGCGCGTCGGTGTAGTGGTGCAGGGTGATGGCCTTGACTGGGCACTCACTGACGCACACGCCACAGCCCTGGCAGGCGGCCGCCTCGATTTTGGCCTTCTTGGCCTCCAGGTCGATGACCGGGACCTCGTAGGGGCAGACGCGCACGCAGGTGAGGCACGCCGCGCACTTGTCCTGGTCGACCTCGGCGACGACGCCGCCGGCCTTGATGACCGGCTTGGCCAGGATGGCGGCGGCCCGCCCGGCGGCGGCGTAGGCCTGGCTGATGGCCTCGTCGATGCCCTTGGGGTAGTGGGCCGAGCCGCAGAGGAACAGACCCTCGGAGCCGAAGTCGACGGGGCGCAGCTTGACGTGGGCCTCGAGGTAGAAGCCCTCGGCCGTGAGCGGCACCTTGAGCATCTTGCTGAGCTCGCTGCTGCCCTCGGACGACACCGACGGGGTGGCGAGCACGAGCAGGTCGAGCGGCAGGTCGATGTCGCGCCGCAGGAACGGGTCGCGGTAGGCGACCGAGACGCTGCGATTGGCGCTCACCTGCGGCAGGCTCTCGTTGTCGTAGCGCGTGAAGATGACGCCGAGCTCACGCGCCCGCGTGTAGTGCTCCTCGAGGAAGCCGAAGGTGCGGACCTCCTTGTACCACACGTACACCGGGCGGTCGGGGTCGCGCTCCTTGAGGGCGATCGCGTTCTTGATGCTCTGCTGGCAGCAGGTGCGCGAGCAGTACGGGTGGCTCTCGTCGAGCGAGCCGGCGCAGAGCATGAAGCCGACCGACTTGACGTCGGCGAGCGCCGGGTCGCCCTCCTTGAGCATGCGCTCGAGGTCCATCCCGGTGACGACCTTCTGGCTGTCGCCCAGGCCGTAGAGCTCGGGGCGGTCCTCACGCGAGCCGGTGGCGACGATGACGACGCCGTGGTCGACCGGGGTGCGCTTGCCGTCCTTCTCGGCGATGACGCTCGAGAAGTTGCCGATGAAGCCGTGGAAGTCGGCGAGCTCGGCCTCGAGGTGGATCCTGACGTTGGGATTGTCGACGAGCCGGCGCTCGAGGGCGGCGACGTAGTCCGACGGGTCGCCGCCCCTGATCGTCTTGCCGAGCGCGAGGACGTGGCCGCCCATCTTGGCGCCGCGCTCCACGAGGTGGACCTCGTGGCCCATCTCGCCGAGGGCGTTGGCGGCCGTCATGCCGGCGACGCCGGCGCCGACGACGACGGCCGCGTGCGTGAGCGGCACGTCGATCTTGAACAGCGCCTCGAGCATGCGCGCCCGGGCCACGCTCATGCGCACCAGATCCTTGGCCTTCTGCGTGGCCTTCTCCGGCTCGTTGGTGTGCACCCAGCTCGCCTGATCGCGGATGTTGGCCATCTCGAAGAGGAACGGGTTGAGCCCGGCCTCGCGCAGGGTGTCCTGGAAGATGGGCTCGTGGGTACGCGGCGTGCAGCTCGCGACGACGACGCGGTTGAGATGGTGCTCCTCGATCTTCTCGCGGATGAGCGAGAGGCTGTCCGACGAGCACGTGTACATCGTGTCGGTGGCGAACTCGACGCCGGGCAGCGACTGCGCGTACTCGGCGACGCTCTCGACGCCGATGACGCCGGCGATGTTGTTGCCGCAGTGGCAGACGAAGACGCCGACGCGAGGCTCCTCGCCGCTCACGTCGCGCTCGGCGGGGTACTCCTTGTCGACCGTGAGCGTACCGCGCGAGTCGGCGAGGCCGGCCATCACCTGGGCCGCGGCGGCCGAGGCCTGGGCGACCGAGTCGGGGATGTCCTTGGGCTCGCCGAACGGGCCGACGACGAAGACGCCCTCGCGGCTCGTCTCCATCGGCGCGAACTCCTTGAGGGCGCAGAAGCCGTGCCGGTTGAGGGCGAGGCCCAGGTGACCGGCGGCCTCCTGCGCCTTGCGCGACGGCTCGAGGCCGGCGGAGAGCACGACCATGTCGAAGCGGCTCTCGTGCAGGGTGCCGGCCTCGTCCTCCCAGCTGATCAGGAGGTCCTGGGTGAGCGGGTCCTCCTTGATGAACGACGGGCGCGAGCGCACGAACTTGACGCCCTTGCCGAGGGCACGCTGGTAGAAGGCGTCGAAGCCCTTGCCCTGGGCGCGCATGTCCATGAGGAAGACGGTCGGCTCGCTGTCCGGCTCGTGGTCGATGGTGAGCATCGCCTGCTTGTTGGCGAACGTGCAGCAGACGCTTGAGCAGTACTCGTGATCCTGGTCGCGCGAGCCGACGCACTGGATGAAGGCGACCTTCTTGGGGTGCTTGCCGTCGCTGCGGCGCTTGACCTCGCCGCTGGTGGGGCCGCTGGCGCTCAGGGTGCGCTCGTATTCGAGCGCCGAGAACACGTTGGGATAGCGCTTGTAGCCGTACTCGCCCTTGGCGCCCGGGTCGTGGAGGTCGAAGCCCGTGGCCATGACCACGGCGCCGACGTCGAACTCCAGCTCCTTGTCGCGCTCGCCGTGCAGCAGGGCGCCGGGCCCGCAGGCGCGCACGCACTCCATGCACTCGCTGCAGATGGCACAGTTGAGGCAGCGCTTGGCCTCGGCCACGGCTTGTTCTTCGGTGTAGCCCTTGCGCACCTCGGTGAAGTTCCGCCGGCGTTCGGAGCCCGGCCACTCAGGCATCTCGAGGCGGGCCTGCTTGGCCGTTGCCTCGAGCACGGCGTCGTCAGGGCGTGCCTCGGGTAACGGATCGGGCAGCCAGTCGGCCAGATGCTCGCCGCGCAGGTAGTTGTGGATACTCACCGCCGCCTTGCGGCCTGAGGCGATGGCCTCGATGGCCGTGAGCGGTCCGCTGGGTGCCACGTCGCCACCGGCGAACACACCGGGATGACCGGTGGCCAGTGTCTCGGTATCGGTCTTGACGGCGTTCCACTCTATTTCGACCCCGTTCAGGTCTTTGGCGAAATCGTCGACGACAGCCTGGCCGATGGCGACGATGACCGTGTCGCAGGGAAGCTCAACGAACGAGCCCTCGATGGGCTCGGGACGGCGCCGTCCCTTCTCGTCGGGCTCGCCCAGCCTGCAGTTCTGCAGCTTGATGGCCGCGATCTTGCCGTCGGCGCCGATGATCTCAACGGGGGCGACGAGGTAGCGAACCTCGATCTCTTCGTCGAGCCCCTCGGCGATCTCTTCCGACGAGGCGGGCATCTCGTCGCGCGAGCGCCGGTAGACGATGGTTACCTCGGGTGCTCTTGCGGAGGGCGACGTGAGGCGAGACGCGGCTCTTGCCGCGTCCCAGGCCACGTCGCCGCCGCCGATGACGACGACATGGTCGCCCACGGTCGGCGGCCGGTCGAGGTTGGTGTCGCGCAGAAACTCGACCGCCGGCAGACAGCCCGGCAGCTCGTCGCCCTTGACCGGCGACGGCGCGCTGGCGTGCAGGCCCGGGGCGAGGAAGACGGCCTTGAAGCCGTCGCCCAGGAGGCCATCGACGGTGAAGTCGGATCCGCAGCGCTGATTGAGCCGCAGGTCGACGCCCAGCGCGCAGATCTGGTCGATCTCTCGCTGCAGCACGTCACGCGGCATGCGGTGGTCGGGAATCCCGACACGGAGCATGCCGCCGGCCACGGGCAGGGCCTCAAAGACGGTGGTCGCGTAGCCGAGCTGCGCCAGATCGCGGGCGCACGACAGGCCGGCAGGGCCGCCACCGATGATGGCCACCTTCTCGTCGAAGGTAACCGGCAGCTTCTCAGGGAGCTCGGTGGGTCCGGCGGCATCGCAGGCGAATCGCTTGAGGCCGGCGATGGCGATGGGCTCGTCGACGGAGCCGCGCGTGCAGGCCGTCTCGCAGGGGTGCGCACAGACGCGACCGCAGACCGAGGGAAACGGATTGGGCTCGCTGGCGACGCGATAGGCGTCGGCGAAGCGGCCCTCGGCGATGAGGGCAATGTAGCCCTGGGCCGAGGTCTCGACGGGGCAAGCGCTCTTGCACGGCGCGTAGCCCTTCTTGTCGACCGCGTATGTGCTGGGAATGGCCTGGGGGTAGAGCTTGTAGATGGCCTTGCGCTCGCCTAGTCCCTCGTTGTAGGGGTCGGCGACGGTGACTGGGCACTTGGGCGAGCACTCGCCGCAACTCGTACAGATATCGGGGTCGACGAAGCGGGCGTGGTGGTAGACCGACGCCGTGAAGTTGCCGGGCTCGCCCTCGAGGCCGGTGAGCTCGGAGTTGGTGATGACGTCGATGTTCAGGTGCCGCCCGGCCTCGACGAGCTTGGGGGACATCGTGCACATCGAACAGTCGTTGGTGGGGAAGGTCTTGTCGAGCTGAGCCATGTGGCCGCCCAGGGCGGGCGCCCTCTCGACCATGTAGACCTTGTACCCCCCCTCGGCAAGATCGAGTGAGCACTGGATGCCGGCGATGCCTCCGCCCAACACGAGGGCAGCGCCGGTGGACTTAGGGGGTGTGCCCGACATACGCACTCCTTCGACAGAATCGCGGCAGGCCCAAGACGCAGCGGGCATGACAGACTCAACGGCCCACTTGGGTTTGACTCGATTATAGCGGCCCGTTTGTGACGGCGTCCACACGGGCACGCGCGCGAATGCCACGTGACTCGGATACGCCGCTGGGTAGGGAGCTGGAGCGGCGGCGCCGAGGCGCCGCCGCACCTTCTTCCTGTCCGCCCGGGCACGCGGGGACGGCCGGTTTGGCCGCCGTGGCGCGCCGGCAAGCCTCGCGCGCCGGGGCGCGTCTGGTAGCCTTTGAGGCACACCCCTATTCCAGTGTCTCTGCCAGCGTGAGTCGAAGGGTGGTCGATAAAATGGGTGTAAAGGAACAGTACCGCGACTACGTGATGACCGGGTTCGTGAAGCGCGTCGAGCCGGTGGTCGCCGACCACGGTGAGGGGGCATACCTCTACGACGCCGACGGCACCGAGTACATCGACTGCTTCGCCGGCATCAGCGTGACCAACGCCGGCCACCACAACGCCGCCGTCCTCGAGGCCGCCAAGGCGCAGGCCGACAAGCTCGTCCACGCCTGCTCCTACGTCTACCACGTGGAGAGCGTCGGCGCCCTGGCCGAGAAGCTCGCCGAGATCACCCCCGGCAGGCTGCAAAAGACCTTCTTCGGCAACGGCGGCGCCGAAGCCATCGAGGGCGCCTTCCGCCTCGCGAAGCGCTACAGCGGTAGAAATGAGCTGCTCGCCCTCGAGAGCAGCTTCCACGGCCGCTCGTACGCGACCCTCTCGGTGACCGGCAACTCGGGCCGCAAGAAGGGCGGCGGCCCCTACATGCCCGGCGTCGCCTTCGCCCCGACCCCGTACTGCTACCGCTGCTTCGCCGAGACGACGCCGGAGAAGTGCGACCTGCTCTGCGCGCGCCGCGTGGGGGAGGTCATGCGCCTCCACCTCTCGGGCAACGTGGCCGCCTTTATCGCCGAGCCGGTCATGGGCGAGGGCGGCATCATCACGCCGCCCGAGGGCTACTTCAAGCGCGTCAAGCAGATCCTCGATGAGGAGGGTGTGCTGTTCATCGCCGACGAGGTGCAGAGCGGCTTCGGGCGCACCGGCACGATGTTCGCCATCGAGCACTACGGCGTCGAGCCCGACATCATCACCATGGCCAAGGGCATCGCCGACGGCTGGCCGCTCAGCGCCTTCACGGCCCGGGCCGAGATCGCCGATGCCTTCCAGGTCGGCGACCACCTCTCCACCTTCGGCGGCAACCCGGTCTCCTGCGCCGCCTCGCTGGCCAACATCGCCTTCCTCCAGGACGGCGTCATCGCGGCCTCGGCGCGCAAGGGCGCCGACCTCAAGGCGCGCTTCGAGGCGCACGTGGCCGAGCAGCCCCTGATCGGCGACGTGCGCGGCAAGGGCCTGATGATCGGCGTCGAGCTGGTCGCCGACCGCGCCACCAAGGCCTACGGGACCGCCGCGGCGGCGTTCACGCGCCAGTACTGCCTCGAGCACGGCGTGCTCGTCGGCGTCGGCGGCAACTTCGGCAGCGTGCTGCGCATCCAGCCGCCGCTGGTCATCGACGAGGCGCAGCTCGAGACCGTGTTCGCGACCGTGGCGGACGGTCTGGCGGCGTACGCCAAGAGCTGAGCCGCCGGGAGCCGCGAGGCTCGCAGAAGGATCAAGCCGCGAGGGGCGGCGGGCCGTAAGGCTGCCACCCCTCGCGCCTGTGGGCGGCGGTGCGTGAGCCGCGCCGCCGGCAAGGGTAGGCTGTCTCCGTGGCGAACCAACTGCCAACATCATCAGGGGGTCTCGGTATGAGCGCGACGCAGCAGCCACAGGTGCAACTCCAGAGGGAATCGCGAGGCGGGGGATGGGGGAAGCTCATCGTCCTCGTCGTGCTCTTCGTCGTCCTGCTGATCTACATCGTCCAGAACGGCCAGGACGTGCCCGTCGACTTCCTCGTCTGGTCGTTCACGTGGCCCGCCTGGCTGCTCTTCATCCTCATGCTGGGGATCGGGTTCCTCGCGGGGCTGGCGACCGGCGCCGTCCTGCGGCGCCGCCGGAAGCGGGACCTCAGGCGGCGCGCCAACAGCCTCTGACCCGAGCGACCCTGCGGCCGCCGTCAGGCGGCCGGCGTCACGCGGCCCGCGTCACGGGGTCCTCCTCGTACACGATGCCCGCCCCGAGCTCGCGCCCGGGACGTGGCGGCGGTGATACGCTGGCCTCATGAACGCGCTCTCCCGCAAGAGGCAGCTCCGCCGCGCGGTGGCTGTACTCGATGACTTCTACGGGCGCCCGGTGCTCTCGCCGCGCTACCCGCCCGTGGACGAGCTGGTGTTCACCGTGCTCTCGCAGAACACCGCCGACGTGAACACCGAGCGCACGTTCGCTGCGCTCAAGGCCCGCTTCCCCGAGTGGGCGGCGGCCCGCGACGCCGCTCCGGAGGACATCGAAGCCGCCATAGCGCTCGGCGGGCTGGCACACACCAAGGCGCCGCGCCTCAAGGCGATCCTCACGGCGCTCAGCGCCGACGGCGGCGCCCCCGACCTCGCGTCGCTGGACGGCATGAGCGACGCCGAGGCGCTGACGTACCTCACCGGCCTGCCGGGCGTGGGCCCCAAGACGGCCGCCTGCGTGCTGCTCTTCGCCCTCGGGCGGCCGGTGATGCCGGTCGACACCCACGTGCACCGGGTGGCCCGCCGCCTGGGGCTCATCGACGCGAAGGTGAGCGCCGAGCAGGCGCACCCGCTGCTCACCGAGATGGCGGGGCCGCGTGACGCGGCCCAGGTGTACGCCGTGCACGTGGGCTTCGTGCGGCACGGCCGGCGCATCTGCCACGCCCGCCGGCCGCTGTGCGGCGAGTGCCCTCTGGCAGGGCTGTGCCCGTCGGCCGGGGCCGCCTGACTCCGTCCGGCCCCGGCCTCAGGCCGCGTCAGGCCCCGGCGGCCGCGTCCACCGGCTGCGCCGGCGCCGCCTCCGCCGCCTCTCGCGCCGCCTCCCTGGCGCGCACGTTGCCCGGGTCCTCGACGGTCCCCAGCCAACGGTCGAGCACGTGGCTGCGCCACACGACGTGGCAGAGGAGCCCCCACAGCAGCGACAGGGCGAAGATCGCGAGGTACTGCCACGCGGGCAACTCCTTGAGCTCGAACAGGGTGCGCCCCAGGGGCACGGCCAGCACGCCGGCCACGAACCCGAGCAGCACGATGACGACGCCGACCAGGCGCCAGTCGCCGCGCAGCCTCGAGCCGCCGGCGAACCACGCCGTGGGCGGAACCGTGAAGAGCAGCAGCAGGATGCCGCAGAAGGCGGCGAACAGCGTGAGCGCGGTCTGCGCCGCAGGGTAGGCGTAGAGGATCAGCTCCTCGTCGCCGGCGCCCGGATGCGCCGCCAGATAATTCGCCTTGGCCGGCAGCGAATAGGTGAGGTAGAGGGCGACCGACAGGGCCAACTGGAGCAGCGCCGTGGGCACCACGAAGCGCGCCAGCAGCTTGAAGAGGCCGACTCTCGGCGTGGGGCCTGGCCGCGCCCACATGGCGAGGGCCACCGCCGGCACGCCGGCGCTCACGAACGATACCAACGACGCCTGCCGGGGCGCGAAGGGGAAGCCGCCCAGCGCCATGACGGCGGCGATGATCGTCGCCTTGTAGAAGATGCGCACCATGAAGATGTGCAGGATGTCGTTCATGCCGTTGATGATCCGCTGGCCCTCCTGAAAGGCGAAGGGCAGTGGCGCGAAGGTGTCGTTGAGGAGGATGAGGTCCGAGACGCCGCGCGCCGCCTGGCTGCCGCCCTGCATGCCCACCGCCACGTTGGCCTGCTTGAGGGCGATCACGTCATTGACGCCGTCGCCGATCATGGCCACGTAGCGGCCGCGGGCGCGCAACGCCTGCACGAGGTCTTCCTTCTGCTCCGGGGTGATGCGCCCGAACACCGTGGCGCGCTCGGCCGTATCCGCGAGCTCGTCGGGGGAGAGACCTTCGAGCTCGGGGCCGGCGACGGCGACCACCGTGGCGGCCGTGCCGTCGCCGCGCGCCGCGCCGACGCCGGCCTGGGTGGCCAGGGCGCTGACCGTCTTCGGGTTGTCGCCGGAGATGATCTTGACCTCGATGCCCGCCTCGGTGAAGCCGTCCAGTGTGGTCCGCACGCCGGGGCGCAGCTCGTCGCTGAAGCAGATGAGGCCGAGGGCCTCGAGGCCCGCCGGCAAGGCCGGCGGGGCGTCGCCCTCGGCGAACGGCACGGGCTCGGTCAGGCCGGCGAGGAGAAGCACGCGCAGCCCCTTGGCGGCCCACTCGTCGGCCTGCTGCTGCCAGGCGCCGGACCCGGCGGCGAGCGCCGGCGTCACCATCTCCGGGGCGCCGAAGACGAAGGTGCCGCGGACGGCGCCCGCCGCCTCGTCGGCGCCAGCGCAGGCGTCGGGTCCGGCGCCGTCGGTGCCGGGGCCGCTCGCGGTGCCGGCGAGCGCCAGCCCGCTCCACTTGCGGGCCGAGCTGAAGAGCGCCTCGTGGGCCGGCGCGAGGCGCGCCGCGGGGTACGCGGCGCGCAGCGCCTCGATGGTCTTGTTGGCGTCGCCGGTACTGGCCGCGAAGGCGCCCAGCACGAGCTGGAGGCGAGCCTGCTCGACGCCCAGCGGCAGCACATCCTCGAGCGTGATCACGCCTGAGGTGAGCGTGCCCGTCTTGTCGGTGCAGAGCACATCCACGTTGCTCAGCGACTCGACGGCGTTGAACTGCTGCACCAGCACGTTCTTGCCCAGCAGGCGGACGGCGCCGAGAGCATAGGTGAGGGCGATGGAGAGCACGAGGCCGTTGGGGATCAGAGCCAGGATCACGGTGCTCATGCGCACGCTCTCCACGAAGGGGACGCCGCCGAGCACGTTGCGCACCCACACGAGGATCTCGAAGATCACGACCACGAAGAGCAGCACGCGCACGATCTGGTTGACCTGGCGCTGGAGCGGGGTGAGCTCGCGCTTGAACCGGGTCGCCTTCGCGGTGAGCTTGTTGGCGAAGCTGTCGAGGCCCACCTTCTGGGCCTCGTAGTAGCCCCCGCCGGTGACGCAGAAGCTGCCCGAGAGCAGCGGGTCGCCGGCGTGCTTGATCACGAGGTCCGACTCGCCGGTGAGCAGCGACTCGTCCACCTCCATGCGGCCGCTGCCGAGCATGGCGCCGTCGACGACCACCTGGTCACCGGGGTGCACAAAGAGGACGTCCCCGAGCACGATCCGCGACGGGTCGACGGTCATCAGGGACCCGTCGCGCACCACGCTCGCATGGGGCCGCATGAGGATGGCGATGCGGTCCATCACGCGCTTGGCGCGGATCTCCTGCACGAGGCTGATGACCGTGTTGGCGAGGATCACGCCGACCACCACGAAAGCGTCGAGCGGCTTGCCGAGAGCGAGCAGGACGGCACCGAGCACGTAGAACAGGTTGTTGATGAAGTTGAAGACGTTGTCGCGCACGATGCGGCCGTAGCTGCGGCCGGTGCGGATCTGGGCGTCGTTGCCCTGGCCGGCGGCGCGGCGGCGCGCGGCCTCGGCCTCGCTGAGGCCGGGGAGTGGGGGCGTGCGCTGGTCGCGGATGGCGCTCACTCCGGGGACGGTATCAGGGCGCCTGCGCGTGGTCCAACCAGCCCTCCGGGCGGAGGGCGGCGCATCCCGGCGGGCGTCAGCCTGCCGGGGAGCGCCGCGCGCCACGCCGGCTCGTGCCGCGCCTTCACAGACTCTTCATGGGCGGCGCCTATCCTCGCGCCGGTCGGTCGGTCCGAGCGAGGAGTCACCGTGTATCCGATCCTGTTGCGCAGCGGAGGTTTCACGCTGTATTCCTACGGCGTCATGGCCGCCGTGGCGATGCTCGCCGCCGGATTGGCCGTACGGCGCCTGGCGCCTCGCCACGGCCTCTCTGCGGATGCCGCCCTCGAGCTCACGGTCGCCGCCATCGCCGGCGGGCTGGCCGGGGCACGTCTGTACTGGGCCGCGGAGCATTGGCAGCAGGTGCGGGCGGACCTGCTCCACGAGCTCGTGGGCGGCGCCGGCCTCACCTGGTACGGCGGCCTGCTCGGCGGCGCCGCAGCGGTGCTGCTCGTCGCACGCCACCGGCGTTTGCCCTTGGGCGGCGTCGCCAACGTGCTGGCGCCGGGCGTCGCCCTGGGGTACGCCGTGGCGCGCATCGGCTGCCAGCTCGCCGGCGACGGCACCTACGGCCGGGCCAGCGATCTGCCCTGGGCCATGGCCTTCCCCCGCGGCGCGGTGCCGACGACGGTGCCGGTGCAGCCGACGGCGGTGTACGAGACGCTGATCATGCTCGCGGCGTTCGCCGTCCTCTACGGGATGGCGCGACGCGCTCAGCCCGGCTGGCATGTGTTCGCCTGGTTCCTGGTGCTGTCGGGCGCCGAGAGGCTGGCCGTCGAGTTCGCGCGCATCAACCCGCCGTGGCTGCTGGGGCTGACCGCACCACAGTGGTTCGCGCTCGCGGGTGTGTTCGTCGGTATGGCACTCATCTGGGCCCCGCGGGTCCGTCGCGAGCCCGGCCGGGCGGCGAGGGCCCGGTCTTCATGAGGGCTTCACAGGGCCCGGGTAGCCTGAGGTCGGCGGTCATCCGACAGTGGCGTGGCGCCCGTCGGAGGCATCGTGTGGGTGACTGTGTGATGCGGCGCGTCGCCGCCGCGGAGATCGTCAACGAAGTCGAGGAGGTCCTGCCGTGAGAGAGATCCTGCCCGTGCTCCTCATCCTCGTGTGCCCGCTCCTGATGCTGTTCATGATGCGCGGGATGCACGGGGGCTCGCGGGGGCACGACCACACCGCGCCACTTCCGCGGCCCGACCCGCTCGAGGAGCGCATTCGCGAACTGGAGCTGCGTCTGGCGGAGCTTGAGGAGGCGGAGCCCTCGGCGACCGGCGGTGTGTTGACTCGCCGGTGACGGCGAGGGCCCCTGCCAGGGTGAAGTCAAGTTGCTCCACCGAGATCACACAGCCCCGACATGGCATCTTCACGCTGGAGGTCCATCCTCCGGCGGCGCTCCAACGAGCTGAACGGAAAGCGAGGCGAGGCACATGAGCGTCAGTACCATCCTCCTCATCGCGGTGGCTGCCGCAGCCGTCCTTGTCATGGTCGTGATGCAGCGCGCAACGCATGGCCGGCGCGGCGCCGCGCCGGCGGCGGAGACGGTCCGTCGCGCGGACGACTGGAACGAGCCGGGTGCGGCCGGGCCTCAGGCGGTCGAGGGCGGCGCGCAGCAGGACCACGGCGCCGATCACGCCCGGCACGGCTGCTGCTGAGGGCGCGCTGAGGGCGCGGCTGCCCGCGCAGAGCCCGCGTCTACATCCAATCTTCACATCGGTCCGGTACTCTGCAGGCTGCAGAGGGCGCGCCCATTCGCGAGCAGCGCGCGCCGGGACAGGGCAGCCAGCGGGGCCTCGGGCGATGCAGGGCCGGACAACGCTCTTGAGTTTGACCCACGGCACGCAACGGGCCTATTCTGGTCAAATCCTATCCTCATTAGTTACTTCGTCGAGTTCAGGAGGCTGAGGCGTGTCGAGCAAGTCACGGAATCGAAGCAGGAAGCCGGCCGGCCCCGCTCCTTCACGCGCCGTGCGTGAGCAGAAGCGCGCGCAGTTCGAGGGCAAGCAATCGCACACCAAGCTCCACATCGTCGGCGCGGTCGTGGCCCTCGCCATCGTGGCGGCCGTCGCCGTGTACGCGACGGCCGGCAGAGGCGGCACCGGTGCCGAGGCCGCGTCCGCGACCACGGCGGCCGGCGGCGACGTGAAGATCGCTCTCGCTGAGGTGAGCGACGGCAAGGCGCACTTCTACAGCTACGATGCCGGCGGCGTAGAGGTCAAGTACTTCGTCCTCAAGAGCTCCGACGGCGTCGTGCGCGCCGCCTTCGACGCCTGCGACGTGTGCTTCGCGCAGAAGAAGGGCTATCACCAGGAGGGCGACGAGATGGTCTGCAACAACTGCGGCCGCCGCTTCCCCTCGACGAAGATCAACGTGCTCGAAGGCGGCTGCAACCCGTCGCCGCTCGACCGCATCGAGGATGGCAGCCAGCTCGTCATCGCCACCAGCGCCCTGCAGGCCGGCGTCCAGTACTTCCAGTGAGCGCCGGCCTGACCCGCACGGGCTTCTGACCGTCGGCCACGCGGAGGACCATCGGCCGTGAGGCTCCACACCGTCGCGCTGCGGAACCTGCGCCGCCACAAGAGTCGCGCCGCCTTCCTGGTGGCCGGGCTGCTGGTGGGCATCGCCACCGTGGTGACGCTGCTGACGCTCAGCTCGGCGTTGACGGTGCAGGCGCAGAACAACCTCGAGAGCTACGGCGCCAACATCGTCGTGCAGCCCAAGGTCGACAAACTGTCCCTGGGCTACGGCGGCCTGAACCTGGGCGGCGTTGCCGTGGGGGCGCGCGAGATCCGCGAAGCTGACCTCGCGCGCATCAAGACCATCCCCAATCGCAGGAACATCGCCGCCATCGCGCCCGAGCTGCTCGGGGCGGTGCAGGTGCGCGGCGCCCAGGCCCTGCTCATGGGCGTGCGCCTCGACGATCAGTTCGCACTCAAGCGCTGGTGGAGCCTCGACGGGCGGCGGCCGACTGCCGGCGATGAGCTCATCGCCGGCTCCTCCGCCGCCGAGGCCCTGCGCCTGAGCACGGGTGAGAGCGTCGCGATCGGCGGGCGTCGCTTCACCGTCACCGGCATCCTCCGGCTCACCGGCTCCGAGGACGACAACCTGCTCATCACGCAGCTCGCCACCGCGCAGGAGCTGCTCGGCAAGCCCGGCAAGGTCACCATGGTCGAGGTGGCGGCGCTCTGTAGCAACTGCCCCGTCGAGAAGATCGTCGCTCAGATCTCCTCCGTCTTGCCCGGCACTCGGGTCACCGCGCTGCAACAGGTCATGAAGAATCGCATGCACGCTCTGGACCAGTTCCGCAAGTTCAGTTACCTGGTGGCGGGCGTCATCATCGCCATCGAGGCGCTCGTCGTCTTCGTCACGATGATGGGTTCCGTGAACGCCCGCACGCGTGAGATCGGC
>JBAZPK010000027.1:0-18685 GCA_041648235.1 Thermoleophilia bacterium
GCACAAGGTAGCCGAAGCCGTACAGCGCCCACGGGGTGTGCCGGGCGCGCACGCCGATGTAGACGAACGCCACCCATCCGAGGAAGCCGGCGCTGAAGGTCCAGGCGATCCACAAGGAGTGGCGCCACCACCAGCGGAAGCGGGCCCGGGGTGTCTGCACAACGGACTGGTCGACGACCGCGTCGGAACCCTGCGGTCGCAGCTGCTGTACGTCGCGCACGGCGAGTGCGGGATGGCCGTTCTGGCACTCGCCGTACGGCGTGAGCCAGACCCAGCGGGCACAGACGGTGCAGTAGCCGCCCAACGGCATGGGTCGCTCCCTCGCGGGTTGTTGGTCTTCTCTGTCTCAGGATAGCCCGACGCCGTCGCAAAGACACCTGGGGCGGCGCGTGTGCCTGTCGGCGCGCCGGCGGTTTACCGCCCGGGAATACATGGGCGCAGTGACGACTGATCCTGGAGACACGATGACCGCCGAAAGTCCAAACGACGGCGAGTTGCGGCGGCGCCTGACCCCCTTGCAGTACGAGGTCACCCAGCGGGAGGGCACCGAGCGGCCGTTCGCCAACGAGTATTGGAACGAGCATCGCGACGGCATCTACGTGGACGTCGTGAGCGGCCAGCCGCTCTTCAGTTCGCGGGACAAGTACGATTCGGGCAGCGGCTGGCCGAGCTTCACCCGGCCACTGAAGGCGGAGGCCGTGAGCACGCGCAGCGACCGCAAGCTGCTGCAAGCGCGCACCGAGGTGCGTGGCGCGGCCTCAGGCGCGCACCTCGGCCACGTGTTCGGGGATGGCCCGGCGCCGGGCGGCCAGCGCTACTGCATGAACTCGGCGGCGCTGCGCTTCATTCCCAGGGAGGACCTCGAGGCCGAGGGTTACGGTGAGTACGCCGGCCTCTTCAGCGATGGGCCGGAATCTTCGGGCGGCGAGTAGGGCGCGACCCCCGCGGGGCCGCAATCGCTGCCTAACCTCTCGCAACGTGGACTCAACAAGAACTTCACATTGGCCGGGCAGACTGTCAACAAGCCATACAGACGGCATTGACGACTGTCCCCCCGGTCGTCACGGGACACGGCTGCAGTACGGTGCGCCCCCACCGAGCCAAAGTCCCATCGCCCGGGCATCTACCTCCACTGCCCGGGAGCTGCTGGCCCCCCATGGGCCGCGGGATCGCGACAGCGATCCCGCGGCCCATCCCCCTTTCTGGCGCCGCGGCCCGCTGCCCGCGGCGATGTCGTGGTCTACGATGGTCACGTGACCGACGCCGCGAACACTCGCTTCCACGACGCCCTCGTCCTGGGCAGCCTCCTGGCGCCCGAGGGGGCCGCCGCGTACGCCACCGCGATGCGCTGGTGGGGCTGGCTCGGCGCGCCAGGCGGCGAGCCGGCGGAAACGCTGACGTTCATCACGCCGAAGCGTAAGCAGGCCATGCGGCCCACGCTGCTGGGCGTCCGCTTCGACCTCGTGTTCATCAAGCCGGAGCGGATGTTCGGGGCGGCGCTGCTCGGCGAGCCGGGGCTGCGCATCCGCGTCACCGAGCCGGAGCGCACGCTGATCGACGTGCTCGACCGCAGCGACCTGTGCGGCGGAGTGCCGCTCGCCGCCGCCGCGCTCAGGCTCGCCTGGGCGGGGCTCGACCGCGAGCGCCTGACGGCGTACCTGGAGCGATTCGGCGGCGGCACGGTGCCGAGGAGGCTCGGCTACCTCGCCGAGCGGCTCGGCCTCCTGCCCCCGGACGACCCGCTGCTCGCGCGCTGGCGAGCGCTGATCGGGGCGGGCTACTCGCTGCTCGAGCGGGGTGGGCCGGCGGAGGGGCGGTTCGTGCGGCGCTGGGGCTTGCGCGACAACGTCAGCGTAGCGACACGCTGAGGCCCCCCCGCGACCCGGGCCTGAGCCGCTCGGAGCTCCTCACGGCGCTCCGCAAGGGGGAGTGCCGCCGCTCGGGCGCTGCGCAGGACCTGCCTGATGTGGGTGCGTCGGGTGATCATGGCATCTTCAGTTTGCCCCTCGCGTGTTAGCGTTGCGTCAGCGGCCGTGGAGGCTGCCGTTACGTTGTGGAACGCGTTCGAAAGGAGCCGCGCGTGGGCTGCTGTCTGCTGGTCGGGATCCTCGCCGCCTCTCCGCGGCTCATCCTCTTCGGCCTCTGGTTGTTCACGGACTACCTCACGCGCGCCAGCGTTGCCTTCTTCTGGGGCTTCATAGGCTTCCTCTTCGCGCCGTGCACGACGATGGCCTACGCGATCGCCCAGAACTCGTTCGGCGGCCTGCAGGGCTGGGGCACGGTGGTCTTCGCCGCGGGGATCGCCCTCGACATCTTCATCTACTCCGGCGGCCGCCGTTCGCGCTCTCGGGTCGCCGCCTGAGCCGCGGGGAGGGCCGCGGGCGAGCCGCCGGGGCTGCGCCTCCCCGGCCTTCCCGCGGCTCACACGGTCGTCAGCGGTAGTGGCCGGCACGCTTGCGCACGAAGCAGGAGGAGGCGGCGAGGATGACGAGCAGCATGGTGCTGATGGGGGTGAACGAGCAGAGCGCGCGGTACCCGAGGAGGCTCTCCGAAGAGCCGGCCCAAGGGATGAGCGTCAGGAGGGCCAGCAGGGTGAGGACGATGGTGTTTGCGAGCAGGATCGCAGAGAGAGGTTGACGCCGCATGATCAGTCCTCCTTCGGGGGTTCGAGGCCGTCGAGGACCTCGAGGGCCTCATCGCACCACGCCAGGAACGCGCGGCTCGCGAGCTCGCCGAATCGCGCCGTGAGCAGCCAGTAGGGCACGGCCCGGTCGAACGGGCCGCCGCGGCGCGCTTCGAGCTCGCCGGCCGCCAGTTCGTAGCGCTCCAGGATCGCCTCGTGTTCGGTGCGGAAGCGGCGCACCCGATCGGCGGTGACGTGCGGGGGGGCCTGGAAGCCGTGCAGCACCTTGAGCAGACGTATGCTGCTCAAGCGGCCGCTGCCTTGCCGCCTTCCCACCCGGCCTCGGCGCGTGTGACGCCTGCCCGCCCCCGGGTAGAACGGGGGCAGCGACTCTGGAGGATAGCGATGCCGGTGTTCGAGTGGCGCAGCGTCATGCCGGTGCCCGTGGAGGAGCTCTTCGCCTACCACGTCCGCCCGGGGGCCTTCGAGCGTCTGGCGCCGCCGTGGCAGCGCCTGCGCGTCCTGGAGCAGAGCGGAGGCATGCGGGAGGGCGGCCGCCTGGTCGTCGAAGCTTCTCGCGGCCCCCTTAAGCGGCGTTGGGAGGCGGAGCTGCGCGGCTACATCGAAGGCCGGCAGTTCGTGGACCGCCAGGCCAAGGGTCCCTTCGCGGCCTGGGAACACGTGCACCGCTTCCTGCCGCGCGACGAGCGGTCCAGCGAGTTGCTCGACCACGTGGAGTACAGCCTGCCTGCCGGCTCGGTGAGCGACGCGATCGCCGCCCGGCTGGCCGGCAAGCAGCTCGGGCGGCTGTTCCGCTTCCGCCACGCGCGCACCCGTATGGACCTCGAGCGGCACGCCGCCTGGGCCGGCGAGCCGCCGCTCAGGGTGCTCATCAGCGGCGCGAGCGGCCTCGTCGGCTCCAGCTTGGCGCACTACCTGACCACCGCCGGCCACGAGGTGGTCAAGCTTGTGCGGCGGCCGGCGGCAGGGCCCGGTGAGGTGAGCTGGGACCCGGCCGCCGGGCGCCTCGACCCTGCCGGCCTCCGGGGCGTGGACGCGGTGGTGAACCTCGCCGGCGCCAGCATCGCCTCGCTCTGGACGCCCGGGCGGCGGAAGGCGATCCTCGAGAGCCGCCTGCAGGCCACCGGCACGCTTGTCGACGCCCTGCGGCGTATGGAGACTCCGCCCAGGGTGCTGGTCTCCGCCTCTGCGGTGGGCGCCTACGGCTCGCGCGGCGGCGAGGCGCTCACCGAGGAGAGCTCGCTCGGCGAGGACTTCCTGGCGGAGGTGTGCCGCGCCTGGGAGGCGGCGGCCGCCCGGGCTGCCGAGGTCGGGGTGCGGGTGGTGACGCCGCGCTTCGGCATCGTGATGAGCTCGGCCGGCGGGGCGCTCGCCAAGATGCTCCCCGCCTTCCGGGCCGGGCTGGGCACGCGCCTGGGCGACGGCGAGCAGTGGTGGAGCTGGGTCGACCTCGACGACCTGCTGGGCGCCGTCGAGTGGATGCTGCACGACGGGGAGCTCAGCGGCGTCGTGAACGTGACGTCACCCGAGCCGGTCAGCAACCGCGACTTCACGCGCATCCTCGGCCACGTGCTGCACCGCCCCGCTGCGCTGGCGGTGCCCCGCGTGGCCGTCGCGAGGGGCCTCGGGGGCATGGGCCGCGAGATGTTCCTCGCCAGCCAGCGGGCGGTGCCCACGCGGCTCGGCCGGCAGGGCTTCCGCCCTTGCTTCCCGGAGCTCGAAGCCGCCCTGCGGTACGAGCTGGGCAAAGAGTAGGCCGCTGGGTGCGGCTCCCTCGGGCCGGGAGGCGGCGTGACGGCGGCGGCAGGCTGGGCGGCGCGGTAGGCCCGGCGCCTCAGGTGGCGATGGCCACCGCGTGGGCAACGTTCTCGCTGCGCTCCAGTTCGTCGAGCATGAAGGCGGCGACGTCGGCGCGGGCGATGGCCGCGCCACCGGGCAGCGCGTAGCCAGGCCCGACGCGGGGCCGACCTCGGGGGGCGGCGTCCGCGAGCTTGGCGGCGCGCACCAGCGTCCAGTCGAGCCGGCTCTGGCGCACACTTACCTCCATGCGCCGCAGATCGGCGAGGAATCCCCCGTGCGAGCGCGGGTCCACAAGGCGCGCCAGGAAGCCGGGATGGCCGGGCTCCCCGGGTGGCGCCACGGCGGAGGTGGAGAGCACGACCAGGCGGCGGAGGCCGTACCGCTGCATGCTCCGCACGGCGTTCAGCGCGCCCTTGGCGGCGACCGCGCCGCCGTCGCGTCCGCCCGCCGCGTCAGCCAGCGCCACGAGCACGGCCTGCCGCCCGTCGACCGCGTCGCTGACCGCGCCGCCGTCGCGGACGTCGCCGCACACCACGTGGACTCGCTCTGCGGTGGGGCCGAGTTCCTCGGGCGCGCCGACGAGCGCGGTCACGTCGTGCCCGCGCTCCAGGGCGCCCTCCACGAGCAGGCGGCCGGTGGGGTTGGCGGCCCCGATGATGAGGAGGTTCACACCGGGCATCGTAGCAGGCTGCATCGCTCGCGGCGCCGTGATGCGGGGTAGCATGAGCTGATGAGCATCGACCTCTCAGGCGCGAGGGTCCTCGTCACCGGCGGCGGCATCGGCATCGGGCGGGAGATCGCCCTGCGCTTCGCCGCCGCGGGCTCCCGGTTGGCGATCACCTACTTCGAGCACCGCGAAGAGGCCGCGGACGTCGCGCGGCGGTGCCGCGGACTCGGCGCTCCGGACGCCGTCGCCTTCCCGCTCCAGCTCGCCGACGACACCAGTATCCGCGCCCTGCGCGAAGCCGTCAGGGCGCGCTTCGGCACCCTCGACATCCTCGTCAACAACGCCGGCGTCGTCGTGTGGCGGCCGTTTCTCGAGCAGGGGTTCGGCGAGATCGAGGAGCAGCTGGTCGCCAACCTTCTCGGGCTGATGAAGGTGACGCAGGTGCTTCTCCCGCTGGTCCGCGACGCGGTCATCAACATCGGCAGCACGGCGGCACTTCACGGGACCGCGGCCGCCGCACCGTACTGTGCCGGTAAGTGGGGCGTCCGGGGCTTCACCAAGGCGCTCGCCCTCGAGCACCCCGGGAAGCGCATCTGCTGCGTGCACCCGGGGCGCACGGCGACGCGCATGAACGACTTCGTCGGCGCGTCGCCGGAGGCCGCCGCCGCTGTCGTGCTGCGCGTCGCGCGTGGTGAGATCGCCGTAGAGCCGGGTGGCGATGTGGACGTCAGGGAGTACATGACGGATTGATGGGCGGCCGGCTCGGCCGGCGCGGGCGCCGGCCGGCGCGTCCACCGCTTCCGGACGGCGAGGGCCGGGGCGGCGTCCCGCCGCCCCGGCCCTCTTCCGGACAGGCCTGCCTCCCCCCGGGGGGAGGAGCCCACCGGGGTCATTCGTACTGGATCGCCTGCAGGATCCGCGTGCCTGCGGCGCGCCGCGCCGGCAGGACCGCCGCGACGACGCCGACCACGACGGCGAGGGCCAGGAAGACGCCCAGCTGCATCCAGGGGACCAGGAACTCGAGGCCGTCGCCGAGCTGCGTGACGACCACGTAGGCGAAGGCGATCCCGACCGCCGTCCCCAGGACCCCGCCGATGACGGCTGTGATCACGCTCTCGTAGCGGACCATCTGGCGGAGCTGGCGGCGCGTGGCGCCGATGGCGCGCAGCATACCGAGCTCGCGGGTGCGCTCGTGCACGCTCAGCACCAGCGTATTGATGATGCCGAAGATCGAGATGACGACGCTCATCGCGAGCAGGCCGTAGAACATGGTCAGGATCTGGTCGACCTGGGCGTTGATGCTGTCCAGGTACTCGGTCCGGGTCATGACCTCCTGGGTCGGAAAGCCGGCCAGCGCCTTCTGCACGGCCGCTTGCGTGGCGGTGCCGTCGGCGTCGGCCGCGGTGCGCACGAGGGTGATCCCCGACGCGGCCGGGATACCCAGGCCGCGGAAGGCGTCGAGGCTCGTGACCATGCCGGTGAACGCCATCTGGTCGCGGTAGAACCCGAGCACGGTCAGCTTCGCCGTGCCGCCGTTCTGCGCGGTGATCGTGATGGTGTCACCGGCGTCGAACCTCTTTGCCGCCGGCGATTCGTCCTCGAGGAGCACGTGCTCCCCGTCGAGTTGTGCGAGCAGGGCGTCGCTGCCACCGCGCTTCCAGCGGAAGGCCCACACCGCGGCCCAGGTCTCGGGGTCGATGCCGTTGATGGCCGAGAGCCCGGACTGCTTGACGTCGACATGCGCCCAGGCCACCCCGGCAGCCGCTTCCACGCCGGGGACGTCGCGCAGCTCGGCCACTGTCTTCTGCGGCACGGTGAGGAAGGCGCTGCGGTCCTGCGCGACCAGGTCGGCCCGTGTCGAGTCGGTGATCGCGCCGCTGAACGAACCCTTGAGACCCTGGGCGAACACCGCCACGAAGACGACCATGGCGAGGCCGATCATGAGCGCCGCGGCGGTCGCCGCGGTGCGGGACGGGTTGCGGCCGGCGTTGTCGCGCGCCAGGCGGCCGCTGATGGGCGCCAGCTTCTGCAGCGGCCAGCCGATCACCCGAGCCGCCGGCTTGACGACGTACTTCGCCAGCATCGCGATGGCGACAAAGAGGAGCAGGGCGCCGAGGCCCATGAACAGCATCCGCCCGTTGGCCCCGCCGTCGCTCAGCATCCCCCAGGCGAGGGAGCCGCCGCCGAGGGCCGCGATCGCGGCGGCGATGGCGGTGGTGAACCGCGCGAAGCGAGTCGGAGGCAGCGCCGCGCCCTCCTGCAGGGCGGCGACAGGCGGCACCCGCGTGGCGCGCAGGGCCGGGGCGAGCGCCGAGAGCAGGGTCACGCCGACCCCGACGAGCACGGCGATCAGGATAGTCCTCGGCGCGAGCACGATGCCGGAGGTGGGGATGTCCGCCCCGACAGCTTTGAACAGCGTGTTGATGCCCTTGGCCACGCCGAGGCCGGCGACGATGCCGACCCCCGAGGCGATGACCCCCAGAGTGAGCGCCTCGGCGACGACCGAGACGAGCACCTGGCGGCGGCTGGCGCCGAGGGCGCGCAGCATGGCGAACTCGCGGTTCCGCTGCGCCACCGTGATGTTGAAGGCGTTGAAGATGATGAAGGCGCCGACGAAGACGGCGACGCCCGCGAAGGCCAGGAGCACCGGCGTCAGGAAGGAGCCGATCGCGTCGGCCGTCTGGGCCGTGGCGTCGGCGGCCGCCTGCTTGCCGGTCTTGACGCTGAGCGTCGCGGGCAGCGTTTCCCTGACGCGCGCCGCGAGCTCGTCCGGCGCCACGCCCGGCGTGGCGGCGACATCGATGGCCGTCACGGTGCCCGGATGGCCGGCCCAGCGCTGCACGTCCTGGAGGCGTCCGGCGACGACGATCGTGCCGCCGAGCGAGCCGGAATCGCCCCACTCGAAGACGCCGACGACCTTGACCTGGAACAGGCCGGCCGGGGCGGCGACGGCGAAGCTGTCGCCGGGCTGCAGGCCGGCCTCGTCGGCGAAGCTCTTGATGATCGTGACCTCGTCGCGAGCCCGGGCTTCGCGGCCCTCGACGATCCTGCCCTGGTCGAAGGGCTCGCCGGGGTCGGCGCTCAGCAGCGTGGGGGCGCCGCCGGTCTGGACGGTCTCGCCGTTCACGATCGCGGCACCGGTGGTGTCGTAGACCCCGGCGGCTTTGGAGACGCCGGGCACGCCGGCCACCGTGCCCACGAGGCCGGCGTCCATCGGCTGCGGCTCCATGTTCTCGATGTCGGTGAATGAGGCTTTCGGCTCGACGATCACCGCCGTACCCTTGAACGATGTCTCGAAGATGTTGGCGAAGCCCTGGTCGATCTGGTCGGTGAGCACGTAGGTGCCGGTGATCATCGCCACGCCGAGGAGGATCGCCAGCACGGTCAGCACCGTGCGCAGAGGCCTGCTGAGCAGGCTGCGGAAGGCGAGGCGGGTCATCGGGGGCTCCCCTCGCCGTCGCGAGCCGGCCGGTCCTCGAGGTTCTTGATCGTGTCGTAGATCTCGTCGCGGGTCATGCGCTGGCGATCCTGCACGATGCGGCCGTCCTTGAGGAAGACGACGCGGTCGGCGATGCTCGCCGCGCCGGCGTCATGGGTCACCATGATCACCGTCTGGCCGAACTCGTCCACACTGCGGCGCAGAAGGTTGAGCACCTCGCCGCCGGTGCGTGAGTCGAGATTGCCGGTGGGCTCGTCGGCGAAGAGGACGGCGGGCCGGTTGATGAGCGCCCTCGCGACCGCGACGCGCTGCTGCTGGCCGCCGGAGAGCTCGGCCGGCCGGTGCGTGAGGCGGTCGGTGAGGCCGACCGCCTCGATCACGCCGCGCCGCCAGGCCTCGTCGGCGCGGCGGCGAGCCAGCGAGAGCGGCAGCACGATGTTCTCGTCGGCGGTGAGGGTGGCCAGCAGGTTGAAGCTCTGGAAGATGAAGCCGATCTTGTCGCGGCGGAGCTGCGTGAGCTTCTTCTCCTTGAGCTGCGTGATCTCGGTGCCGGCGATGGTCACCTGGCCGCCGTCGGGGCGGTCGAGGCCGGCGAGGATGTGCATGAGGGTGCTCTTGCCGGAGCCGCTCGGGCCCATCACGGCGGTGAGCCGGCCCTCCGCGATATCGACGTCCACGTCGCGCAGGGCGTGAACGGTGGCGTCTCCCTTGCCGTAGGTGCGCGTGAGCCCGCGGGCCGCGACGACGGCCGGCGGCTGCACCGCGAATTGGCGCTCCAGATCGGCGATGGTGGGTGCGAGGCGGGGGCTCTCGCTGGCGACCAGTTGCTGCATGGTTCCTCCTCCGGTACTGACTGGATGAAGGCTACGCGCGGCCCGGCGCCGGCGAATCGCCCGGCGGTGGTCAATGGCGAAGGCTCGGAGGGGGACATTTCCGGGGCGGCGCCGTACCCCGCTCGGGGCAGCAGGTGGAGGCGGGGGTAGGCGGCGGCGGGCGGCGGGCGGGCCTGCGGCCTCGCCGCCCGCCGCCCGCCTACCCCTGCCGTGGTAGCGGGCGGGCCCGGCGGGTCAGCCCCGCGCCGCCCGCTGCGCCCGGTCGCGGATGCCGCGCAGCATGCCCGCTTCCATGATGAAGTGCACGGGCTCGAGGAAGAACGCCTGCGCGAACTTCGCCGGCACCGTCGGGAGCCACTGGGCACGCCAGCGGATGACGAGCCGCGAATCGGTAGCGCCCCTCGGCTCGACGATGAACGCCCAGCTCGCGGCGATCTCGCCCCTGAAGAAGCTGCCCGGCGGCTGCGGGCCGTCGTCGGGCGCCCCGGTGCGGAGCACGAAGGCATGCGGCGCGTCGAGCGTCACGACCGTCAGCTTCATGGTCCCGTCCGGGTCGAGCGTGACGTAGTCCCGGCCGGCCTCGAGGGCCTGCCACTCAGGGTGGACGGTATCGGCGCTGTGGATATCCAGGCGGAAGAGGTTCTCGAGGGCATCGTACGTGTAGAAGCCGCCGCGGTTCTGGCCGATCTGCACCACCCAGGGGAAGACGTCGGCGGCCGGCGCGTCGACGGCGATCGCTCGCGTCGTGACGTAGAACGCGTCGGGGACGAGATCGTCACCGGGGAGAGGGCGTTCCAACTCATCAGGGGTCGCTCCCCAGCGCCGCAGGCGCGGCAGCAGCGCGAACCAGTGCGCGGCGGCGAGCGCCTCGACTGCGCTGGCCGTGAAGGCGATCTTGTGCAGACGTCTCATCCCGACTCACCATCCTTTGCCACCCAGGCATCGATGACCCGTGCGAACTCCGCCGCCACGACCTCGGCGCCGGCTGCCGTGAGGTGGACGCTGTCGGTCGTCAGCGGGCCGGCGCCGCGCGGCATGGCGGCGAAGGCGGGGCGCAGGTCAAGCACGCGGCAAGCGCGACGCGCGGCCGCCAGCTCGGCCATCACCCCGCCGATCTCCGCCGCGCGGGCCTCCCACGCGGAGCCGCCACCGTCCAGGATGAGTGGCGGCACGCAGACCAGGAGCTCCGCGCGGGCCGCCGCCCACTCGAGCAGCTCCGCGTAGTCGGCACGCAGGTGCGCCAGCCGCTCGCCCCAGCTCCACCCGCCGGCCTCCTGGGAGCCGTCCCGGGGGCCGTTCACGGCGTCGTTGGCCCCCACCCAAACGAAGGCCAGGTCGACCTTCTGCAGGCCGCCGTGGCGCAGGCGCGGCAGGAGGTCGGCCACGGAGTCGCCGGCGCGGCCGTGGTTGAGCAGCTCGTGCCGGGGGAGGCGGCGCACGAGCAGCGGCAGGTAGGCCGCGCCGGGCCACCCTTCAGTCAGGCTGTCGCCGAGGAACGCGATCTTCACGGCGGCAGTCTACGCCTCTCACGGTCGGCAGGTGTGCCCTTCCTCGTAGGCGAAGGGCAAGAAAGGAGGCTTGGTGAAGAAGACGGTGTTCGACGTCGTCGGCCTGGTCGTTTGAGTGGCTATCGTGGTTGCCGTGGGCAACTGGCTGAACGCTCCGGCGTGGCTGCGATCGGCCTGCCGGTGGTGATCTGCGGCGGAGCCGTGGTCACCTGGATCGTGCGTCTCGTGCGCTGGTCGGCGCGCCGCGGCGCGACACCCTGAGCTGAGCGGGTGCGGCGCGCCCGCGGTGACGCTGCGCGCTCACCGGGCCGGTACCCTCGCAGGGGCCGCCGCGCCGGGCGGCCCTCGAGACACGTACGTGGGGCGGCCGGCGACTCCCGTCGCCGGCCGCCCCACTTCGACCGCACCCTCTTCCGGAGGACTCCCCCGGGTCTCCCCCGCCGATGCGGCCCGATGACTCCTGAACGGGCACCCCCCGGCCGACCGACCGCACTCCCGGTTTCGCCTCGGCGGATCGGCAGCGTCGCCAAGCCGACAAGCTGTCCGCGAGACCCGAATGCGGGCCCGGAGTAGAGTACTGCCGACGACCGGGAGGGACGATGAGACGTGACCTGGAGCTGCTCAGCGCCCGCACGGTGCGCTGGGTCGACATCGGCGTCGTCGTGTGGGTGGTGGCGTGGGCGGCCCTCGGGGCGCTGATCTGGAACGACATCCGCGCACAGGCACAGCTCAGCGACGACGTCATCAAGATCGGCACTGCCGTACGGGACACGGGCCAGGCGTTCGCCGTCGTCGGGGGCCTGCCGCTCGTGGGCGGGGGCATCGCCGACTTCGCCGAGCGCATCGAGACGATGGGCGCCGAGGTCGAGGGGAGCGGCCAGGACAGCCGCGGCGGCATCCTGCGCACCGCCGTGGTAGCCGGCCTCGGGGTCGGCCTTCTGCCGGCGGTGCTGATGCTCTGCCTGTACCTGCCCGTGCGAGTCCGCTGGCGGCGATACGTGGGCGCCATCGCCGCCGCACTACCCGGCCTCGCCGGCGACCCCGCTCTCGAGAAGTACCTCGCGCGCCGCGCGGTCGACGCCCTGCCGTGGGACCGCCTGCGCGCGATCAGCGGCGATCCCTGGACGGCCGTCGCCGCCGGCGACGTTCGGGCGCTGGCCGACGCCGAGCTGGCGCGCCTGGGGTTGCAGCGGCCCGCCTGAGACCCGCCCGAGGGAGGCACCTTCGCGCCGTACGCGGTAGGGGCGCCCCCATGTTGGTGAGCGCCCCGCTGAAGAGACCGTTGCACGAGTGTCCGCTGCGGCTTCGTCTCGAGAGTATCTGCTGGGGGTCTTCCCGTAACCGGGCTAAAACAACCCTGTTCCAGGGCGCCTGCGGTACGATGGCGGTGATACAGTCGCGCGAGCGTCGGTCTCATCATCCCGGAGGTAACGTGCGCAAGCTGGCGCTCAGCGTGCTCCCGGCCCTTCTCCTGGCGGCCGTCTTCGCCGGCCTCGCGGCCGGTCCGGCGGCGGCCAAGGATCTCCGCATCACAGACGTCGCCATCGACGCGGCGGTGCGGCCCAACGGCGACCTTGTCGTGCGGGAAGCGCGGACGCTGCGTTTCTCCGGCGACTTCAGCTTCGTCTTCTGGGATCTCGAGGCCAAAGGTTCAGAGGGGATCGAGGTCACCGGCGCCGCCGGGCCGTCCGGCGCCTACGAGCTCACCGACGATCCGTGGTCCCGAGCCCCGGGCACCTACTCAGTGGTCGATCTCGGCGAGCGCGTCAAAGTGCAGCTCGACTTCCGGCTCGCCGACACCGCGGCGACCTTCAGGGTGGACTACATCGCACGCGCCGCCGCCAAGCGCTGGGACGACATTGCGGAGCTGTACTGGCAGTTCGTCGGCGCCGAGACGGGCGTGCCGTGCGAGCACGTGCGCGTGACCGTACATCTCCCCGAGGGCGTCACCCGCGAGCAGGTGCGGGCCTGGGCGCACGGGCCGCTCTGGGGCGACGTGGCCATCGGCGCGGATGCGAGCGTCACCTTGTCCGTCGACGACCTGCCGCCGCACACGTTCGTCGAGGGCCGCCTGCTGTTCCCGGCGGCGGCCCTCCCCGCCGCCGGCCTCACCGCCGGGGCCCGTGAAGCCCATGTGCTGGCGACGGAGCAGGTCGGGGCCGAGAAGGCCAACCGCCAGCGCCTGTGGGCGCGCCTCAGACAGGCGCTCTGGGCCGTCCTGGGGCTCGGTGCGCCCTTGGCGACGCTGGCGCTCGTCGTCACGCTTTACCTCAAGTACGGCCGCGAACCGCGGCCGCGCTTCAGGGCGCAGTACCTCCGCGACATCCCGCAGCCGTCGCTGCCGCCGGCGCTGGTGGCCTTCATCTGGCGCATGGGCGACGTGACCAACGAGGACGCCACGGCCACGCTGCTCGACCTGATCGACCGCGACGTCATCGGCATCGAACGACTGGTCGTCAAGGAGGAGCGCCTCTTCGGCAAGGACGAGACGGTCACCTACAGGCTGGAGCTGCGCGACGACCAGCGCGGCGGCCTGCTGCCGTACGAGCGCCACCTTGTGGAGTTCCTCTTCGATGACATCGCCGAGGGCTCGAGCCTGGTGCTCGGCGATCTCAAGGAGCTCGCCAAGGCCAAGCGTGCGGAGTTCGCGGCGGGCGTCGCCGAATGGCGCAGGTTGGCGGCGGAGGAAGCAAGGAGCCGCCGCTACCTGGATGCGACCGCAGATCGCATGGCGTTCTGGGCTGCCGCGGCCGCCTTCGCGGCGGCTGTAGCCGCGGGGGCGGCGGCGATCCTCAGCGGCTGGTACTGGTACTTCGCCGGTGTGCCGCTGGCGGTCGCGTTGGTCTTCGCGGCGCGGGCGGTGAAGCGACGCTCGGCGGAGGCGGCCGAACTCCACGCCATGTACCGGGCTCTGTACCGGTACATGAAGGACTTCGGCCGCCTGCAGGAGAAGCCGCCGGACGCGGTGGTCCTGTGGAAGCGGTTCCTCGTCTACGCCGTCGTCTTCGGCATCGCCGATGAAGTGGTAAAGGCGCTCCAGGTCAGGGCTCCCGAGGTGGTCTCCGACCCCGCCTTCTACACGATGGGCTTCATGATGCTGACCTCGTCGCCCGGCGGCGACCCTCCGTTCACCACCCTCAGCGAGAGCTTCTCGCAGGCCGTGAGCGTCGCCACTTCGTCCTCTTCCTCAGGCTCGGGCGGCGGGGGCGGGTTCTCCGGCGGCGGCGGGGGCGGCGGCGGGGGCGGCGGTTTCGGCGCCGGCTGAGCGCCGCCTGCCGACCGGCGGCAGAAAACACTACCGGCGCCCGGTTTACCTCGAGATAGCGTCGGGAAGAAGGCCCTCGACAATGCGTCGTCTCCCAAGGCTCCGCAAAGCTTCGGGAGCGTGTCGAGGAGGGCA
The DNA here is from genome assembly GCA_041648235.1 of Thermoleophilia bacterium. Lineage (GTDB taxonomy): Bacteria > Actinomycetota > Thermoleophilia > UBA2241 > UBA2241 > CAIXSE01. The sequence goes on from JBAZPK010000027.1 coordinate 14,292, forward strand.
TCATGACACGTCCTGTACCCACCACGTTCGCCAGGAAGACCGACCGAGTACGCGCTGCCGTCAGCGCCGCTCGCGGTGCCGGTCGCGGGCATTTCGAGGTGACGCCCGAGGTCGAACTGGGAGTGCGCCTGGTCGTGACCGAGGTCGGCGGTCAGCCGTTGACGTTCTCGCTCTGGAGTCTCCCGCAGGACATCGCTGAGCTGTGCAGCGACGCCTCGGTGCCGGCTACGGCAGCTCTCCTGGCGATCGACGGCGACCAGGCGCGGGACGCGATCGCCGCTGGCAAGACCATCGACCTCGCGCAGTTCACGCGCAGCCAGTCGAACCCCAACCTCTACTACGCCCTGTTCGACTTCGTCAGTCCGCGTCAGATCCACACCGTGCTGCACCGTCTGGTGCCGGCCCTGGAGCCGCATCCGGCCGTCGCGTGAGCGGCCGCCAGACCACCCCATGCCGCACGCCTCGAGGTGCCTTCCGGAAGCCCGGCGGCCGCGCCCCGGATCGGCGGGCGCGCGGCCGCGGCGGAACGGGCACGCGGCGCGCCGCTACGCGGCGGCCGCGCCCCGGGGTCGCCGTTTGCACTGGTAGCATAACGATGGGCAACCACTAAGGAGGAGCACGAGACCATGGCAGACACCTTCAAGAACACCCCCCCGGCGCCCGAGGACAAGGGCGCGATGACCGCCGAGAACATCGCCGCCGCGCTGGCCGGCGAGAGCCAGGCGTCGCAGAAGTACCTGGCGTTCGCCGACGTCGCCGACGGCGAGGGCTACCCCAACGTCGCGCGCCTCTTCCGCGCGGTCGCCTTTGCGGAGAGCACGCACGCCCGCAACCACCTCAGCGTGCTCGGCAAGATCGGGACCACGAGCGAGAACCTCAAGGCGGCTTGGGGCGGAGAGACGTTCGAGATCGACGAGATGTACCCTGCCTACGACGCCGTCGCCAAGCTGCAGGAGAACAAGAGCGCCCAGACGACGATCCATTACGCGCTCAAGGCCGAGATGGACCACCAGGGCATCTACGACGAGACGCTGAAGGGCGTGGAGGGCAAGAAGGACCTCGCTGCCGCGCCCGTGCGTGTGTGCCCCATCTGCGGCCACACCGTGATCGGCGATGCTCCGGCGGAGTGCCCGCAGTGCGGCACGGACGGGTCGTTCTTCAAGGAGTTCTGATGGACGAGGATCTCGAGAAGCGCCTCCCCAGGCCCGCAGACCTCAACGCCATGACGGAGCAGAGCCTCAAGGCCGCCTTCGCCGGAGAGAGCCAGGCGGCCGAGAAGTACATGGTCTTCGCCGAGCAAGCCGACGAGGAAGGGCTCCCGAACATCGCCAACCTGTTCCGCGCCATCTCCTTCGCCGAGACGCGGCACGCGCGCAACCACCTGCGCGTGATGAAGGGGATCAACTCGACCGCCGACAACCTCGCCGTGGCCTTCGCCGGCGAGAGCTTCGAGATCGACGAGATGTACCCGGCCTACGCCGCCATCAGCAAGTCCCAGAAGAACATCCAGGCCACGCGCTCTGTGAAGTACGCGCTCAAGGCCGAGCTGGACCATAAGTGGATGTACGCGGAGGCGCGCGAAAGGGCTCTGGAGGGCAAGGACAGAGACGCCAAGCCGGTGAGCGTGTGCCTGATCTGCGGCCACACGGTGATCGGCGACGTACCCGACAAGTGCCCCGTGTGCGCGGCGGCCAAAGAGCAGTACCGGACGTTCTGACCGAGGGCGCCCCGCCAGGGGCGAGCCACCGTTCCGCTCGACCCCGACGGGGCCGGCCCGCCTCACGGCGGCCGGCCCCGTGGCTCTGTCCTGGCCGCCGCGTGGCCTCGGCGACGGCGCGCTTTGGGCTCACGCTCTTCGTCGCACGAAGGCGTGCCGCCCGCCCTTCCTGCGATCGTGCCTACGGCGCACCCCTCCCGGGGACACTGTTGCTTAAGCAAGCAACGGGACACGTCTGTTACGCTGGGAGGGACGAAAGATGAAGATCCGCATGATCCACCACAAGGGCTTGCCGCTGGCGATGGTGCTGGCCGTCGCGGCGGTCCTGACGCTCGCGGCCTGCGGCGGCAGCTCGGGCGGGTCGACTGGCGGCGGCGCCCCGGCCACCACGCCCGCGGGCTCCGGCGGCGACACCGTGGCGATCGCCGACTTCGCCTTCAGCCCGCAGACGCTCGTCGTCAAGGCGGGTACGACGGTGACCTGGATCAACGAGGACGGCTCCCCGCACACGGTGACGTCGACCGAGGGCCCTGGCACCGGCGCGAGCACGACCGACCTGTTTGACAGCGGCTCTCTGGCGCAGGGCGAGACGTTCGCCTTCAGGTTCGACGCGGCCGGCACGTACTACTACGAGTGCACACTCCACGCCTCGACGGCGGCGATGCATGCAGAAGTCGTCGTCCAGTGACCGGGTGATCCGCCGCGCAGAGCGAGAGCACGTGGGCCCCCCGGTCGCGCTCGAGGATCGGGCGCCAGACTGCCCCCGGGGCGTCTGGTAGAATCCGCGGGACACACGCGGGTGGTGCCCGCGGCATCGTCAGGAGGTCCCCGACGTGGGCTACAACTTTGGAGTCGGCCGCCAGGCGCCGACCTTCACCATCAGCGCCGTCGACGGCAGCGCGATCGACCTCAAGCAGTATCGCGGTGACTGGTTCGCACTGCTCGTGTTCGTGCCCACTCAGGCCCCCGATACGGCCGAGGCGCTGGGGCAACTGAGCGCGGCCGCCGGTACGCTGTGGGGCCAGCGCGGCCAGCTGCTCGGCATCTGCGACGGGAATCGTGACGACGTCAAGACACTGGCCGACACCGTCGCGGGACTGTCCTTCCCGCTGCTCCCCGACGATGGCACCGTGGCTCAGGCGTACGGGGCGCTCAAGGCGGATGGCCAGGTGCAGCCGATGGCCTTCATCATCGACCGCGCCGGCAAGATCGTCTGGTCCGCGGAGGGCGCGGCGGCGCTCATACCGGCCACTCTCACCGGCGCCCTGAGGCGGATCGCGCGCTGAGGCGCCCGGTGACGGCGAAGGGGCGGCTGTCGCAGGCAGCCGCCCCTTCGCCGTTCCGTCGTCCCTCAGGAGTTGCTTCTCGGGCTCTCAGGGTAAAGAAGGTCGTGCAGCACCCGAACAGGAGTGACAACCGATGATCGTCGGTCAGACAATGTTCAGCGTCCTCCGAGGCACCGAGCACCGCGCGGCGGCCGCGCTGCAGGAGCTTGCCGGCCTCGTCGCTGAGGCGCCCGGCCACGGTGGCCACCGCATCCTGCGCTCGTTCGGCATGTCGCCCTTGGCGAGCGCCCTCCATGACGAGTGCCGTGAGTCGGCGCTCGGCGACGTGCATTTCGTCTTCGAGACGGAGTGGGAGTCTCTCGACTCCCACGACGCGTTCTACGGCGGCCCGTCGGTGCGCGGCATCTACGGCACTCTGCAGTCGATCCTCACCAGCGGCCCGTTCGAGGTCTTGTACGACGCTCTGGCGGAACAGCCGCAGCACGACAATGTGGCCCTTTAGGCGCGCCGGCGGAGGTGGCGGAGCCGCCGCCGTGCCCACCGTCGACGTGCGCGAAGCCTTCACGCGCAGCACGCGCGGCGCCAAGCTGGTCGATGTGCGTTCCGCGCGCGAGTACGCGCACGGCGGCCACCCCAAGGGTGCGCGCAGCCTCCCGCCCGACCTCATCGAGCGTGATCAGACAGGTCTGCGCCGCGACGAGGAGATCCTCGTCATCTGCCTCAGCGGTCACCGCAGCCCGCGTCAGGCCAGGCGCCTGGCGGGTCTGGGGTATACGAACGTCAGCAACGTGCACGGCGGGCTGATGGCCTGGAAGAAGGCGGGGCTCCCGGTCAAGAAATGACCGACGCACGAGGGCGGTGGCGGCCGCTGGCCGCCGCCCCCCCGTGCGTCTCCGCTCGGGCGCGTCACGCGCGCCCGTCACACGCTTCAGCCACCTCCGGCGGCCACGTGGACCTGGCCGCCCTCCTCCACGATCACCGGCACGACCATCATGCCGGCCGTGAGCTCGGCGAGCTTCTCGCGAGCGCCGGGGCTGGTGGAGACATCGACCTCGTCGTACTCCACGCTGCGCTCGTCCATGTCGGCCTTCGCGGCCGCACAGTACGGGCAGCCGAGCTTGGTGTAGATGGTGACGGCCATGGCTCCTCCTTCAGCGACGATACAAGCGTAGCCCATTCGCGGTCACCAGGAGAGAGGTGCCCATGTCGGCGAACACGGCGAGCCAGAGCGAGACGAGGCCGAGCGGCGCCAGCACGAGGAACACCGCCTTGACGGCGATGGAGAAGACGATGTTCTGCCAGATCACGCGTGTGGTACGGCGCGCGAGGCGGATCGTGGCGGGGACGGTGGCCAGGTCGTCGCCCATCAGGGCGATGTCGGCTGTCTCGAG
>JBAZPK010000028.1:0-18634 GCA_041648235.1 Thermoleophilia bacterium
AGGTACGATCAGCCTCGCCTTCTCGCCAGTGTCGATCATCCAGCGCCGGCTCCGCGCGTCGATCGCCGGGTCCGACACGCACTCCTCCACGATCGCCCCCTTCGGCAGGACGTCGCGGTCAGCCGGTACGTCCGCCAGCGGATAGGCGGTCCCGATCTCGCGGGCGCGGCCGGACCGTGCGTCACGGCGCTGATGGGCCACGGTCGTGAGCGTACCGGCCAGCGGGTCGAGCGTGTTGATGACGCATTCCGCCGCGTCCAGGGCCTGCCGTGCGGCTCCGGTGATCACGCCGAGTGATTCCTCGAGGTGGATCGTCGAGGCGATGGCGCGGCTGGCGCTGAAGAGAGCCTGCAGGCGGCGGTTCTGCTCAGCCTCACGGCGGAACATGCGCGCGTTCTGCAGGGCCACCGCCGCCGGCACCGCCATGAGCTCGAGCACCTGGAGGTCCTCGGAGCTGAAGCGGCGCGCCTCCCGCGTCTCCACGACGGTGATCGCGCCGACGGCCTCCTCCTGGAAGACCAAGGGCATCGTGAGAGCGCTGCGCGCTCCCCAGCGCCGCATCAGCTCCGCCTCCGCCGCGCAGAGGTCCGGGTCGCCCAGGTGGCACTCCAGGAGAGCTCGCTCGCGGATGACCGGCCCGTAGCTGGGCCGCTCCGCCAGCGTGCAGGACGTGCCGAGCCACTCCCGATCGCGGTCCGTGATCTCCTGTGCCCAGAGCGCCGTGGCGACGAGCGTATCGCTCTCCTCGCGGTACTCGTACACGTCGCACCCCCATACGCCGACCGCCTCCGCGACGCGTTCGGCGATCGCCGACAGCACGACGTCGAGGTCGGCGCTCGCGACGAAGGCGGGCTTGACGCCGGAGGCGACTGCCGCGACGTCCCGGTGAGGAGCCGTGCTCACGGCCTCTGAGTCACCACGCCGCCTTGGAAGGTCGGCGCGGACAGGATGGGGTCGGTGTGCAAGGTCATCTCCCGTCGCCCACGCAGCCGGATCGGCCGCCTACCTTTGCCGCGGCGCCCGGCGCCGCGGCCTCAAGACACCCGGAGGGCCTATTCGTCTACGGCCCCGGGGCGAGGATCGCGAGAGGTGATGGCGGCGGCGGCGAAAGAGTGCTCAAGTTCCGCCGCCGGCTGCCGATAGAAAGTAGCGGTACCCCCTTCAGAGGGCCGGGATCAGCCGCCAAAGCTGATTCCGGCCCTCCCCCCTTTTCATTGCTCTGGCGGGCGCCCACGGGCATGTGCTACCGTGGGGCCGGGCAACCGGGAGACCACAGGTGATCTACTGCGTCGTACCTCCTGAGCTCGGCGAAGAAGCATACCTGCGCCTCGTCGAGCACTACAGGGACAACCCGAACGTCAAGGTCCTCATGGACCGCCGGCACGGCGAGCGCCGCACCGACCGCACCGGCGGCGGGGCGCGCAGCAAGCGTGACCGGCGCCAGCGCGGCACCCCCGGCGCCTTCGACCTCTGACCACCGTCCGCACCTCGGGAACGCCATGACAGGGCCCCTGCCGCGCGGCAGCGAGACCAGCCTCGTACTGACCCACCTCATGCAGCCCGCCGACGCCAACTTCATGGGCAACATCCACGGCGGGGCGATCATGAAGCTCATCGACGAGGCGGCGGGCGCCTGCGCCCATCGATTCTGCCGCACCAAGGTGGTCACCGCCTCCATCGACCGGATCGACTTCCACTTCCCCGTCCAGGTGGGCGACCTCGTGCGCTTCATGGCCAACCTCAACTTCGCCGGGCGCACCTCGGTGGAGGTCGGCGTACGTGTGGAGGCCGAGAATCTGGGTAGCGGCGTGGTCACGCACACCAATTCGGCCTACCTGGTGTTCGTCGCCCTGGACGACGAAGGACGGCCTATCCCCGTGCCGGCTCTTGAGCCGCTGACGGATGAACAGCGGCACTGGCACGCGGAGGCCGCGGAGCGCCGCCGCAAGCGGCTCGCGGAGCGCGAACCGGCCGAGCCCTGAGCCGGCGGCTCAGCCGCCTGCTCCGGCCGGCGGCGCGGCGGCCTCCAACCGGAGCAGCTCGCGCAGGGCGAGGTCGGCGACGTCGAGCTGATCCTCGGACGGCTCGCTGGTCGTGAACAGCCGCTGGAGCTCGATGCCCGGCCACTGCAGCGCCCGCGCCAGAGGGTGGTCCTGATGGCGCGCCACCCAGGAGAAGAGCTCCATGGCGGAGCCGGCGCTCATCAGCCCGGCGACGAGCGTAGCGATGGGTTTGCGCTCCTTGCCCACGGCGCGGAGAGCCAGGTTGCCGGCCACGCTCGCCACCACCATCGGGACGATGAGGTTGGAACCGCAGCGGGCGTGCTCCTTGCCGGCCGCCGCCGCCTCGCCGCCCGCTTCGTAGGCCGCCACGCTCTTGTGCTCGGCGCCGTGGTACCGGGCCAGGCGCGAGTCGCGAAGCAGAAGCAGCACGGGCGCCAGCGAGACGGCCGCGCCGACCAGCTCGTTCATCAACGGTGAGCCGCGCCGGGCGGTACGCAGAGCCACGGTGACAACGGCGCTCGCCCCGATGGCGGCAAGCAGTCGCGGGTCCTCCAGCGGCAGCACCGGGCCGCCGCTGGCGCGCCGCACGGCCGGGAGCGCCGAGACCGACTCGCCCAGCCGGACGAGGCCGCGAAGCACGGGGACGTGGGCGAGGCGCTCGCGCCCCGGCAGCCGCGGCTTCGCGCCCGAGACGACCGTGACGCCGCCACTCGGCTGGCGCACGGCAGCGGCCCAGAACCGCTCGCTCTGCAGCAGCACGCCGTCACGCAGGGCCATGCCGCCAAGGGTCACGTTCATGCTTACTCCCCGGACTCCATCATCTTCTTGATGCCACGCACAGCTTGGCGGATGCGCGCGTCGTTCTCAACCAGCGCAAAGCGCACGAAGCCGTCGCCGGAACGGCCGAAGCCGACGCCCGGGCTCACCGCGACCCTGGACGTCGTGAGCAGACGCTTGCTGAACTCGAGCGACCCCAGGTGGCGGTAGGGCTCGGGGATGGGAGCCCATACGAACATGGTGGCCTTGGGCTTCTCCACCTGCCAGCCCAGGCGGTTGAGGCCTTCGCAGAGGACGTCGCGGCGGCGCTGGTAGACGGAGGCGATCTGCGGCGGCACCTCGTCGCAATCGTTGAGAGCGATGATCGCCGCGATCTGGACCGGCTGGAAGACGCCGTAGTCGAGGTAGCTCTTGAGCCGCTGCAGGCCGGCGACCATCTGCTGGTTGCCGGCACAGAACCCCACCCGCCAGCCCGACATGCTGTGGCTCTTGCTGAGCGAGACGAACTCAACGGCCACATCTTTGGCCCCGGGCACTTCGAAGATGCTCGGCGGCCGGTAGCCGTCGAACACGATCTCGGCATAGGCGAAGTCATGGACGACGACCACGTCGTTGGCCTTCGCGAAGTGCACGAGCCGCTCAAAGAAGTCGAGGTCGACGCAGTGGCCGGTCGGGTTGTGGGGGAAGCTCACGAGGATCACCCGCGGGCGCGGCCAGGTCCGTTCGTACGCCTGCGTGAGATCGGCGAAGAAGTCGGCGGTGTCGTGCGAGAGCGGCACGCTGCCCACCTCGGCCCCCGCGAAGATGCAGCTGAACTGGTGGATCGGGTACGAAGGCTCGGGCACCAGCGCGGTGTCGCCCGAGCGCAGCAACACCCACATGAGATGAGCCAGCCCCTCCTTGGCGCCGATGCTCACCAGCGCTTCCCGCTCGGGGTCGATCTGGACGTCGAAGCGGCGCTCGTACCAGTTGGCGAGCGCCAGGCGCAGCTTGCCGATGCCGCGCGAAGCCGAATAGCGATGGTTGCGGCCGTTCTGCGCCGCCTCCGTGAGCTTGTCGACGATGGGCTGTGGCGTGGGCAGGTCGGGGTTGCCCATCCCGAGATCGATGATGTCTTCCCCTCGGCGGCGCGCCTCGGCCTTCATGTCGTTGACGATGCTGAAGACGTACGGCGGCAGCCGGTCGATGCGGCGAAGCTCCACGAGCGACTCTCCTCTGATGAGTGGATCTCGTGCGGAGGGTGGCTGAAGTGCATCAGTATGCATCAAGCCGCGCGTCAGGGGAAGCCGGCTGGTCGCGGCGGCGGGGCCCTGCGGGCCCGCCCCGTGTGCCGCCTGCACCTTCACGCTAGACTCTTCGTCACCCCCAGACCCACCGGGAGATGCCGTGCGCCACCTCGACCGCGATCTCAAGCTGCTCGTCGCCTCCACCGTGCTCTTCGCGCTCGGCGTCGGCCTCTACCTGCAGCTCTTCTCCGTGTACGCGCTGGACCTCGGAGCCTCGCGCTTCATGATCGGGGTGCTCAACGCGGCGATGCTGGCCGTGGCGGCGGTCAGCAACATCCCCGGCGCCTGGGCCGCGCGCCGTTTCCGCCTCAAGCCGGTGATCGTCGTGGTGTGGTGGCTCTCGGTCCTCGCCTCGCTTTCGTTCTTCCTGGCGCCGAGCTGGCCGTGGCTGATCCCGGGGCTGCTCATCACCGGCCTGTACTTCGCCAACAACCCGGCCTTCAAGTCGTACGTCTACCTCAAGTCCGATCCGGCCCGCGTGGCGCGCAACTTCGCCGCGGTCTACGGCTCGTACCCGGTCGGCCTGATCGTCGCGCCGAGCGTCGGCGGCGCGCTGGCCGACCGCATCGGGATGCGCTGGGTGTTCCTCGTCAGCACCGGCTTCTTCATCGCCTCCTCGCTGCTGATCACGCTCATCCGCGACACGACGTACCACACCGCCGACGCCCCGCTGAGCCTGCGCGCCCTGGCCTGCAATCGACGCTTCTGCCGCTACCTCGCCTTCTTCCTCGTGGGCTTTCTCGCCGTCTCCATGGGGCAGACGTTCCTCAGCCCCTATCTGGCGCAGGTCCACGACCAGGGGTGGACGGCGCTCGGAGTCTACGCATCGCTGGCCGCCCTGGGCTCGGCACTGCTGACCGTGGCCATGGGGCGCGCTACCGATCTGTACGGGCCGCGGGCGAGCATCGGCGGAGTGCTCGTCGCCCTCCTGCTCGGCTCCGTGCTCCTCCTGACCAGCGCCAGCCCGCTCGCCTGGGGCTTCGCGGTGTTCTTCTGCGGCGGCTTCGACGCTCTCCGCATGGGGGCCACCGGCATCGTGGGCGACTCGTTCACGGGCATGCCGCTCGCCTGGGGGTATGCCATCTTCGACACCGTGATGGGCCTCCCCATGGCCGGCGGCGCACTGCTCGGCGGGTTGCTCTACCGGAGCGGCTACGCGCTGCCGTTCGTGCTGGCGATCGCGATCGCCGCCGGCCTCCTGGTGGCTCTGGCGGTCACGCCACGCGACGCCGAGCGGAGGACGCTGGCGGCGAGGGACTGAGCCGCCGCGGAGCCGTGGACCAAGGCGACCGGCAACGTCCACCGGTCGCCGCGTCGCTCCTCGTCCGGGCCGTCTGGTAGCCTAGCGGGGACCAAGGAGACGCCATGATCACTGAGCTCAGCGGCCTCGCGGCCGCCCTGCCCCGCACACCGATCGCCGAGCTGCTGAGCGGCCAGGCCGTCGACACGTACTTCACCTGCTCCGAGAAGACCACGGCCACCGACCGCAACGGCAAGACCTACCTGCGCCTCAAGCTGCGCGACGCCAGCGGAGAGGTCAATGCCATCCATTTCGACCCATCCGACGAGGCCATCGGCGTCGCCGCCGGCGAGGTGGTGATCGCCGGCGGCACGTACAGCGTGCACCCGCAGTACGGGCCTCAGCTGCAGCTCCGCCGCCTGCGCCTCGCCGAGGCGGGTGAATACGACGCCGGCGAGCTGGTGCCGGTGTCCCCCATCGGTGCCGCCGAGCTCGGCGAGCGGCTGCACGGGCTCATCGACTCGGTGGCCGAGCCGCATCTGCGGGCGCTCCTCGAGCGCGCCCTGGACGGCTCCCAGGAGCCCGGCGCCACGTTCGTCGTGGCGCCTGCCGCGGTGCGCAACCACCATGCGTATCGTCACGGCCTGCTCGAACACTCGCTGATCGTCGCCGAAACGGCGGCCGGGGTGGCGGCGCAGTTCAGCTCCGTCGACCGCGACCTCGTCGTCGCCGGCGGCCTGTTGCACGACATCGGCAAGATCCACGCGTACACTAGTGACGGTCTGGCCCCCCTCATGACCGATGAGGGCAGGCTGCACGGCGAGATCGTCATCGGCTATGACCTGGTGCGCGACCTCATCGGCTCCGTGGCCGGCTTCCCAGGCGAGCTCTCCAAGCGCCTCCGCCACATCATCGTCTCGCACCACGGCATGCGCGAGAAGGGCAGCCCCGTGGTCCCCATGACCCGGGAGGCCGTCATCGTGCACTACTGCGACGACATGACGGCGCGCATCGGCGCCATCGACGACGCCGAGAAGGCCACGGCCCCCGCCGAGGCCTGGTCGAGCCGCATCTTCATGATCGACGCGCCGGCGTACTTCGGGGCGCGCGGCGAGGAGTCAGGCGCGGCCGCGCCCGACGCCGAGGAATAGATGCTCGAGGGGCGGGCCGGGGGCAGCGCCGCTGCCCGGCCCGCCGCCTCCGGCCCTCAGCCCCAGATCTCCCTGCAGGCGGCCAGCACGTCGGCCGCGTGCCCTTTGGGCGTCACCTTCGGGTAGATCTTGCGCAGCGTGCCGTCGGGGTCGATGAGCCACGTGGTGCGTTTCGCCACGCCCACGAGCCGCCGGGCGACGCCGAACGCCGCGGCGACGCCGTGCTCCCTGGCGTCGCCGATCAGCGGCATCCTCAGCTCGTACTTCTCGGCCCACTTCCGGTTGGCCTCGGCGGAGTCGACGCTGGCGCCGATCACCTGGACCCCGAGCGCAGCGAACTCGTCGAGCAGGCCGTTGAACTCAACGGCTTCGGTGGTTCAGCCCCCGGTGTTGGCTTCGGGGTAGAAGAAGAGGACGGTCCGCTTGCCGGGCACCCCGATAGCGAAGGTCCTCCCGTCGTACGACGTCCCGGTCACCGCCGGTGCCTTGTCGCCCTCGCTGAGCACGGCCCCTCCTTCTCTCCTGCTGTAGACTGGCGCCATGGTACGCAAGCTGCGAGTCAGCGTCGACTACAAGCGTTGCACCGGCGTGGGAGCCTGCGAGCAGGTGTGCCCCGAGGTGTTCTTCATGCGCGACGACGGCCTGCCCGAAGTCCTCGAGCCAGACCCGCACGAGACCCTGTGGGCGGCCGTGGAGCGCGCCCAGGAGGCCTGCCCCGAGGAAGCCGTCGTCCTCGAGTGGTCGGAGGAGTGAGCCGCTAGCTCACGCCAGGCCGGCGTTCACCGGCCCTCCGGGGTCAGGATGACGACCGGCGTGGCACACAGGCTCCGGAGGCGTTCGGCGTCGGCGCCGGTGCCGACGATGTCGCCGAAGTGCATCGGGATCACGGTCGCCGCGGCGATCAGCACGCAGGCATCGGCGGCCTCCGCGGCGGTCATCGTGTAGGTGCCACCCACGGGCAGCAGGGCGATGTCACAGCGCACCTCGCGCATCTCGGGCACGGCGTCGGTGTCACCGGCGTGGTAGATGCGCCGGCCGTCCATCTCGAGGATGTAACCCAGGCCGCCGGCCTCCCGGGGGTGATAGGGCTCGCCCCGCGAGCGGAACTTGTCGAGGTTATAGGCCGGCACGGCCGTGACCGTGGCGGTGCCGGCCGTGAGCGTCTGGCCGGCGCTGATCGTGACCGCCCTTCGGCCACGGAGCTCGCCGGTGACCGACGCGGGCCCCACCACGATCGTCTGCGGCGTCGCGACGGCCGCGATGTCGGCGGCGCTGAAGTGGTCGTAGTGGGCGTGGGTGACCAGAACGACGTCCGCCGGGGGGGCGCCGGGGGGGAGCTTCCAGGGGTCGATGTAGACCGTGCACGAGCCGTCGATGCGGAAGGAGTCGTGGCCGTACCAGTGGATGTTGTCGATCATCGTGACCTCCCCGGAGTGCCGGCCCCAGCATGGTACCCCATGCGGGAGAAAAACAGCCGGGTACGAAACACGGGGCCGGCCGCCGGGCTTCCGAGCACTGCCCCGGCGGCCGGCCCCGCGAGGAGCCTTTGAGGCCTACTCGGCCTCGGCCTCTTCTTCCGCCTCGTCTTCGGCCTCGTCGTCAGCCTCGACCTCGGCCTCGACCTCGGCCTCCTCGTCGGCCTGGACCTCAGCCTCCGCAGCCGGCGCAGCGGCGCTCACGGGCTTCACGTGGACGGCCTGCGGGCCCTTGCGGCCCTGCTCGACTTCGTACTCGACGAGCATGTCCTTGTCGATCGCAGTGACGCCGTCAGCGAGGCCGGTGACGTGCACGAAGATGTCGTTGTCGTTGTCCTGCTCGATGAAGCCGAAGGCCTTCTCGGACGAGAACCACTTCACTTTACCCTGAGGCACGTGTCTCTCCTTTTGTATTGAAGCCCGTGACCGCCGGCGCTCGGTGGTGGCGGTACGCACTCCTGGTGCCGCTAGCGCCGGTCTCTGAGGCGCACAGCGTAGGGGTAGTGTACCCGCTCCATGCGGGCGCTGAAAGCGCTGCGCCGTCGGCCGGCCGGAACGGCTAGCGGCGCGCCACGGCGAAGATGGCGATGCGCGCCATGAGGTTAGGCGCGAGCGCGTGCTCCGGCGGCGCCTGGTCGACGCCGCGCAGGTACAGCTCGCGCTCCACGCGGAGGCCCTCCTCGCGGCACAACCTGCGAAAGTCGCGGATGGTGCAGAGGTGGATGTTGGGCGTGTCCCACCACTGGTAGGGCAGGTCGCGCGACACCGGCATGCGGCCTGCCAGAAGGAGCTGCAGGCGGGGAGACCAATGGGCGAAGTTGGGGAAGCTCACGATCGCGAGCCGGCCGACGCGCACCATCTCGCGGACGATCATGCGGGGCCGGCGCAGCTGCTGGAGGCTCATGCTGAGGATCACCACGTCGTGCGAGCCGTCGGCGAAGTCGGCGAGGCCCTCGTCGAGGTCGCCGTGGAACACGGAGAGGCCGCGCCCGACGCAAGCTTCAACGGCCTCCTGAGAGATCTCCACGCCGCTGCCATGGACCTGCTTGGCGGCGATGAGCTCGCTGAGCAGCTCGCCGCCGCCGCACGCCAGGTCGAGCACGGTGGCCCCTTGCGGGACCAGGTCCTCGATGAGCTTGTGATCGAAGCGCCGCATGGTGGCTATCCTACGCCGGGCGGCGCTCAGCGCGCGGCCGCGAAGGAGCGCGCGCCGCTCTTGAGGAAGGCCTCGATGATGCCCTGCATCTTCTCGCGCTCGAGCAGAAATGCGTCGTGGCCGTAGTGGCTCTCGACCTCGTAGTAGCTCACGTGCTTGTGGGTGGCCCTCAGGGCGCTGACGATCTCCTTGAGCTGGTAGGGCGGGTGAAGCCAGTCGCTGCTGAAGGCGAGCACCAGGAAGCGCGCCGTCACCTCCCTGAAGGCCTGGACCAGGCTGCCGTGCTGGCGCGTGAGGTCGAAATAGTCGAGGGCGCGGGTGATGTAGAGGTAGCTGTTGGCGTCGAAGCGATCGGTGAAGGCCAGCCCCTGGTGCCGCAGGTAGCTCTCGACCTCGAAGTCCGCCGAGAACGTGAACGAGTAGTCATGGATATCGCGCAGCCGGCGGCCGAACTTCTCCTGCATGGCCTCGTCCGAGAGGTACGTGATGTGGCCGACCATGCGGGCGACGCTCAGGCCCTTCGAGGGCGGTCTGCCGCCGTAGTAATGCCCGTCGTGCCAGTTGGGGTCGGCCATGATGGCCTGACGGCCGACCTCGTTGAAGGCGATCGCCTGCGTGGGCTGGCGGGCGGCCGTGGCCAGGGGCACGCAGAGGTGCACCCGCTGCGGGTGCGCGATGGCCCACTCGAGCACCTGCATGCCGCCCATCGAGCCGCCGACGACGGCGAGGAGCTTGTCGATGCCGAGGTGGTCGAGGAGCATCGCCTGCGCATTGACCATGTCGGCGATGGTGATGATCGGGAAGTCCGTGCCGTACGGCCGGCCCGTGGCGGGGTTCTCGGAGGCCGGTCCGGTCGAGCCCGAGCAGCCGCCGATGACGTTGCTGCAGATGACGAAGTACCGCCCGGTGTCGAGTGCCTTGCCCGGGCCGATGAGCATGTCCCACCAGCCGGCGCGCCTGTCGTTGGCGCTGTGGCGGCCGGCCACGTGGGCGTCTCCGGACAGGGCGTGCGTCACGAGGACGGCGTTGTCGCGCGCCTCGCTCAGCCTGCCGTACGTCTCGTAGGCGAGCGTGAGCGGCCCGAGCTCCCCGCCGCCCTCGAGGGCGAGGCGCTGCCCGGGCTGGTCGAACGTCACCTGCTTCGTGCGCACGATGCCGGCGTTGCCGGTGTCCTCGCCGGTGCCGGTGGGGACGTCGCCGATCTCCTTGCTCTGTTGGTGCCGCTCGCTCATCGCCGGGTGATTGTACCGGAGCGGGGCGGGCGGCGGGGGGCGGGGGGCGGAAGAGCCGCCCGCCGCCCGCCCCGGCCTCCGTCGTTCAGGCCTTCGCCAGAGCCTGGTCGATGTCGGCGACGATGTCCTCGACCGACTCGATGCCGACGCTCAGGCGCACGAAGTCGTCACTGACGCCCGTGAGCAGCTGTTCCTCGACGTTGAGCTGCGAGTGCGTCGTGGTCGCCGGGTGGATGCACAGCGACTTGGCATCGCCGATGTTGGCGAGGTGCGACAGCAGCTGCGTGCTCTCCACGAAGCGCCGCCCGGCGTCGCGGCCGCCCTTGATGCCGAAGCCGACGATAGCGCCGAACAGGCCGCGGTAGTGGTACTTCTTCGCCAACTCGAACGCGGGATGCGTCGGCAGACCCGGGTAACTGACCCAGTCGACCTTCGGGTGCTCCTCGAGGAACTCCGCCACGCGGTAGGCGTTCGTGCTGTGGCGCTCCATGCGCAGGTGCAGCGTCTCCAGGCCCTGAAGGAAGAGGAAGGAGTTGAAGGGCGAGAGCGCGGCGCCCACGTCGCGCAGCAGGCTCACGCGAAGCTTGATGATGTAGGTGATCGGCCCGAGCGCCTCGTAGAACTTGAGGCCGTGATAGCTGGCGTCCGGCTCGACGAGGCCGGGGAACTTGTCGTTCTGCGACCAGTCGAACTTGCCCGAGTCGACGACGACGCCGCCGATGGACGTGCCGTGGCCGCCGATGAACTTGGTCGCCGAGTGCACGACGATATCGGCCCCGTGGTCGATCGGCCTGAGGAGGTACGGCGTCGGCATCGTGTTGTCGACGATCAGCGGGATCCCGGCCTCGTGCGCGATCGCCGCCACGGCCGCGAGATCCAGCGTGTCGAGCTTGGGATTGCCGACCGTCTCGGCGTACAGCAGCTTGGTGTTCGGCTTGATGGCCCGCCGGAAGTTCTCCGGGTCCGCCGGGTCCACGAGCTCGACGTCGAGGCCGAAGCGCGGCAGCGTGTGGACGAACAGGTTGTAGGTGCCGCCGTAGAGGCTGTTGGCGCTGACGATGTGGTCGCCCGCGCCGGCGATGTTGAGGATGCTGAACGTCACCGCCGCCGAGCCGGAGCTGAAGGCCAGCGCGCCGACCCCGCCCTCGAGAGCCGCGACGCGCTTCTCGAAGACATCGTTGGTGGGGTTCATGATGCGCGTGTAGATGTTGCCGAACTCCCGCAGCCCGAAGAGGGCGGCGGCGTGGTCGGCGTCGTTGAACACGTAGGATGTGGTCTGGTAGATCGGCACGGCGCGGGCGTTGGTCGTGGCGTCGGGCACCTGCCCGCCGTGCAGGGCCAGGGTCTCGAAGCCCTGCGGAGTCTGTGTCGTCTCGCTGTCGCTCATGTCGTCTCGTCTCCCGTCAGATGTAGTACATGGGGCTGCCTGTCGCCCGGGCGGCCGCGTCGGCGATGGTGGCTGTGCCGAGCACGGCGCGCGTACACTCGCGCACCGCGCGCCACACGGGTGCGACCAGGGGCTCGGCCTGGTCGCCGCCGCGCATTCGCCCCTTGCCCCCGTGCGAGCCGTCGATGAGATCGATGACGTCGGCGAAGCTCACGGTCTCCGGGTCGCGGGTGAGCACGTACCCGCCGCGTTTGCCGCGCTGGCTCTCCACGAGCCCCACCTGACGCAGGTCGTGCATCACCTGATCGAGGAACTTGGGGGGGATGCCGGTGAACGCGACGATGTCGCGTGCCTGGACCGGCCCGGAGCCGTTGGCCAGCGCCAGCCGCACCAGAGCCTTGATAGCGTACTCGCTCTTCGTCGAGAGATGGATCATGCCGCTCCGTCGTGAGCTAATCCTACTTCCTACCAGGATTCAGGGATATTAGGCGCCCGCTGCCGTCAAGTCAAGGCCGCCGTGCGACCTGTTAGCATGAGCGCGTGGACGCCGGCGACACGCAGATCCGCGAGACGCTGCGGCGCGAGCTGCCCGGCCTCGAGGAGGCCGTGCCCCTCGCGCCGCTCTGCGCCTATGGCGTCGGCGGCCCCGCCGAGTACCTGTTCCGCGCCCTCACGACCGGCACGCTCGTTCACGCCGTGCTCACGGCGCGCGAACTCGGCTTGCCCGTCACCGTCCTCGGGCGCTGCACCAATGTCCTCGTCGGCGACGCCGGCATCGCCGGCCTCGTCGTGCTCGCCCGCGCGGACGGCGCCACGCTCGACGAGGAGCTGCTGCGCGTGGAGGCCGGCGCGGAACTGCCCGGCCTGATCAGCGACCTTGCCGGGCAGGGCCTCGCCGGCCTCGAGTTCGCCGCCAACATCCCCGGGTCGGTCGGCGGCGCCGTGGTCGGCAACGCCGGCGCCTACGGCAGCTCTGTGAGCGACGCTCTCGTGGACGTGCACGTTCTCGAGGAAGGCAAGGAGCACGTCGTCGAGCCCGCGCGGCTCGACTTCGGCTACCGCACGAGCCTGCTCAAGCTGCGCCCCGACATCGTCGTCCTCTCCGCCTCGTTCCTGCTGCGCCGCGGCAGGCGCGACGAGCTCCTCTCGCAGATCGCACGCGACGCCGAACTGCGGCGCCGCAAGCATCCCCTCGAATGCGCGAGCTGCGGCAGCTTCTTCAAGAACCCGTCTCGGGAGTTGCCGGCGGCCCGGCTCATCGAGGACGCCGGCCTCAAGGGGCTCGCGGTCGGCCGGGCACGGGTGAGCGCCAAGCACGCCAACTTCCTGATCGCCGAGCCCGGCGCCACCGCCGCCGACATCGTGGAGCTGGCGGCGGAGGTCAGGCGCCGCGTCCGCGAGCAGAGCGGCTACGAGCTCGTCGAGGAGGTCCGTCGCCTGGGCTTCGCGTGAGCGCCGTCGCACACCGGGGCCGGCCCGCCACGCCGCCGGCGCCCGCGGCGGCCGCGCTCGTCACGCCGCCTGCCCGCGCGGCGGCCGCGCTATACTTGCCGCGCCCGGCGCGGCGAACCCGCCGGGCGGCAACGGCGTCTCTCACCCTGGAGGAAGGCCATAGAGGAACTGCCGCAGGGCCTGGTCGACCAGCTGCGTCGAGAGCAGCCGGAGGCGCGCGCCGAGTTCTTCCGCCGCTACGCGCCGCAGGTGCGCCGCATCCTCTTCCTCCAAGGGTTCTGCGAGGAGGTGGACGACGCCGTGCAGGAAGTCTTCATCAAGGTGTACCGCGCTCGCCTGCCGTCCGAGGTGACCTTCCTGGGCTGGTTCTACCGCCTCATCCTCAACACCGGCCGCGACCAGGGCAGGCGCCGCAAGACGCGGTACGGGACGCTGGAGAAGCTCCGGCAGACGGCTACCGCCGGCGTGGCGGATGCTCCCGTGGAGCCCTTGGACCCGGCCCTGCGCCGAGCCCTCGCCGGGCTCACGCCCGAGCTGCGTGAGTGCGTGGCGCTGCGCTACTTCGCCGATCTGCCGCTGGACGAGATCGCGGCCGCGCAGGAGGTCCCCGTTGGCACCGTCAAGTCGCGGCTGCACGGAGCCGTCAAGCGGCTGCGTGAGACGCTGCAGGAGAGTGGGTTCGAGCGCGATGCCTGACCGAAGCCAAGAAGACGGTCTGTTCGGTGGCGGCGGATTCGACGACGATCGCCTGCTGGCCTTCGCCCTCGACCTCGGGGGCGATGCCGAGCTCGAGGAGGCGGCGGCGCACGACGACGGGCTCCAACGCCGCCTGGCGCGGATGCGCGCCGAGGTGGCGGAGATCGGCGCCCGCGTGGATGCCGCGGTCCCGGCGCCGGACGAGTCCTACACCGACCTGAGCGACGGTCGCTGGGCGGGCCTGCACGAGTACCTGGCTCCCGGCACTCGGCCGCCGGCGCGAGCGCGTGGCGCGTCACCTCGCTGGCTGCGCGTGCTGGCGCCGGTGGCGGCCGTCGTCCTGGCCCTCGCCGTCGGCCTCACGTACATCACCCGCCAGCCGGCCGACACGGGCACCCTGCGCGGGGGGGCGGCCGCCGACGAGGCTGCGACCCCCGGCCTCGCCGGCGCCGGCGCCACCAAGTCCGCCACACCGCTGGACGGCTTCGGCCTCATCGTCCTCGCCGAGGCGCGGTCAGCCGACGGGGCCCTGCAGCGCTTCGCGGTCGTGCGCACGCTCAAAGGTCAGGCGCCGGCGACCGTGCGCCTGCGCGTCGTGGAGCGGCCGGCGGCGGTCGGAGCGCTCGTCGTCCTGCTGCTGCGCCCTGTCGGCGAAGCGAGCCCCGAGCCGGAGACGGGCGTCCGGACCACCGCGACGGACGCCGCCGCCGCCTTCCCGGAGCTGGGCGCTCTCGAGCCGCTCACGTTCGGCTACCGGGGCGCCGTGGCCGTGGCCCTCGAGCTGCCGGCCGGCACCGACCCGGCCACCGTCCGGCTGCCGTGAGCCGGCTGCCACGGCCCAGCCTGCAGCGTCTGCGTCTGCCGAAGGCCGGCTACTTCAGCGACGCCAAGCCGGCCTTCCTCGAACTGCTGGACCCCACGGGCCTGCGCGTCCTCGACCTGGGCTGCGGCGGCGGCCACAACGGCGCCCTGCTCAAGCGCGCCGGCGCCCGTGAGGTGGTCGGCGTCGAGCTCGACGCGGGCGCCGCGGCGCAGGCTCGCACCCGCCTCGACGCCGTCGTCGAGTGCGACCTGACGGACCTCGGCGCGGCGCAGCTCGGCGAGGAGCTCTTCGACGCCATCCTCGCCAGCGACGTGCTCGAGCACCTCCCGGAGCCCGAGGTCGTGCTGGCCCAAGCCCTCACCCGCTTGCGGCCCGGTGGCGTCGTGGTCGTCTCCCTGCCCAACGTGTCCAACGTGGTCGTCTTCGCCAGCCTGCTGCGCAAACGCTGGCCGCGCAACGAGTCGGGGATCTTCGACCGCACCCATCTTCGCTTCTTCGCCAAGCACGATATGGCGGAGCTGCTCGAGGGAGCCGGCCTGCGCGTTCTCCGCGTCAAGCCCTACTTCACCCGCTACCCCGCCGTCCGCGTCGCCTGCCTCGCGCTGTCGCTCTACGTGTTCCGCGACTACTGGGCGCGCCAGTTCCTGCTGCTCGCCGAGAAGCCGCGCTGACTGGCTCCCGGCGGAGCGCCGCACGCAGCCGCCCACCCGCCGCCGCGCGCCGGCCGTGCGCCCGGCCCTCACGCCGGGTACACTGCCCCCGTCGTACTCGGAGGTCTCGATGACCGGTCTGCTCGAAGGCAAGAACGTCCTCGTGACGGGCGCCGCCAACTCGCGCTCGATCGCCTGGGCTGTGGCCCTGGCGGTCAAGGCACAGGGCGGTGGCGTGGCGCTCACCTACCAGGCGGAGCGCCTCAAGCGCCGCGTGCAGACGCTGGCCGACGAGCTCGGCGGCGCCCCGCTCATCGAGTGCGACGTGAGCAGTGATGCGGCTGTGCGCGCCGCCATCGACGAGCTCGCCACCTTCATGCCGGTGCTCGACGGGCTGGTCCACAGCATCGCCTGGGCACCGGCCGAAGACCTGCAGGGCAGCTTCGTGGAGACCAGCCGCGATGGGTTCGCACAAGCCAACGACATCAGCTCGTACTCGCTGATCGCGACGGCCCGGGAGGCCCGGCGCCTGATGACGCGCGGCGGCGCCATCGTGACCATGACCTACGCCGGCTCCTGGCGCGTGGTGCCCAACTACAACGTCATGGGCCCGGCCAAGGCCTCGTTGGAGAGCGCTGTCCGGTACCTGGCGGCTGACCTGGGGCCGGCCGGGGTGCGCGTCAATGCCGTCTCGGCCGGCCCGATCGCCACCGTCGCGGCGCGCACGATCAAGGACTTCAGCGGCATGCTGGAGCTGCTCGAGAGCCACACGCCGCTGCGCCGCAACGTCACCACCGAAGAGGTCGCCGACGCCACCGTCTTCCTGCTCAGCGACCTCTCGCGCGCCATCACCGGCGAGGTCGTGCACGTCGACGCCGGGGCGCACGCGACCATCTGACGAGAAGCGCCGGGCGGAGGGTGCGACGCGCCCGCGACGCCCGGCGGGTGCATCCGCGGCGGGCGCAGGCGGCGAGCCGGTCCCGCTTTACTCACCAGTCTTCGGCCCCTTACACTCTGAGGTGCGGCACCCCGCTTGGCGAGCCGCGCGTTCTTCGTACGTGGAGTCAAGGCTCTCGTAGTGCTCCTCCGAGTCGAGCCCTGTAGGGGGGTGGTACGCCGTCCGGTGTCCGACCGCGGCGCGCGGACGCATGAGACACGGAGAATCCGGCACGGTCCGGACGTAACCAAGAGCACGCCCACGAGAGGAAACGCAATGGCAGCAGCAGTCACACGAGTGCGCACTCTCAAGTACTGCGTCGACGGCGAGTGGCGCGAATCAGCCACCGAGACGTACCTGCCGGTGACCGACTCCAACACCGGCGACGTGATCGCCGAGGCGCCGATGTGCACCGAGGCCGAGGTCACCGAAGCCATCGAATCCGCCCACGCCGCCTTCGGCCCGTGGGCCAGCCTGCCGATCACCCGGCGCACCCAGGTGCTCTTCAAGTTCAGGGCCCTGATGGAAGAGCACATGGAGGAGATCGCCGTCCTGGTCTCCACCGAGCTCGGCAAGAACCTCGACGAGGCCCGCGGCGAGGTCGTCAAGATCATCGAGGCGTGCGAGCTGGCCGTCGGGGCGCCCATGCTGATGAAGGGCGAGTCGCTGATGAACGTGGCCGCCGGCCACGACACGGTCAGCTACCGCGAGCCGCTCGGCGTGTTCGCCGGCATCGCTCCCTTCAACTTCCCGGCGATGATCCCCTTCGGCTGGATGCTCCCGCTGTGCATCGCCACCGGCAACACGCTGGTGCTCAAGGCCGCCAACCCGGTCCCTCTGACCGGCGGCCGCCTGCTCGATCTGCTCTATGAAGCCGGCCTGCCCAAGGGCGTCGTGAACCTCGTGACGGCCGAGAAGGAGCAGGCCGAAGTCCTGCTCAAGCACCCGGCCGTCCGCGGCGTCAGCTTCGTGGGCACGACGCCGGTGGGCAAGCACATCTACTCCATCGCCGCCGCGCACGGCAAGCGCGTCCAGGCGCAGACGCAGGCCAAGAATCACGGCCTCGTCCTCAGGGACGCCTCGCTCGAGCGCGCGGCCCGCGGCATCATCAACTCCACCTTCGGCTGCGCGGGCATGCGCTGCATGGCCCTGCCCGTCATCTGCGTCGAGAACGCCGTCGCCGACGAGTTCATCGGCTACATGAAGCAGTTCGCCGACGAGCGCGTCGTGGGCGCCGCCTACGACCCCGAGACGGAGCTCGGCCCGGTCGTCTCCGCGGCCCACAAGCGATCCGTCATCCGCTGGATCGACAAGGGCGTCGAAGAGGGCGCCGACCTGCTCCTCGACGGCCGCGGCATCGTCGTCCCCGGCTTCGAGGGCGGCCACTTCGTCGGCCCGACCATCTTCGACAACGTCACCGAGGAGATGACCTGCGGCCAGGAAGAGGCGTTCGGCCCGGTGCTGTTCATCAAGCGCGTGAACGACTTCGAAGAGGGCCTCGCGATCATGAACCGCAGCCCCTACGCCAACGGCTCCTGCATCTTTACGGAGAGCGGCTACTACTCCCGCGAGTTCGCGCGGCGCACGCACGCCGGCATGGTGGGCATCAACGTGGGCATCCCCGTGCCGGTGTCGTTTTTCCCCTTCTCGGGGCACAAGGACTCCTTCTTCGGCGACCAGCACGTGCTCGGCAAGGACGGCGTGAACTTCTTCACCGAGACCAAGTGCGTCACCACGCGCTGGTTCACCGAGGCCGACAAGAAGCAGAAGCAGATCAGCACCTGGGAAGGCACCGTCAACCGCTAGAGACTGGCTGCCAGGACCCGCCGGGCGCAGACCGGCGGCACTACCGGGGCGGGGAGCCGGAAGGCTCCCCGCCCCGTCGCCGTCACCGGAGGAGGTGCGGCGCCCCGCGAAGCGAACGCCGCGCGATCGGCGCCGTCTCACTCGCCCGGCGGCGCGGCCGCCGCAGGCGCGCCGCGCTCACGGAGCGCCGCCAGCATCTCCTCGTCGCCGGCGAAGTAGCGGGCGCCGGCCGCGGCGAGCTCGCCGGTCGCGCCGGTGAAGTCGTCGTCCAGCACGCCCCGGGCCGCCCACACCGGCGTGCCGGCGGCCGCGGCCTCAACGGCGGCGGCGATGTTGCGGGCGTTGCCGTGGCTCACCGGCACCGCCGCGACCATCACGAGGTCGGCGGCGCGCATCAGCTCGAGGTTGTGCGCGTGCGCCTCGTCGCCGACAGGGGAGAACGGCGCCTCCACGGCCATCTGCAGGCCGAGCTCGCTCCCGGTGGCCTCGTCGCTGTCGAGCGCGTTGAGGACGCCGGCGGAGACAGCGTACCCGGCGTCCACCAGATGGCGCATCAGCCCCGA
>JBAZPK010000029.1:0-18564 GCA_041648235.1 Thermoleophilia bacterium
GGCCGCCTCGCCGTCCGCGGCGGCCGTGCGCACGGCCGCCCTCGCCGGCGTGGAGGTGCACCGTGGCGAAGCGGCGCGCCTGACCTACCGCATCGACGCGCCCGCAGGCACCACCTGGCAGGTGACGCTCGAAGTCCTGGGCGCCGACGGCGAGCGTGCGCTGGCGAGGCGAATCGCGAGCGCGGCGCCGGCCGGCACGGAGCGCGAGCTGACGCTCGTGCTGGACCTGCCGGCCGGCTCCTACACGTACCTCGTCCATGCGCGCGACGCGTCCCGCGCGCAGGAGCAGAGCGCGGCGGCGGCCGAGTTGCGCGTCCTGCCGCCGCTGGCGCCCGGGTACCCCGGCGCCGCGTCTATCGCCGCGGCGCTCGAATGGGCGGGCGCGCGCAGCGGCAGCGTCGCCGTGGCCGTCGTCGACAGCAACGGCGAGCTGCACGGCCTGCGCGCCCACCGCACGTACCAGGCGGCGAGCCTGGCGAAAGCCATCCTGCTCGCCGCCTGCCTGCGCGAGCATCCCAAGCCCGACCCTGCCCTCGATGCCACTGCAACGACGATGATCGAGGAGTCCGACAATGCGAGCGCCAACACGATCTTCGGCGTGGTCGGTGCACGGGGCATGAAGGCGGTCGCGGCTCTCGCCGGCATGGACGACTACGAGCAGGGCACGAGCTGGCTTGACGCGCGCGTGTCGGCTGCCGACCAGGCGCGCTTCTTCTACGGCTACCTCGAGTACGTGCCCAAGGCTCGGCGCGGCTTCGCTCGCGAGCTCCTCTCGGGCATCACGCGGATGCAGCGCTGGGGCATCCCGGCGGCCGCCGGCCCCGAGGGCTGGACGGTGTACTTCAAGGGCGGCTGGCTCGGGTTGGACAACCACCTGATGAACCAGGCGGCGTGGCTCGACAAGGGCGGCAGGCACTGGGCACTCGCCGTGCTCAGCGACGAGAACCCTTCGCGCTCCTACGGCTGGGACACGCAGAAGGGTGTCACCGGCCTGCTGCTGGGCCGCGAGCCGACCGCCGCCTACCTTACGACGGTCCTCGAGTAGCGGCGGCCTACTCCTCCGGGTAGTCGATGGCCTCGATGGTGATCCGCCGGTTCCCGGCCGGGCGACGCCAGAGCACATCGGCGCCCACGCGGGCGTCGAGCAGCGCCTCGGCCAGCGGCGAGACATAGCTGATCCTGCCGGCCTTGGGGTCGGCCTCGTCTTCACCGACGATCGTGAACGTGTGCCGGGCGCCGCCGTCCTCCTGGACGGTCACGGCGGCGCCGAACTTGACCATCCGGCGTGGCTGGCGGTGCAGGTCCACAGGGATCGCGCTCTCCAGCCGCGCGGTGAAGTACCGCAGGTCGCGGTCGACGAACGCCAGCTGCTCTTCGCTCAGGGCGTCGTCCTCGGCGGCGTCCCGGAGCTGGAGCCGCCGCTCCTCGAGCTCGCCGACCTTCTCCTCGAGCTGCCGGAGGCCGGCGGGGGTCACATAGTTCGGGTGGTCGCTCAGCTGCCGCTCGGGAAGACCCTCGTCGGGGATGCCCCCATCGGGCTCTTTGACGAATGCTCGGCTCATGCTGCCTCGTGCGGGTCGGGGTCTCCAAGTCGCCGCGCGGCGACCCACGGCCGCGGCGAAGGCGTCACCGGGCATCTTCGACGCCGGGCAGTTTACTCCCCCCACCTGGGGTGGGTAGAAAGAGGGCGCAACCGCGACCGACTGAGGGTGGGACCATGCTGGACACGAGGATTCGAGACGCGATCAACGAGCAGATCAACTGGGAGCTGTTCTCCGGGTACTTGTACCTGTCGATGGCCGCGCAGTTCTCGGAGCTGGGCCTGCCCGGCGGCCAGAACTGGATGACGGTGCAGTATCAGGAAGAGCTCGCACACGCGCAGAAGATGTTCGACTACGTCACGACGCGAGGTGCCCGCGTGACCCTGGAGGCGATCGCCAAGCCGCGGACCGAGTGGCCCAGCGGCCTCGACATGTTCAAAGAGGCCCTCGCGCACGAGGAGAAGGTCACCGGCCGCATTCACGATCTCGCCTCACTGGCCCTCGAGCTCAAGGACCACGCCACCTACAACTTCCTGCAGTGGTTCATCGCCGAGCAGGTCGAGGAGGAGGAGACGGCCGGTGGCATGGTGCACAAGTTCACCATGGCGGGAGAGCACCCGGCCGGCCTGTACCAGCTCGACAAGGAGCTCGAAGCGCGCGTGTTCACGCCGCCGGCTCCCGCCTGATCCGGCGGCGAAAGCTCGCGAAGGCCCTCGTGGCCGGCTGCGGCGGGGGCGGGTGCTCTCCGGCGCCCGCCCCTTCGCCGTCAGGTGACGTCGCGCCGCATCGAGATGTACACGGCGGCGGTGCTGACCACGGCGATGTAGGCGAGGCTGAGCAGGAACGCCTCCGGGCGCGAGAGCAGCTGCAGACCGCCGTCGCCCGTGCTCGCCGTCGGCCCGAAATTGAGCTGCATGAAGACGGTGAACGGCAGGTAGATGCCGACCCCCGGCCTGACCGCGGTGATGATGTTCTCGATGGCCAGGGCCCAGATGAGCACTCCGGCCACGGTGGGCACCTGAGCCCGGAACAGGGCCCCGAGGCCCACGCCGAAGCCGGTCATGAAGCCCACCGCGACCAGGAACATGCCGATGTCGCGCAGTGTCTCGGCGTCGGAGACGGTCGCCGTGTCGAGCCACGACGGCGACCCGATGCCACGCAGCGCCGTGACGAGGGCGATCACGGCCACCACGAGGAGCGCCGTGATCGCCATCACCGCGGCGCCCACGAGCGCGTAGCAGATGAGCTTGACCGCGATCACCAGCAGGCGCCTCGGCGTGGCGAGATAGGTGTAGGTGATGGTCCCGTGCCGGTATTCGTTGGTCATCCCGAGGATACCGAACACCACCGCCAGCACGGGGACCAGAGTGAGGCCGGTGGCCGCCGCGGCCATCGCCCCCTCTTCGCCCTCCAGGAGGTCGCGGGGGAACAGGGACATGACCAGGATCGCGGGGCCGACGCTGACGACGATCGCGGCGATGAGCAGCCCCAGAGCCGTGCGCGTGCTGCGCAGTTTGAGCACCTCGGCGCGGATGAGGTCGATCACTGCTCCCTCCTCGTGCCGGCGATCTGCAGGAAGAGGTCTTCGAGGCTCGGCTGTTCGGTCAGCAGCTCGTGGAGCACCAGGCCGTTGGCGTGCGCAACTTCGCCGACCTCGGCGCTGCCGGGTCCGCGGATGGCGAGCGCCGCCTCGAGGCGGTTGACGGCGGCGCCGCGGGCCTTGAGCAGCGCCTCGAGCTTCTCCGCCTGCGGGCTGCGGGCCCGCACGACGGGGGCGGCGCCGGCGGCCAGCCGGCTGATGGGCCCCTGGGCAAGCAGCTTACCTTTGCTGATGATGAGCACGTCGTCCACGGTCTGTTCCACCTCGGCCAGCACGTGGCTCGAGACGAGGACGGTGCGCCCCTCGGCGGCGCGGGCGCGGAGAAAGCCCCGCAGCCACCTGATGCCTTCGGGGTCGAGCCCGTTGGCCGGCTCGTCCAGCAGCAACACCTCCGGGTCGCCCAGCAGCGCGCAGGCCAGGGCCAGCCGCTGCTTCATGCCCATGGAGTAGCCCTTCACGGCGCGTCGCGCGGCCCCGGTGAGCTCGACCATCTCGAGGGCGGCGTCGACGCGGGTGGCGTCGATGCCCGCCGCCGCGGCGACGATGCGCAGGGCGTTGCGGCCTGAGCGCCCGGGGTGGAAGCCGGAGGCGTCGAGGAGCGCCCCCACGCGCGTGGCGGGGCGCGCGAGCTCGCGGTACCTGCCGCCGAGCACGCGCACGCTGCCCGCCGTGGGTCGCACGAGGTCGACGAGCATCCGCAGGGTGGTCGTCTTGCCGGCACCGTTGGGGCCCAGGAAGCCGGTGATCGTGCCGGCTTCCACGGCGAAGCTCACGTCGTCGACGGCGAGGATCTTGCGGCCGAAGCGCTTGCTGAGGTGTTCGACCTCGATGACGGGCATGATCCCTCCTGGCGGTGTTCTGCCGGCCAGTCTACCTGACGGCTGCGCGGGCCTGATACCTGCGCCCGGGGCAAGGCCCCCGGTTGCGTCCCCGTCGCCGGACGGCGACGATAGGGGGACGTTGACCGGTTTCTATGAGAAGTGGTGGATGACCGCCGTGCGCGGCCTCGCCGCCCTGGTCTTCGGCTTCGTGGTGCTTCTGTGGCCCGGCCTCGATGAGCATGTGCTGGCGGTCGCGTTCGGCGGGTTCGCGCTCGCCGACGGCCTCGTGCTCGTCGCTGTGGCGGTGGCGGGGCGCGACGTGCTGGAGCAGTGGTGGCTGGTGCTCGTGGAGGGTGCCGTGGGTACCGCCGTCGGGGCCGTGGCGCTGGCGTGGGTGGCGATCGGCGGCCTCAGCCTGCTGGCGCTGCTGGCCGCCTGGGCGGTGATCACCGGCGTGGCCGAGATCGAGGCCGGCGTGCGGCTGCGCCGCCTGGCGGGGAGCGAGGCATCGCTCCTGCTCGCCGGCGGCCTCTCACTGCTCGCCGGGGTCGCGCTCATCGCCGTCCCCTCCGACGATCCCGTGTCTGTCGGCTGGGCGATCGGCGTCTTTGGCCTCGGGTACGGCGGGCTGCTGACGTTCGTCGCCGCGCGTCTGCGCCGCCGGGCGCGCGGGGCGCAGGTCGACGCCCTGCGCTGAGCGCGCGCCGCGGCCGCCGGCTTTCAGCCGGTATGCATGAAGTTGATCACGTCGCCGTCCTGCACCACGTACTCCTTGCCCTCGGTGCGCAGCAGCGCCTTCTCGCGGGCGGCATGAAACGACTTGAGTGCGATGAGGTCGTCGATGTTGACGACCTGGGCGCGGACGAAGCCGTGCTCGATGTCGGAATGGATGCGGCCGGCGGCCTGCTTGGCCGTCCAGCCGCGGGGCAGCTGCCAGGCGCGCGACTCGCTGCTGCGGAAGTCGCCGGTGAAGAAGGTGATGTAGCCGAGCACCTCATAGGCGGCGCGCAGGAAGACGCCGATGGCGCCGCCCTCGTCGGCGCCGAGCTCGGCCCGGAACTCCGCCGCGTCCTCGGGCTCCAGATCGGCGAGCTCGGCCTCGAGGCGCG
Organism: Thermoleophilia bacterium; assembly: GCA_041648235.1. GTDB lineage: Bacteria > Actinomycetota > Thermoleophilia > UBA2241 > UBA2241 > CAIXSE01. The sequence goes on from JBAZPK010000029.1 coordinate 5,072, forward strand.
CGGCGACGGCGACCACCTGGTCGCCCCGGCCGCGCGCCCACTCCACGAACCCGGCGTGGGTGGCAAGGGCCTCCGCGGCGCCCACGCCGTCGTCGGTGTTGAGGACGAACAGCACCGGGCGGTCGCTGACCAGGGCCAGCTCGCGGAACAGAGATGCGTCGTCGGCGTGGCGCTCGACGGCGCGCGCCAGGCGGCCTTGCTCGAGCGCGGCGACGAGGGCCTCGAGGGTCGCCAGCTCGCGCTGCGCGGCCTTGTCGCCGCTGCGGGCCGCCTTGCGCGCCTTGTCGACGCGCCGCTCCACGAGCTCGAGGTCGCCGAGCACGAGCTCGGTCTCGACGAGCTCCACATCGGCTCGCGGATCCACCGTCTCGCGCACGTGAGCGACCTCCGGGTTGGCGAAGGCGCGCAGCACGTGGGCGACGGCGTCGACTCCGCGGATGTCGGCGAGGAAGCGGTTGCCGAGGCCTTCGCCGCGGCTCGCCCCCTCGGCAAGGCCGGCGATGTCGACCACATCGATGGTGGCGTTGACCTTCTTGGGCGTCTCGAGGACCTCGTCGAGGCGGTCGAGGCGTGGGTCCGGCACCGCGACGACCCCGTGGTTGGACTCGGCCGAGGTGTAGGCGTACGCGGTCGCGGCCGCGTTGGCGTGCGTCAAGGCGTTGAAGAGGGTGGTCTTGCCGACGTTCGGCAAACCGACGATGCCGAGCTTCACGGGCGCTTCTCCAGTTTGCTGGTGAGCATGGCCTCGAGGAGGCGTGAAAGGTCGGCCAACTGCCGCCTCATCCTCCCCGGGTAGGTCTCCTCGATGTAGGCGACGGTATCCCTGCGCGTGTGCCACAGGCGTCCTTCGGCGGTGGGTACCAGGCCGGAGCCGGAGGCCCCCCAATTGGTGGCCGTGAGGGTCGCCGTGGCGATGTCCTGCAGCGCGAACGGTTCATCGTCGCTGGGCGCGAGGACCACGCCCGCGGGGCGCCCGCCGGCCGCGGGGCTGGAGCCGAGGGTGATCCCGAGGCTCTTGGCGGCCGCGAGAGTGTCGTCGCGCAGCCACGTGGCGCCGCCGAAGCGGCTGACCACCGAAAGCTGATCACCGCCGGCCACCGCGTCGAGGTCGATCATCCCCAGGGTCGCGCTCCGCTCCAGGTCGTCCATTGTGCGCGCGTAGTAGCGGGAACCGGCGAGGCCTCGCTCCTCGGCGCCGAAGGCGATGAACACGAGGGTGTACGGCGTGACCTGCGCCTTGATCCGCGCCGCGGTCTCGAGCAGCAACCCCACGCCGCTGGCGTTGTCGGAGTACCCTTGGCCTGCCGGGCTCGAGTCGTAGTGGGCGCCGATGATGAGCCGCTCGGCAGACTCACCCTGCTTGACGGCGACGATGTTGGCGGAGTGCACGCGCCGCGCGCCCTTCCCGGCCAGGAACTCCTGGGTGCGCGGGAAGTACCCGTACTGCTGGAAGGTGTCGAAGACGAACTCGCGCGCCTTGATCTCGCCCCAGGTGTCGGCGACACGGTGGGGCACCGTGCCGGCGAAGGCCTTGGCGGTGACCCGGGCCACGGCCCCGTAGGCCGTGGCCGAGACCGCCTGCGACGGCCGGCCCTCCTTCTGCGTGGCCGGCGCGCAGCCACGGAAGGCTCCGGCGGCGGCCAGGCCGATGGCGAGCACCAGCGCTGCCGATACGACGATCGCCAGCATGCCTCCGCGTGTGCGCAGCCCCGGCATCTCAGGCCGGGCCCGCCACGAGCCATACCCAGGCGGTGCCGAACAGCAGCCCGAAGATCAGGCCGCCAAGCACGTCGCCGAGGTAGTGCACGCCGAGGTAGACGCGGCTGAAACAGAGCCCGGCGGCCAGGGCGGCGAGCGCCGGGATGGCCGCCGGGTACATGGCGCCCACCGTGAAGGTGCCCACCATCGCCATGCTGGCGTGGGAGGAGGGGAAGGACTTGCTGAAGGGCAGCGGGATCTGCGTGGGCTGGCTCGGGTCGGCGACCGGCGGCCGGGGCCGCGACACGAGGTGCTTGATGAGGTAGCCGGCGGCCTCCACCGCCGTCACCGGAACGGCGACGAAGAGCGCCCGGGCCAGCGGCCGCGGCTCGCCCAACAGCCAGGGCAGGAGGGCGGCGACGTACCAGAGGACGCCGTAGTTGGCGGCCAGCGACAGCCCGCTGAGCGGCAGGGTGAACCAGCGCGGGTGGGGCCAGCGAACGGCCACGTGCCGCGACAGACCGCGGTCGAGAGTGGCGAGGCGGTCGCGAAGTGGCGGCACGGCGTCTGTGGGGCTCGGAGCGGGGGGCATCGGAATCAGCCTCTAGTATACTATCCGCCTGTTCCCGCCCGCCGGCTCCCGGGGGTTCGTCCATTGCGTACAACCGTCATCGTCACCGCGCTCGGCCCCGACAGCCACGGCCTCCTGGCTCGCGTCGCGACCACCATCGCCGCCCACAACGCCAACGTCGACGACGTCAGCCAGACGGTCTCCAACGGGATGTTCACGATGATCATGTTCGTGTCCTTCGACGAGACCGAGACCACGATCGCCGAGCTCAAGGGTGCGCTCGAGACCGCGGGCGCCGAGGTCGGGCTGCAGATCCACGTCCAGCACGAGAACATCTTCAAGTTCATGCACCGCATCTAGCGGCGCCCACCTCGCGCAGGAGCCCCCCTTGGTCTTCATCACCGATCAGGAGATCCTCGAGACCGTCGGCATGATCCAGTCCGAGAACCTCGACGTGCGCGCCGTCACCATGGGGATCTCGCTCACCGACTGCGCCGGACGCGACCCGCGCCAGGTCGCCGAGGCGGTGCACGCCAAGATCGTGCGCCGGGCCGGGCGCCTGGTGGCTGTGGCGCGCGAGATCGAGGAGAAGTACGGCATCCCCATCGTCAACCGGCGGGTGTCGCTGACGCCCATCGCGCACATCCTGGGAAGCGACGACCCGGCCGCCTACGTGGAGGTCACGCACGCGCTCGACGCCGCCGCCGAGGAGATCGGGATCGACTTCGTCGGCGGCTTCAGCTGCCTCGTGCAGAAGGGTTTCACGCGCTCCGACTCGGCGCTCATCGAGGCGATCCCGCAGGCCATCGGAGGCACGCAGCGCGTGTGCTCGTCGGTCAACGTCGCCTCCACGCGGGCCGGCATCAACATGGACGCCGTGGTGCGCATGGCCGACGTGATCAAGTCCATCTCGCGCTTGACCGCCGACCACGACTCGATCGGCTGCGCCAAGATCGTCGTGTTCTGCAACGTTCCGGAGGACAACCCGTTCATGGCCGGCGCCCTGCACGGCAGTGGCGAGCCAGAAGTGAGCGTCAACGTGGCCATCTCCGGGCCCGGCGTGGTGCGCAACGTCGTGGAGCAGCACCCCGAGGCCTCGCTCATCGACCTCGCCGACCTCATCAAGCGCACCACCTTCAAGATCACCCGGGTGGGCGAGCTCGTGGCCCGTGAGGCCTCGGAAATGCTCGGCGCGCAGATGGGCATCATCGACCTCTCCCTGGCGCCCACGCCGGCGGTCGGCGACTCGATCGCCGAGATCCTTGAGAGCATGGGCCTCGAGAGGGTGGGCGCGCCCGGCACAACGGCCGCCCTGGCGATGCTCAACGACGCGGTCAAGAAGGGCGGCACCATGGCCACCTCGTCGACCGGCGGCCTTTCGGGGGCCTTCATCCCGGTGAGCGAGGACGCGGCCATGGCCCGGGCCGCCGCCGAGGGCGTGCTCAGCATCGAGAAGCTCGAGGCGATGACGGCCGTGTGCTCGCTCGGCCTCGACATGATCGTCGTGCCCGGCGACATCAGCCGCAACGCGCTCGCCGGGATGATCGCCGACGTCATGGCGATCGGCATGATCAACTCGAAGACCACGGGTGCGCGGCTCATCCCGGCCTTCGGCAAGAAGGTCGGCGATTGGGTGAAGCTGGGTGGGCTCTTCGGCGAGGCCGCGGTGATGGCCGTCAGCGGCGCCGGCAACGACGCGTTCGTGGGGCGAGGGGGGCGGATTCCCGCCCCGCTTCAGAGCCTTACGAACTAGCGGGGCGGCTCAACAGCTCTGCGCCGGGCTCAGGACTCGCCGAGCTCCTCCATCATCTCGCGGATGTGCCCGGCCGACTCGGCCATGCCCAGGGCCTGAGAGATCTTCTCGGCCTCGGTGAGCTGGAGCACGGCATCGATGATCTGGCCCTGGCCGCGGAGCTCGGCGGCCTGGTCGATCTCCAGCGTGACCAGCTCGGTGAGCATGCGCCGCACCTCGGGGTCGTCGAGGTCGACGGTCTTACTGCTGGTGGTGACGATGATGTCGGAGAGCGGCAGGACGCGCCCGCCCGAACCCGGCGCCACGCCCGCCGCGGCGGCAGGCGAGCCGTCGCGACCGCCGGGCTGAGGCGACTTGGCCTCCCGCCCGCGGCCGCGATCCTCCGGCGCGACGGTCCGCGCCGCCTCAGCCGCTGGCGTTGGCGGGATCGCCGGTACCTCGAGGGTCTCGCTCTCGGCGGGCCACTCCAGGGCCGCCTGGAGGGGCCCTTCACGGTCCGCGACGGGGTCGAGGGTGACGTCCTCCATCGCGTGCTCGGCTGTTCCCAGCCTGGCCAGCGTGTCCCGCGGCGCGGAGTCGAGGAAGGAGCTCTCGGTGGGCGTGGCGGAGCCTCCGGCCTGCCGGCCGCGCCCGCGGGTGACGGCGAGTGCGACCACGAGGAGGAGTACGACCGCCACAGCGACGGCGATGCCTACGATCTGCACGGTTGTCATTGATCCATGCCCTGCACGATGAAGACGGCTACGTTGCAGGGTACTCTTCGCGCAGGCATCCGCCTTTCCCTGCCCTCGGCAACGTACAATGAGCGGGTGATCGACCTACGCGCAATCGCCGCCACCCTGGCGGAGCTCGGAGAGAGGCCCTACAGGGCCCGGCAGGTGTACGAGGCGCTCACGCGCGGCCTTGCTGCCGATTTCGACGAGATCACCTCCCTGCCGCTGTCGCTGCGCCGGGCGCTGGCGGAACGCCTGAGCCCGCTGAGCCTCGAGGAGGTGGAGTCGCGGTCGGCGCCGCGTGACGCGGCGCGCAAGGTGCTGTTCACCACCGCCGATGGGCACCCCGTGGAGGCGGTGCTCATGGCGTACGCCAAGCGCGCCACCGTCTGCGTGTCCACGCAGGTCGGCTGTGCCGTGGGCTGCGCCTTCTGCGCATCCGGCCGGCTGGGCCTCCGCCGCGACCTGAGCGCCGAGGAGATGGTCGATCAGGTCTTCCATTTCGCGCGCGACCTCCGTGCCGGGGGTCGCCAGGTGACCAACGTCGTGTTCATGGGCATGGGCGAGCCCTTCCACAACTACGACGAGACGCTGCGTGCCTGCCGGCTTCTCAACGACCCGGAGGGGTTTGCGCTCGGGGCGCGTTCGATCTCGGTGTCGACGGTCGGCGTCGTGCCGGGCATCGACCGCTTCGCCGAGGAGCCGCTGCAGCTCAACCTGGCCGTGAGTCTGCATGCGGCCACGGACGAGCTGCGTGAGAGGCTGGTGCCGCTGAACCGGACGTACCCGCTCGACGAGGTGTTCGCCGCCTGCGCGCGTTACGTCCGGCGCACGCACCGCAAGGTCCTCTTCGAGTACGTCGTGCTGCGCGGCGTCAACGACACTGTCGAGCAGGTGGAGGCGCTGGCGCGGCGCGTGCGACCCCCGCATTTCCACCTCAACCTCATCGCCTACAACGACACGGGGGGCGAGTTCGCGCGGCCCCGGGCCGCCGATGTGGCCGCACTTCGCGAGCGGCTCGAGACCGTCGGCGTGTCGTGTACGGTGCGGCGCTCGCCGGGCGGTGAGATCGAGGCCGCCTGCGGGCAGCTCGCGCTGCGGCTCGGCGGGCCGACCGCCGCGGCATGAGCCGGGTCTCTCCGGCGCCCGGCCGCTCGGGGGGCGCCGGGGGCGGCGCTCAGTGCGGCGGCAGCGCCTCGCGGTAGGCCTCCGCGGCGGCCTCCGGATCGAGGCCGACGAGGCTGATGTCGGCGCCCAGCTCGAGGCCGGCGAGGGTCGACAATCGGGGCGCGATCTCCAGATGCCAGTGGAAGGCCCCCCGCAGGTCCGCGGGCGCCGTGTGCAGCCAGGCGTTGAGGGGGGCTCTTCCGGTGGCGGCGCTCACCGCGGCGAGGGCGCGCCGCAAGCCGCCGGCCAGCGGGCGCGGGTCCGCGGCGATCAGGTCGGCCTCGTGCTCTGCGGGCGCGAGCCAGAGCTCACCGGCGAACCGCGGGGCCGCCGGCACCCAGGCGGTCATCTCACCGCCGAACACGGCCCGCGCGCCAGCCCCCTCCATCTCCGAGCAGAGAACGCAGCCGCCATAGCGCTCGCGGTAGCGCTCGAAGGCGAGCAGCTCGTCCAGGAGCAGTGGCGGCACCACGGGAGTGGCCACCAGCTGCTCGTGCGGGTGGGCCAGCGAGGCGCCGGCCTCGCGGCCGCGGTTGACGAAGAGGATCGCGGCCGCCGCGCCGGCGCGGTACTGCGCGGCCAGACGGCGGCGCCACATCTCGAGGACCTCGAGGAGGGCAGAGTCGTCGAGGTCCTCGAGCTCCGCCGTGTGGTCCGGCGAATGCACGATGACCTCGTGCCGGCCGGCCAGGGCGGGGTATTTGTTGGGCACCACGCGCACCCTCCAGCCGGGCGAGTCGGGCGGGCCGCCCCCGGGGCGCACGGCATCGACCTCCGGGGGCGTGAGCGCTTCCCGGCCGGCGCAGAACGGGCAGGGACCGGGCGGCGAAGTGGAAGGCGTGGCAAGGTCGCTGGGGCGCCGCGTCCGCGCCGGGGCAACGATGACCAGCTTGCCGTTCACGGGGTTACGCCGCAGCTCGCCGCCGGAAGGGGGCGCGTCGCTCATCTCTGGGGATCCCTCGCCATGCCGCCTCCGGCGGACGCCTGGGGGAACGCTACTCCCCGTCGAGCGACGCGTCGAGCACGGCGCCCGCGTCCTCCTCCTTGGAGCGGTAGAGCTGGCGCGCGTCGCGGAGCTTCTCGTAGCCCTCGTCGAGGACGGCGCCCATCTCGCGCCAGAGGCAGACGTCCCGCTTGAGGTGTCTGGCGCGGATCACCTCAGTGCACTCCGCGTCCAGCGGGCACGCGTAGCAGACCTCGTTCTCCACCGTGGTCTCCGCCTTGCGGGCGCGCTCGCCTTCGTCGATCCGCCGGTAGGCGTCGAGCAGCAGTCCTTGCACGTCGCCCTGGATCGTGACCTGGAAGTGCGGCATCTGCTCGGGCTCGTCGTAGATGAACAGGCCGTTCTTCCAGTGGGCGAGCTCGAACACCTGGTCGTTCGTCTGCCTGGCCATCACTTCGCGGATCCGGGCCTCGCTCGTGAACCCCTTTTCGATGAGGCGCTGCCCCAGGGGCGTGAGCTTCTTTTGATCGTGTGAGAGCCCCGCATCCTCCATCAGTGCCTCGGCGAGCTGCTGGGCGCTGAGGCAGCCGGCCTTCACGAGGCGGGTGCCGAGCTTCTCGTCGGTGATCGGCAGCGAGATCGCCTCCACCTGCCCGTCGACCAGGTAGATGAAGCCGTACTCCTCGAAGTCGCGCACCTCGAGCACGCCGGTGGCGCCGCTCTGCGCCAGAAACTGGAGGACGGCGGCCAGGTCGAACCGATGAATGGATCCCTCGAGTAACATCACCCTGCTTTCTCGACAGGTGCAACCACTCGCGCTATCGGCAGGACGCAGGCCTTTTGTTAGCCGGGGGGAGCGCGGAACGGCGCGGCGGAGGCCGGGCTCCGCAAATTGACCCGGCCTCCGCCGCGCCGCTATACTGCACGTTCTGAGTATCGACGATCGAGCGAGGACGCTGTGAAGAGGACCTATCAACCGAACACCCGCAAGCGCAGCAAGACCCACGGCTTCCGCAAGCGGATGAGCACGCGCGCGGGTCGGTTGGTCATCAAGAAGCGGCGGCAGAAGGGGCGCAAGCGCCTCACCGCCTAGCCGCGCGGCCGATGGCCAGCAAGCGCCCCCGCCTCTCGCGTTCGTCCGACTTCCAGCGCATCTATCGGCAGGGGAGCTCCACGGCCTCCCGGTTCCTCGTCCTCTACTCGTTCAGGCGTCCTGCCGACGCAGGTGCGGAGGGGCCGCGACTGGGCCTCTCGGTCTCGAAGAAGCTGGGCGGAGCCGTCGTCCGCAACCGTGTCAAACGTCTGCTGCGCGAGGCCTACCAGGGCTGCGCGGGGCATCTGGCCGAGGAGTACGATCTCGTCGTGATCGCGCGCCCACAACTGCTAGAGCTCGTCGCTCGCGAGAACGCGGGTGAGAAAGGCGCGGTCGGCGCGGCGGTGCGTGAGCTCTTCGCCCGGGCCGGCGTGCTCACGGGGGACCCGGCTCATGAGTAAGGCCTTCGTCCTGCTGATCAAGGTGTACCAGTACACGCTTTCGCCGCTCCTCGGGCAGCGCTGCAAGTACTATCCTTCCTGCTCCAACTACGCGATCGGTGCCCTTCGCGAGCACGGTGCGCTGCACGGCCTCGGCCTCGCGGGCTGGCGTCTGCTGCGCTGTAACCCATTCAGCAACGGCGGGTATGACCCCGTGCCGCCGCGCTCGGCGTGCGGCGATCACGGGCACGTCGATCCCAAGGTGGGCGCACATGGTTGACCTTCCTCTCCTCAAGCAGCTCATCCAGCTGCTGCACTGGATCCTCGTCAGCCTGCACGAGTGGTTGTCGTCCGGCGGCCTGGGCGAGAGCTGGGCGTGGGGCCTGGCGATCATCGGCCTCACCATCGTCGTGCGCCTTGTGCTGTTCCCGCTCACCTGGAAGCAGTTCAGTTCGGCACAGGCCATGCAGGCCATCCAGCCCAAGATGAAGGAGCTGCAGCAGAGGCACAAGGGCGACCGCGCCAAGCTGCAGCAGGAGACCATGAAGCTCTACCAGGAGCACCGGGTCAATCCGTTCGCCTCCTGCCTCCCCATCGTGTTGCAGCTGCCGGTGTTCATCAGCCTCTACTACGCGATCAAGGGCACCGGCTACCTGGACAAGGCCATGACGGGTGCCCTGGCCGACGCGAGCTTCCTGTGGATCCCGCATCTGGGCGACCCGGACCCGTATTACATCCTCCTGGTCCTCTACGTGGTGTCGCAGCTCGTCTCCACCGAGCTCATGCTCACGGCGCAGACCGACAAGTCGCAGAAGATGATCATGCGCGCGATGCCGATCATGTTCGTGTTCTTCCTCTTCCGCTTCCCGGCCGGCCTGTTCGTGTACTGGGTCACGACCAACCTGTGGACCATCGGCCAGCAGATCATCATCCGCAAGGTAATGAAGCCCAAAGACCTGGCGACGATGAGCGCCAGGCCGGCCAGGCGCAGCCGCTTCATGGAGGCCGTCATGTCCTCGCAGGACGGCCGCGCCAAGACCCGCGAAGAGCTCGTCGCCGAGCGCCGCGCCGAGAAGGCCGCCAAGGCCGGGACCGCGGGCAAGGGCGCGGCCAAGCCGCCCGGTGCCTCCTCGGGCGCCAGGAAGACGGGCCGCAAGCCTCCGCCGGGCAAGCGTAAGCCGGGCCAGGCGGCCGGCAAAGGCAAGGCCAGAAACGGCCCGGCGAGCGGCTGAGGAATGCCGCGCCCGGCCGTCGTCACCCATTGAGGGAGCGGAGGTAGCGATGGCAGAGCTGAACGACCTTCACGCCGTCGACGAGACCGAAGACGAAGACACGGAGTTCGCCACCATCGCCGGCGCGACCACCATCGAGGAGGCCAAGCGCAAGGCCTTGGACCAGCTCCGCAAGGTGGTCCCGTACGTCAATGCAGCCGACGTCGACTTTTTGGTCCTCGACGAGGGCAGCAAGGGCGGGTTCTTCGGGCGCGGCAAGATGGAGGCTCGCGTGGAGGCGCGGCTGCGCCCCAGCGGGCAGCGCGTGGAGGGCGATCTGCCGCCCGGCGCCGAAGTGCTGCGTGACTTCATCCAGACCACCGTGGGGCTGATGGGCGTCGAGGCCGCAGTCACGGCCAGCGAGACCCCTGAGGGCGTCAAAGCCAACATCAGCGGCGACGATCTCGGCCTGCTGATCGGCCGCCACGGAGCCACCATCGACGCCCTGCAGTTCGTCGCCGCCATCGTGGTCAACGGTGACCGCCGCGAGCGCCGCCAGGTGGTCGTCGACGCCGAAGGCTACCGCGAGCGTCGCGAGGCGGCGCTCAAATCACTCGCCGATCGCACCGCACAGCAGGTGGCGCGCGAGGCGGTGAGCGTCACGCTCCAGCCGATGACCGCGGCGGAGCGCAAGGTGATCCACCTGTACCTCAAGGACCACTCTCGCGTGGAGACGCTCTCCGAGGGCAACGAGCCGTTCCGCGCCGTGGTGATCTCGCCCAAACGGCCCACAGACTGAGGCGCCGGGCACCGTTCCTCAAGAAGGACCGTGCCCAGGTCGAAAGAAGATGCACAATGCGAAGCCCCGCGTCAACCGGGTCGCGCGCCAGGCCACGCCGGAGAGGGAGGAAGATCCGATGCCACGCAAGGTCCTGACAACGTGGGTGCTGCTGCTCGTCGCGAGCGCGCTCCTGCTCGCCGCGACCGTGGGGTGTGGGGGCGACTCCTCGAGCCCCGACACCGCGGCCTCGACCAGTGCCGCCCCGGTGGCCGATCTCACCGCTCAGCAGATCGTCGAGCAGAGCGCCGAGAAGATGAAGGACGTGAAGAGCGGCTCCTTCACCGCCGAGCTCGCGCTCGAGTTGCAGGGCGACCCCGCCAAGATGACCGACCCCACGCAGAAGGCGATGTTGTCGCAGGGCCTCACGCTGCGCGCGGATGGCAAGAGCTCGACCGATCCGGTGGCCGTCGAGACGAGGCTCGATGTCGGCATCGCCGGCCAGAATCTGGACTTCGGCCTGATCGCCGCCGGCGACAAGGCCTGGGTGCAGTACCAGGGCAAGTATTACAAGGTGGACCAGAAGGATTCGAAAGGCCTCAGCGAGACGGCCGCCGACAGCCTCTCACCGATGGACCAGCTCAAGAAGCAGGGCCTCGACCCCGAAGCCTGGGACATTCAGTACGAGCTGGTCGACACCGTCGCCCTCGAGGGCGTGCAGGTGTATCACGTGAAAGGCACCGTGGATACCAAGGCGATGGCCCGGGACCTTCTCAAGCAGCTCGAGGACCCCGACCTCGGAAAGCAGCTGGGCGACCCCGCCACGGCCGAACAGCTGCAGCAGGGCCTCGCGGAGAACAAGAAGCAGGTCGAGGCCCTCACTGACGGCGTGCGTGAAGCGACTGCCGACTACTGGTTCGAGGTCGACACCCTGTACCTGCGCAAGGCTGCCTGGAGGGTGGTCCTCGACACCAAGGGTCAGAAGGACATGGAAGGCATCGACGGCATGACGCTCAAGGCCGCCATGACGATGAGTGGCTTTGGCGAGCCGGTCACGGTCAAGCCGCCGGCCAAGGCACTGCCGTTCGACAAGCTGATGAACGAGATGTTCGGCGGCCTGATGAGCGGCGGTCTGGGCGCGAGCTTCTGACGGGTGAGGGTGGCGGCCGGCCCCCAAAGACCGGCCGGCGCAGAACGAAGGGCCGGGAGGCGCCGTGCGGCGCCTCCCGGCCCTTCGTCGTTCCGCGGCCGGCGCCTGCCGGCCGCGCCCTCAGCGATCCCAGTTGAACTCGCGGGCCTGGGTCTGGTCCCAGGAGGAGGCTTCGTCGTCGCTGCGCTGGCCCAGCAGTGACTTGCTGAGGATCTCGGGAGGCTTCTGGGCGACGATGCTGGGTGACTCAGGCTCGCCGAGGCGCGCCGCCGCCGGCGGCGTCTGAGCCGCCGCGGGGCGCTGCGCCGCCGCGCGGCTGATCTGCGCCGGCGCCAGCTGGACGCTGCCGTCGGCGCGCACGCCGGCGTTGGGCTGCAGGCCCGTGAGCTCGTCGTAGCCGCGGTCGGCCATGCGCACCGCGCCGGTCTCGCCGTCGACGTGGAACCGGTACCAGCCCATGGACCACATGAAGGTGACGGCCACGGTCTGACCGTCGAAACCGACGTGCACGGAAGGCATGCCGAGCTGCTCGTTCGTCTCGGCGATCTTGGCCGGTACCCGGCTCACGTTCAGGAGGTCCACGCCGCGCTGCAGCAGCGTAAGCGACCCCGCCTCTTCTTCGATGGCGGCGGCCGCCTCCGGGACCTCCCCAGAAGGAACGGCCGCGGAGTCTGGAACAGCGGCCGCTGCCGCCGCCGCGGAAGTTGCCGCGGCGGCGGGCGCGGCCGCGTCGACCTGCGCGTCGGTGAGCGCCGGCAGCGGCTGAGTGTCCTCGGAGGCAGCCGTGGGTGCGGCCGCGTCACTCGCCTCCTCTCGCAGGGCGGCGATCTCGCCGGCGAACTCGGCCGGCGCCTCAGCCTGCAGCGGCTCACCCGGCGATTGCACGTCGCCCGAGGGCGCCGCCGCCGCGGGCTCCCCGGCGACCTGGGCACGCAGGCGCGCGAGCTGCCCGGCGAGCTCCTGCTTCTCGGCCTCGGCGCGCGCCAGCTGACCCTGCAAGGCCTCGATCTCGGCGTCCTTGTCCTTGAGGGCCTTCCAGAACGCGTTGCTCTCGCTCCGCGACTCTGTGCGGGACTCCCGCACGCGACCGTTGTTGGCCGGCGTGGGGCCGGCAGCCGACACGTCGGCTTCGCCGGCGTAGGTCTGCGCACACAACGAGCAGACTATCCGCTCCTCGCCGCCGGCCTCCGGGACTCTCTGAGTCCATTCGCCGGCCAGGAGAGTGCGGCCGCAGGCGGCACACACCGCCTTGTCCGGTTCGTCCTTGCCGCGGCCAAAGATGCGTCCCAACATCATCACTCCCGTGTGGAGGCAGCCCCAAGGGGCAGGAAAAACGCTGCAAGCAGGCACATGATAGCAGACGCCGGCGGTTTACTCGTCGTCTTCGGCGTCTTCCGGCGTGGTCTCGAACTGGGCGAGGACGTCGCGGGCGCGGCTGAGGTCGGCTTGGCCTACGAGGACCTGAAAGGGGTTGACCGACGGCATTGGGTAGACATCCTCGGCGTCACCGCCATGGATCACCGCCTCGACCCCGGCCTGCTCCAGGACGCCGCGGATGATGTTGGCCAGTCCGGCGTCGTTGACGGTGGTCACGGGTACGAATTCCATGGCGTCACCTCGCAGTCCGGGTCGGCGGCGCCGCGTTGCGGCGCACCGGCAGTATACCCGCGGGGCGCCGTCCCCTCTCAGCTTGGGCCGGTGCCAGCCTCGCCGGACCGGTCGGCGGCCTCGCCTCGCCATCCCTCGATGAGCGCCCGGGCGCGCGGCGCGTCCTCCTCCCTCACGAGGACGTCGATGGTGGCGAGCTGCGGCAGCATGACGTAGACGCTGGTCGCCATGAGCGCGCCGCCGAGCTCGGCCGGAATGCCCTCCTCGGCCAGCCGGTCGCGCCAGAGCGTGGCCAGCACGACGTCGGTCGGGGAGGCGACGCTGACGACGCGGCCGCTCACCGGGGGCCCACTGCCAGGCGGCGGAGGATCTCTATGTTGCGCGCGTCAGGGCCATCACCGGCGAAGCCCGGCACCTCGAGGATGCCT
>JBAZPK010000030.1:0-17903 GCA_041648235.1 Thermoleophilia bacterium
GAAGGCGACCACGCTGCGTCCGCTGGCGGACGCGGGCCGCGGGGCCGCCCGGCGGTCACCCGCGGCTTCGGGGAGCCGGGCGCCGGCGTTCGTGGCGGCGCGCTCCGCGGTGCCGGCGCCCATCAGTCGGTCGCCTCCGCCAGCACCTCGTCGTCGCTGAAGCCCCCGAGCTGGATGGCGCCGGTCGGGCACTCGGCCGCGCAGATACCGCAGCCGCGGCAGCTGTTCGGGTCGACCTCGCTGTGCGCGACGGCACCGTGCGTGAGTGCCACGGCGCCCTGGGGGCAGACCGCCTCGCAGACGCCGCAGGCGATGCAGACCGACGGGTCGCTCGCCGCCACCTGCGCCGGCGTGAGCACGAAGCCCGAGCTGAGCATGCCGATCACCCGGGCCGCCGCCGCCTTGGCCTGGGCGATCGAATCGGGGATGTTCTTGGGCCCCTGCGCCGTGCCGGCCACGAACATGCCGCTGCGCTGCGTGTCGACGGGGCGCAGCTTGGGGTGGTACTCCTTGATGAAGCCGGCGCCCGCGGTCTGCAGGCCGGCCACGCGGGCGATGTCGCCGGTGCCCTCGCTGGCCTCGAGGCCGGCGCTCAGCACCACGAGGTCGAAGAGCTCCTCCTGCTTGCGCCCGGTCATCGTGTCTTCGAAGCGAACCCGCAGGCTGCCGTCCCGTTCCTCCTGGATCTCGCCGGCGCGGCCGCGCACGTAGCGTACGCCGCGCTCCTGCACAAGCCGGTAGTACTCCTCATGCGCCTTGCCCGCGGCGCGCAGGTCGGTGTAGCCGATCGTGACCTCGGTGCCGGGGTAGTGCTGCTTGATCAGCGAGCCGTGCAGGGTGGCGAAGAGGCAGCAGATCGCCGAGCAGTGGGTGTTGCCGCTGCTCGTGCAGTCGCGCGAGCCCACGCACTGGAGCATGAGCACTCTCTCGGGCACGGCGCCGTCGCTGGGGCGCCGGAGCTCGCCCTCGGTCGGCCCGCTGGCCGACAGCAGGCGAGCCACCTGGCTCTGGGTGAGCACGTTGCGGTAGCGGCCGTAGCCGAGGGGGAGCTTGCGCGCGGCGTCGAACTCGCGGTGGCCGGTGGCGATGATCAGGGCGCCGACCGTGATCTCCTCGCCGGTCTCGGCCTGATCCCAGTCGATGGCGCCGCTGGGGCAGGCGCGTACGCAACTGCCGCACTCGCTACAGACGGCGCAGGCGAGGCAGCGCGCGGCCTCGGCGCGGGCCTCCTCCTCCGTGTAGCCTGCGCTGGCCTCGGTCCAGGTCGCGCGCCGCAGCAGGCCGTCGACCATCGCCATCGAGACGCGCTGACCGACGCTGACCTGCTCGAGGTCTTCATCGCTGGGGCAGGCCACGTCACGCTCGTGGTCCCACACCGGCAGCAGTTGCCGGCCACGGACGAAGTTGTGGATCGCGGCCGCCCCGCGGCGCCCGGCGGCGACGGCCTCGATGGCCGTGTAGAAGCCCACGGCGGCCGCGTCGCCGCCGGCGAACACGCCCTCGCGAGTGGTCATCTGGGTGTCGCGGTCGATGCGGATCTGCCCGGCCTCGAGCTCGAGGCCGCCGCAACCCTCGGCGAAGTCATCGACGAGCGCCTGGCCGACGGCGAAGATCACGGTGTCGGCGGGGAGCTCGAACTCGGAGCCTTCGACGACGACGGGTTGGCGGTGGCCAGACTCGTCGGGCGCGCCCAGCTCACAGCGCCGCAGCTTGACGCCGGCGACCCTGCCGCCGTCGCCGAGGATCTCGAGTGGCTGGACGAGGAACTCGACCGTGAGACCCTCGTCGCGCGCCTCCTCGACCTCGCCGGCGTTGGCCGGCATCTCCACCATGGTGCGCCGGTACACGAGTGTCACGGCGGGCTCCTTGCCGGCCTGCTGCTGCAGGCGGATGGCGGAGCGGGCGGCGTCGAGCGCTACGTCGCCGCCGCCGATGACCACGACCCGTTCGCCGACCGGCGGCGTGCCGCCGAGGTTGAGCTCGCGGAGCAGCTCGACGGCGAAGGTCACGCCGTCGAGCCCGCCGCCCGGGAGCTCGACCGCGGCGCTCTTCTGCAGGCCAGGGGCCAGGTAGACGGCCGCGTAGCCCTGCTCGATAAGGCCGTCGACCGTGACGTCGGTGCCGACGCGGACGCCGGTCTTGAGCTCGACCCCGAGGCCGAACACCTGAGCGACGTCGCGGGCGAGCGCCGCCTTGGGCAGGCGGTACTCGGGGATGCCGGTAGCCAGCATGCCGCCGGCCACGGGCTGCGCCTCGAGCACGGTGACCCGGTAGCCGAGCTGGGCGAGGTCGCGGGCGCAGGTGAGCCCGGCGGGCCCGGCGCCGACGACGGCCACTCGTTCCTCGTGGACCACCGGCGCCGGCTGCACGGCGAGCGTGGGCTGCGCCGTGTCGGCGACGAAGCGCTTGAGGCTGGCGATGGCGACCGGCTCGTCGACTTTGCCGCGCGCGCAGGCGGTCTCGCAGAGGTGCGTGCAGATGCGCCCGCAGACGCTGGGGAACGGGTTCGGCTCACTGGCCACCCTGTAGGCGTCGTCGTAGCGGCCGGCGGCCACAAGGGCCACGTAGCCCTGGGCCGAGGTGTGCACGGCGCAGGCGCTCTTGCAGGGGCTCCAGCCCTTCTTCTCGATCGCGAACGTACTGGGCACGGCGTTGGCGAACTGGCGGCCGATAGCCTTGCGCGCGCTCACGCCGAAGTCGAAGTCGTTGGGGTACTGCACCGGGCAGACCGGCACGCACTCACCGCAGCCGACACAGGCCTCGCTCACGTAGCGCGGCCTGTGCCGCAGTGTGACCCGGAACTCACCGGGAGGGCCGGTGATCTCGTCCACCTCGGTCAGCGTGTGCACCCGCACGCGCCCCTCGAGCGCCGTACTCGTGAGCCGCGGCGCCAGCGAGCACATGGCACAGTCTTCGGTCGGGAAGGTCTTGCTGAGGCGGGCCATGTAGCCGCCGAGCGATGGCTCCCGCTCGACCAGGTGCACCTCGATCCCGGAGGCGGCCAGCTCCTCCGCGGCGGTCATGCCCGCGATGCCGCCGCCCACCACCAGGGCCGAGCGGTGCAGGAAGGTGCGGCGGCGCGGCAGGTCGGCCTGGTGTCGCGCCCGCGAGACGGCGCCGGCGACGATCTTCCCGGCCTTCACCTGAGCCAGCTCGGGCTCGTCCTTGTGGATGAAGCTGCAGCCCTCCCGCAGGTTGGCGAAGGCCACGGCGTTCTCGCCCAGGCGCAGGTCGCGGGCGATGCGCTCGAAGGTGGGGCCCTGGAAGCGCGGCGAGCAGCTCGCGACGATCAGGTGGTCGAGGCCGCGGTCCTCGACCGCCCGGGAGA
Source organism: Thermoleophilia bacterium (assembly GCA_041648235.1). Taxonomy (GTDB): domain Bacteria; phylum Actinomycetota; class Thermoleophilia; order UBA2241; family UBA2241; genus CAIXSE01. Next base: position 3,329 of record JBAZPK010000030.1, read on the forward strand.
TGAGCTGATGCCCTTCGGTGCCGCACAGGAACTGATTGATCGCCACCGACGTGACGCCCTCGAGCGTCTTGGCGTGCTCGGCCAGCGCCTCGAGGTCGAGCACGCCGCTGATGTTGCCGCCGCACTGGCAGAGGAAGACGCCGGCCCTCATCGGGCACCCGCTCCGGACGTCGCGGCGGCCCTGCGGTTGGCGCCGATGCGCTCGAGGAAGGGGTCGACGTCCTGGCTGTGCGACTGCACGCCGACGACCTTCTCGGGGTCGGCGCCGAGCGCCAGGGCGAGGAGCTGCTGCACGTGCAGGTGCACGAAGGGGTACTCCTCGCGGGCGCTCGCCGCGATGATGTCGTGGTAGCGGTCGAACTGCGTGTGGCAGTTGGGGCACATGTGGACCAGCACGTCGACCTTCTCCTCGGCCAGGCGTTGCAGCTTCTTGTGCGTCACGGCGACCGAGATGGAGGGGTTGACGAAGCGGTTGCGAAAGCCCGCGCCGCAGTGCAGCGTCTTCTCGTTGTAGTTGCCCGTGGGCGTCACGCCGGCCGGCAGCAGCAGCTCCTCGGGCACCATGAAGTTCTCGTTGCTGCCCAGCGTCTCGTCGGGGAAGACCTTGCAGTAGTGGCAGGCGGGGTGAGTGGCGACCTTGACTCCGTCGAGGCGGCGGCGCACGAGCTTGGGGATCGAGTGGTGCGCCCCCCAGAGGATCTCCAGGGTGTGCTTGTGCTGGACGGTGCCGGCGACGTGGTCGTCGTACTCCCGGCCGATCTTCGCGAGCACGTCGTTGGTCTGCTCGCGTTCCTCGCCCACGTCGAGGATGTTGCGCGCCTTCTTGTTGATGGCGTAGCAGGTGGAGCACAGGTAGCTCATCGTGGGGTGGCCGCTGGCCACAGCCACGCACGCGTTGCGCGCGGCCAGCCCGACTGCCGTCTGGATCGGGATGAGGTCGGAGTAGTAGCCGAGGCCGGTGCAGCAGGTCTGGGCGGAGTCCACCGTGTACTCGATCCCCAGGCGTTCGAAGAGCCACTTGGTGGACGCCTCGACGCCCGGGTACTCGGCCGACACCAGGCAGCTGCGGAAGAGGAGCACACCACCCTCGGTGCGCGGCACATCGGGGGTCGTGCTGAAGCGCTTGCTCATGGATATCCTCGCGGTCGCCGACGACCCGAGTATTCTCCTATAACAAAGACTAATCTTGCAAATTAGGATGACTTATGTAACGCCTGGGCGGGATAAGCCCCGCAGGGGCTGGCGACTCAGAAACGCGGGGCGGGGAGTGCGTGCACTCCCCGCCCCGCAGACAGTCGCCCGGTTGAGACGCGGCTCAGCGCACCGCGACCTTGGCCACCGAGGTCCAGGCGCCCCAGTGGCCCTTGCTGTCACGCGGATACCAGAGGACGTACCAGCTCGTGCGGCCGGGCCTGAACGACTTCGTCGTGTACCTGCCGGAGGTGTCGGTCATGCACGTCCCCACCTTGGTCCAGCCCTTCCAGGAGGTAAAGCCGCCCTTGACGGTGGGCTGGCCGGCCGTGGTCGTGCGCTTGTAGACGATGAGCTTCTTGGCGTACCCCGGGTTGAACGGCACGCGGCCGCTGAAACGGACCGTGCCCGTGCGGCTCACCGCGGTGCGTGAGGGCGTGAAGGTGCAGACCTGGAACGGCTCCGACAAGAGAAGTGGGCCGTCCGCGTGCTCGGCGTGGATGGTGTAGGTGAAGCCGGCCTTGGCCGTCGTCGGGATCGTGAACGAGCGCGACACCCAGCTTGTGCCGCCCGGGGAGGTCCAGTCGCTGTAGGTCTTCACCGGCTGGACGCCTCCCGCTTCCGACTGCCCGTACATCCAGTTGACCCAGCCCGCCGGGAAGTTCTGGAACGACAGTTTGGTGACGGTGCCGGGCTTGCCCGACGCCCAGGAGGAGTTGGTGATGCGCTGGCAGGAGGCCTGGTCGACCTCGACACCGCTCGTCGTGGTCGTCGCCGGCGACACCGACTGGCCGCTCAGCGGCAGCTCCGTACCCTGGTCGGACCAGAAGTAGACGGCGCCACCCATGAGGCTGCCGCCGAGCGCGAGCGGTACGCCGCTGGTGGAGGCATCCGTCAGGGTCACAAGGCTGTCTGCGAGCTGATAGGCGTCACCGTTCTGGCTATAGACGTCGACGTCCGCCTGTCCGCCGTAGGCGGCCCAGTCGCCGCCGGCGTTGAGCTGCAACGTGATCCGCCCAGGCTGGACGCCCATGTCGGTGCCGGCGGGGTCTGGCCAGCCGAGGTTCCAGATGTCGTAGTAGGCGTCCTCAGACGTCGGGTAGATGGCGATCTCGCCGTTGTTCGCCGTCGCTCCGGGCACCCCAGTGAACGTGACGAGGCCGGCGGCGTCGACGACGCCGGAGCCGAAAGCCTGCTCGGTATCGGTCGTCACCCACCACCCGACCGGGGCGCCGACCTCGGGGTTGCTGTTGTAGTCGTACACGTGGACGAGCACGGTGGCATTGCCGGCCAGAGCTCGTGGCAACGGCACGAAACGCGGGCCGGCGGCGGCGGAGGGCACCGGCGCGGGCGAGGGCCCGATGGGGCCTACGGCCGCGGCGCGCTCGGCGTGGCTCGGCACTCCGCTGGCCACGGCCGGCAACGCCAAGATGGCGAGCAGCAACCCGGTGAAGATGGCGGACAGACGTCGCATGCTGACTCCCTCCGTGATCGCGGGCCGGCGGCCCGCTTACCCTGCCCGAATCCTATCGTGGCCGTAGGCGACTTGCGAGGGGAGCGGCACTCCCGCGTGGCCCAGGCAGACGACGTCCGGGTGAAACCGGGTTAGGAAGCCCTTCGCGCGGGCAGGAACTGAGTGCGCACATCCGGCGACGCGGCCCCCGCCCCCGGAGGCCACGCGTGCCGCGTGAGGGGAGGGTCCGTGAGCAAATTCCACCCGGGGCCCGCTGGACCGGCGGGACCGGCGGTCGACCGCAAGCCGGCCGGGAAGGTGCCGGCCGCCGTGCCTCCGCTTGCGGACGGCGGGTGCTGCAACCTCTGCGGCTCCCCGCTCGACCGCCGCGCCTTGCGCTACCGGCTCGTGTCGCCGCGCTCCTGCGACGCGCCACTCACGGTCTGCCACACGTGCCGCAAGGCGGCGCTCGGCGAGGGGTACCGGCCGGCGCAGTGAAACGCCGCCGGCCTCGCGCCCTGGCGGCTGGCGGGAGCCCTCGGGCTCCCGTTTGCTAGAATAGCCGTCTCGACTCCGCGGCCCGTCCGCCAGACCAAGGGATGACGATGCGCTTTCTCGCTGCCTGTTCACGTGCCCCCGTCGACGCGACGCCGGTCTGGCTCATGCGTCAGGCGGGCCGCTACTTGCCCGAGTACCGCGCCATCAAGGAGAAGATGTCGTTCGTCGAGATGTGCCGGCGGCCGGACATCGCCGCCGAGGTCACGCTGCAGCCGCTGCGCCGCTTCGACCTCGACGCGGCCATCATCTTCGCCGACATCCTTCTGCCGCTGGAGCCCATGGGCATCGGCTTCCACTTCACCGCCGACGACGGGCCGGTGATCGAGCGGCCCATCCGCGGCGCCAGGGACCTCGAGGGTGTACACACCATCGACGCCGCCTCCGACCTGCAGTACGTCATGGACGCCATCCGCATGGTGCGCCACGAGATCGACGGCCGCACCCCCCTGATCGGCTTCTCCGGGGCGCCCTTCACCCTGGCCAGCTACATCGTCGAGGGAGGGCACTCGCGCTCCTACGCCCACGTGAAAAAGCTCATGTACGACGACCCCGTCACCTTCAGCCGCCTGATGACCCTCATCTCCGAAGTGGTCGTCGACTACCTCAAGGCGCAGATCGCCGCCGGGGCCCAGGTGGTGCAGCTCTTCGACTCCTGGGTGGGCTGGCTGGGCCCCTACGACTACGAGCTGTTGGTGCTCCCGCACGTGCGCTTCGTCATCGACCAGGTGAAGGGTCTGGGGGCGCCGGTGATCTACTTCGGTAACGGCGCCTCCGGCATGCTCCACCACGTGGCGCAGGCCGGCAGCGAAGTCATCGGCGTGGATTGGCGCATCGAGATCGACCGCGCCTGGGAGCAGCTCGGCGAGGTCGCCGTGCAGGGCAACCTCGACCCCATCACGCTGCTGGGGCCGCCGACCGCCATCGAGGAGCGGGTCGCCGACATCGTCAAGCGGGTCGGCGGCCGCCCGGGGCACATCTTCAACCTGGGCCACGGGCTCATCCCGCAGACCCCGCCCGACAACGTCAAGTACCTGGTCGACGCGGTGCACCGCCTGTCCGCGGCGTCCATCTGAGAGGAGCGCCCGCGCCATGCCCGAGAGCCTCGTGGACGTCGCCCTGCTCGCTTTTGGCGGGCCGGGCGACGTGCGGCAGATTCCCGACTTCCTGCAGCGCATGACGGGAAGGGCGGCGAGCCCGGAGACGCTCGCCGTGGTCGAGGCGCGCTACCAGCAGATCGGCGGCTCCTCGCCCCTCCCGGAGATCACGGCGCGCCAGTCCCGGGCTCTGCAGGCGCGCCTCCATGCGGAGCTCGCCTTCCCGGTCCGCGTGCGCCACGGCTTCCTGTACGCGGAGCCCAGCGTGGCCGCCTGCCTCGAAGAGCTGGACGCCCCCGAGGTCGTCGCGGTACCGCTCAGCCCCTTCTCCTCGCGCCTCACGAGCGGCAAGTACCGCGAGGCGCTCGACGCCGCCGAGAGCGGAGCTCGCGGCCGCGAGGTCCCTCTGCTCGAGGGCTGGTACGCCGGCCGCGGCTTCGTGCGGGCCGTGAGCCGCCGCGTCGCCGCCGCCCTCGACGGCAGCGACGTCAACGAGTGGGCGGTGCTGTTCACGGCCCACAACGTGCCCAGCGAGACGGTGCTCGAGGGCGACCCCTACGTCGACCAGCTCCAGCAGACTATCGCCCAGCTGGTGCCGGCGATCGTGCCCGGCGACTGGCGCCTCGCCTTCCAGAGCAAAGGCCGTGGCGGCGGCGAGTGGCTGGAGCCGGAGGCCGACCATATGGTGCGGGCCCTGGCGGCCGAGGGCTGGAAGAAGCTCCTCGTGGTACCTGTAGGCTTCGTGAGCGACAACGTGGAGACGCTGTACGACCTCGACATCGTGGTGCGCGAGCAGGTCGAGGGCCTCGGCATGGAGTACCGGCGCTCGGCGGCGCCCAACGACTCGCCGCCGTTCATCGAGGCCCTCGCCGACGTCGTGGTCGACTACCTCGCGCGGCGCCCGGTGGAGGATCCGCTGCACCTTCCCGACGGCCCGCACGCGCACGCGTGATGGCCGTGCCGCTCCGTGTCGCCGTCGTCGGCGGCGGCATGGCCGGCCTCGGGGCGGCGCGCGTCCTCGAAGACGCGCGCGCCGCCGATCCATCCATCGACTGGCACCTCTACGAGGACGAGCCGCGTTTCGGCGGCAAGGTGCACACGGTGCGCCGCGACGGCTTCGTCGTCGAGGGCGGGCCGGATTCGGCCATCATCGAGAAGCACTGGCCGATCACGCTCGCCCGCCGGCTCGGCCTTGGCGACCAGTTCGCCGAGTCCAACGAGGCGATCCGCAAGAGCTTCGTGTATGCCCGCGGGCGCCTCCACGAGCTCCCCGAGGGCATCATCCTCATGGTGCCCACCCGCATGGTGCCCTTCGCGCTCAGCAGCCTCATGAGCTGGCCGGGCAAGTTCCGCATGGGCCTGGACCTCGTGCTGCCGCGTGGCGGCGCGGCGAGGGGGGCCGCCGACGCCGATGAGAGCCTCGGTGATTTCGTGCGTCGGCGCCTCGGGCGCGAGGCTCTGGAGCGCATCGCCGAGCCCATCGTCGCCGGTATCCACGCCGGCGACCCCGAGACGATGAGCGTGCGTGCCACCTTCCCGATGTTCCTCGAGATGGAGCGGCAGCACCGGAGCCTCATCCTGGCGATGCTCAAGCGGCGCCAGGCGCGGCAGCGCGCCGCCGGCAAGGCCGGCTCGGCCGGGGCGGCTCCTGGCGGCGCCGGCTCCGCCGGAGCGGCCGGCGCCCAGGCCGGGGCGGCCTTGCCCGCCGGCCCGCGCTCCTACTTCTACTCGTTCAAGGGCGGCCTGCAGGATCTGAGCGACGCTGTCGTCGCCTCGCTGCCGGCCGAGCGGCTGCACGGAGGCGCCGCCGTGCGCAGCATGGCGCCGTGCGGCGCCGGGTGTGGCACCTCCGGCGCCGGCCCCGGCGCCTACGCCCTGCAGCTCGCCGACGGCACGCACGTGGTGGCCGACGCCGTCGTGCTGGCCACGCCGGCCTGGGCGAGCGGCGAGCTGCTGCGCACCGCCGCGCCGCTCGCCGCCGCCGGCCTCTCATCCATCGAGTACGTCAGCACGGCGACGGTCTCGCTGGCCTTCCGCCGCGAGCAGGTGGGCGACCGCCTCGTGGGCTTCGGCTTCGTCGTGCCGCGCGCCGAGCGGCGCCCGGTGATGGCCACCACCTGGAGCTCCAACAAGTTCCCGGGGCGGGCGCCCGAGGGCCATGTGCTGCTCCGCAGCTTCCTCGGGCGCGCCGGCCTCGAGGCGGCCGCGCAGCTCGACGACGCCGAGATCACCAGAGTCGTGCGCGACGAACTGCGGGCGATCATGGGGATCACAGCCGAGCCGGAGCTGGTCGAGATCTTCCGCTGGCCGCGCGGGATGCCGCAGTACAGCGTCGGGCACACCCGGCTGGTGGAGAAGATCGAGGGCGCCGTGGCCGCCGTGCCGGGCGTGGAGCTCGCCGGCGGCGCCTACCATGGGATCGGCATCGGCGACTGCCTGCGCGAAGGCGCGGCCGCGGCCGAACGCGCCCTCGAGCACGTCCGCGGCCTGCCCGAGGACGCGGTGCCGCCGCAGCCGGCCGACCTGCCGGCCGGAGACGGCCTCAACGGCTGACGCCGCCTCCAGCCGCCTTCACGAGCCGCACCCGAGATGGAGAAGGGGCCGGCGGCGCGTTCGCGCCGCCGGCCCCTTCTCTCTGCCGCGGACGTTGCCGCGGACCCCTCAGCCGTGCCTCAGGCCCGTCTCAGATCGGCGGCCGGTCGTCGTAGCTTGCCGTGTAGATCGCGTTGGAGAGCAGCCGGAAGGTCGCCTCCGTGCCCGCCCGGAAGGCCGTCATCGGCCCGCAGAACGTCACGCGTCCGGAGCCGTAGTAGCCATGGACCACGATCGGCTGAGCTGCCGCGTCGGCCTGCACCCATCCGGTGGGGTCACCGATCTGCCAGTAGCCGGCGAGGAAGTACCAGTCTCCATAGGCCGCGTCGACGGCCACCGCGACCGGGTCATCGACCTGGAACCAGGTGATGGGGAAGGCGAAGGTGTAGCCGTTCGGGCCGTAGCCTGCGGCCACGAGGCTTCCCTCGGCGTAGGCGGTCGAGCCCAGGCAGTTGTTGGCCCAGTAGAAGTCCCAGTCGTAGCCGCCCTTGGGAGTGACGCGTAGGACGCCGTCGATGATGCCATACGGACCGTTGGCGATGTAGGCTCCGCCGCCCTCGATCCACGTCTTGACCGCGTCGACGTCGAGGCCGCTCGGGTCCTCCACCACGATGACGTCGTAGGCGGACAGGTCGGCATCGGCGGCCATGCGCTCGGCGTCGAAGCCGAGGCGCGTCAGCGCGTACCAGGTCGGGTCGTCGCTGTAGACGCCGACCTTGAGCACCCCCGTCATCGCCCCGCGGCGGTCCACGTTGTAGAGCTGCTGCGTGGCGATGCCGGTGAGGTCGGCCGTCTGGAAGTCGACCTTGTACCGTTGCGCCGTGGATACGAGCAGGTCACGCACCCGTGCCTGCGGCGCGTTCACCACGTAGGCGCCGAGCGGGACCGCGGCGGCCCCGTTGCCGGCGACGCGAGCCGGCGCGTTGCCGACGACGCGGTCCACCAGCAAACCGCCGGCGAGGAGCGCGTTGGCCGCCTTGACGGCGTTGTTGTTCGTGTTGGCCAGCACGAACGTCGGCCCCGTGCCGACCACCGTACCGGCGGCATCGGCCGCCGTGCGCACACGGACCCTGGTGGCCGCGAACGGCTCGAGGACCTCTTCGCGTGTGAAGCCCCAGCTCTCGGGGAGCTGCCAGGCGCAGGCGTCGTACATCTCGTTGGCTCTGTCGGAGATGTCCTCGCCGTCCCAGAGCAGCGCGTTGGCGACCCCGCGCAGCGGCTGCTTGAGCGGCACGATGTACGAGCCGGCCGGGTAGACGTTGTCGCCGTTCACCTGGCTCGCGCCGACGCCGATGGGCGCCGGCACCGTGAAATCGGCCGTCGCCCTGTACACCTTGATGCCGTTGTTGATGAGGTGGCGCACCGCGTGGCGGGCCTGCAGCGGATCGGCCTGCCGCGCGTCATCGACCGGGATCACGTAGGCGTAGGCGTAGTCCAGCGGTGTGGGGATGTCGGCCGTCGCCGGTTGCGAGATGCCCTTCACGCCGCGAAGGAAGCGCGCCAACTGAGCTTTGAGCATGCCGACGCGGTTGGCGGCCGCGTACTTGGCCCCTTCGAGGATGCCGTAGTAGTGGGCATCCACCCCGTCTTCACTCTTGTAGGAGGTCTCCATGGTGGAGCCAACGAGGCCGTAGTACATGGCGAACTGCGGCGTGTAGTACGGGCTGTAATCTTCGAAGCCCTCGCTCTTGCCGGTCTCCGGGTTGATCCAGTCGCGGTACGGGATGTCGACCTCGACGATGGAGTTGTCCTCGATGGCCTTCTCCATGGCCAAGGCGGCGGGCAGCGCCCACTTGAGAGACAGGTCCCACTCGTAGTTGGGGTTGTGGGGGTTGGTAGTGGGGTCGATGACCATCGGGTCGTAGTAGCCGTGCGTGTCGAGGAACAGCGTGGGGTGCCACTTGACGATCTGCCGGGCCACGGCGCGGACCTCGGGCTGCGTCTGCACGACCCAGTCGCGGTTGAGGTCGAAGCCGTTGGCGTTCTGGCGCAGGTCGGTGATGCGCCCGTCAGGGTTCTGGACGGCGTTGATCATGACGACGCAGTTGTCGAGGATCCGCCTCGTGGCGGCGTCGTTGCCGAAGGCCAGCTTCTTGAGCAGCATGAGGCCGGCATCGACGCCGGTGGTCTCGCCGCCGTGGATGCTGTTGTTGATGAAGACGGGGACGCGCAGGTCGCCGCCCTTCTTCAACATGGCCAGGGCGGCCGCCGGGTCCTCCGTCTGCAGGCGGATGAACCTGAGCCAGCGCTGCCTGGCGGCGGGCGAGGCCCACTTCTTCTGGATCGTGACCAGCCACAACGGATGCCCGCCGGCGGACGTGGCGAACTGCCTGACAGTCACCCGGGCACTCTGCCGGTCGATCCGGGCGAGGATGGCCCCGAGCTCGGAGTAGTAGGTATAGCTCGGATACGGCTTGGTCGCGCGCTCGCCGGCGATGGCGCGCTGCGGCGCGTACGTGACGGCGGTGGCGTGCGGGCGGTCCACGCTCATCGCCTTGGAGAGCGGCGAGGCGAAGGCCGGCGCCGCGGCGATGAGGAGGATGCTCAGAGCGAGCACGATGACAGCGAGCTTCTTCATAGAGGGCCCCCTTGAGTCTGAAGATTGCCTGCCTCCGCGAGTGAGTCTCTCACCCGCGCCGGGGGGTGTCCATATGCAAATCTGTATCGAGTGTATGCACGCTCCGAAGCTGGGGTTCCGGGCGCCGCCGTCAGTACTTGCCGATGAGCTTCCAGATCCAGCGGTGCGGGGCGTGCATGCTGAAGCCGGGCGTGTTGTACATCACGGCGCAGTGCCCGGTGATGACCTTGAGGCCGCGCTTCTCGGCCTCGGCCAGCGCCTCCGGCGTGTCGGTCATCTGGTGGATCCAGATCTCCTCGACGCCGGCGTCGGCGGCCTTCGCGACCCAGGCGGCCGTCTCCTCCTTGGGCAGCTCGAGCACGGCCGCCTCCACCCGGCCGGGCAGGGTCGTGAAGTCCGGGTAGGCCTTGTCGCCCTCCACCTCTGCGCTGCCGGGGTCGATGGCGTAGACGGTCTTGCCGCGCTCCTTGAGCGCGCCGTAGGTGAGCTTGGGGAAGTGCTTCGTCTTGCCCTCGCGGCCGATCACGGCGTAGGTGTCCCGCTCCCAGAAGCGTGCACAGTCGGACGGCATCTCTCCTCCTCGGATTCGTTTTCCGCATAACACTGGCCGGGGGCGACGACCTCGGGGTAGCGGCCGGCGCTGCGCAGGGCCGCCCGCACCTCGTAGCACAGGTGGCACTCGTCGGCGTAGAGCTCGCGCTCCGGCGTGTGGCCGACGGCCTGCGCGAGCGCCCAGGGGCCGCCGGCGAGCAGCTCGCGGACGACCGGGCGGGCGTGCGGGTCGTACGCGGCGAGCACGGCGGCAAGGCCGTCGACGCGCGGGGCGGCCAGGTCGGCCAGCGCCGGCGGGCCGTCGCCTCCGGCGAAGACGTTGCCGGCGCTCACCCCCTGGCAGATCTGCAGCTCGCCGTCGGGGCCGACGTGGGCGCGGCCGGGGTCGGCGAAGTCCTCGAACGGGCACGTCGTGAGCGTCTCGGGCGGCCGCGCCGCTCGCCCGGGGGCGAGCTCAACGGCCGCCCGGCCCTTGTACATCACTCCGGAGACCTCGCCGGAGCAGACGCCGGGCACGTCGAGGCCCGCCGGCGCCCCCACCTCGAGCACGTCCATCGGCAGGCCCAGCTTCCGGGCTGCGAGCACGGCGTTACGCAGGCGGGTGGCATCCACGTCTTCCACCGAGTAGGCGTAGGACGACAGCGACAGGTCGCTGATGCCGAGGTCGACGAAGGGCGCCAGCCAGACCTCGGCGTCCTCCACCGACGTCGCCCAGAAGCAGTTGCTCACCATGCCGACGCTGAGGCCGCGGCGGCGCGCCTGCCGGGCCGCGGCCAGGACGATCGGGTACGCCAGGGTGGGCTCGCCGCCCTCGAAGTACACGCCGGTGACTCCGCCCGCGGCCGCCTGGTCGATGACGCTTCTGAGCTGCGTCAGCGTCATTGTCGCCTCGGCTGAGGGAGACCCCCAGACGAAGCAGTGCTCGCAGGCGTACGTGCAGCGGTAGGTGACGAGGAAGTGGATGCCGCGGAGGTGGATGCTCATGCCGGCAGTGTACGCCCGGGGTGGTAGTACTGCACCGTCGTCGAGAGGGTCAGGCGCGGCGGCGGCGCCTACAGCCGCGCCCGGAACCGCTTCACTTCCGCCGCGTACCAGTCGCCGGCGGCGTTCTTGATGCCGGTGTAGTCGCGGAAATAGGGCGAGCCGTTGGCCATCGCGTGGCCGATGACGTTGGCGTTGGTGATCCCGTAGCGCAGCTTGAGGTAGCGCACCAGGCGCAGGCCGGCCCGCATCTGCTTGGCGCGGTCCAGGATCTGCTGGTCCATCCAGTGGCCGTCCTTGCCGTCCCGCGGCTCCTGGACGAACTCGATGCCGACAGACTTCCAGTTCATGCCGATGGCGTGGCGGGCGCGCAGCGAGAGGCGCACGCACTGGTAGATGGTGCCGTCCTTGCCGATGATGAAGTGGGCGGAGACGCCCGGCTTCTCGCCGTTGTAGGCGGTGTTGTTCTGGAAGGTCCACCAGGCGCTCCGCCAGTTCGCCCCGGCCGTATGGTGCAGCACGACGACCTTGGGCTTCGTGAGCCAGTAGGTGTGCTGGTGGTAGTGACGCTGGCTGTAGTCGGCCATCTGCGCCCGGCGCGTGGCGCCGAAGCTGATCAGCTTGAGGACGATCGGCGGCTTGATGTCGGCCGCCGTGGTCGCGGCGGCCGCCGCGGTCGCGACGGCGGCGCCGAGCAGGAGGGCAGCGGAGAGGCTCGCGCAGAGCGCGAGCGCCGCCGCCGCCGTTGCGATGCGGGTGAGGCGGTGCATGCCGGGAGTATACGCCGGGAGCGGCAGTCGGGCGGCAACCGACGCCCCGCCGAGGTAGACTATGCCGCCCGGCGCCGGCCGGCGAAGCCGCCCCGGCGCCCGACACACGAGGAGGCTCCGTGCCCGACCCGGCAGCCAAGGTCATCTCTGCCAGCAGCCTCAGCGCCGAGGCCCGCCCCGCGCTGGAGCGCCTGCGCGTCCTGGCCGCCGACCTTGTGGAGCTCCTGTACGCCGACGAGGCCGACGACGAGGCCTGCGTGAAGGCCGGGGAGCTGCTCATCGAGATCGGCCCTGCCGCCGTGGAAGCCCTCGTGGCTTTCATCCGCCGCGACCCGAAGCGCGGCCGCGACGATGCCGCGGGCATCCTCTCGGAGATCGGCCCTGCCGCCGTGGAGCCCCTCATCGCCTGCTTCGCGGAGGACGACCCGGACGTGCGCGCCACAGCCGCCTTCATCTTCACGACCCTGCGCGACCCCGACGGCGGCGCCGAGCAGCCGCTTCTCGAGCTGCTCGACGACCCGGACGAGCTCGTGCGCCAGTCGGCCGCTTACGCGCTGGCCGCACTCGAGTGCCGGCGCGCGGTCCCCAAGCTCATCGCCCTGGCCACGCGCCCGGTGCAGATGCCGCAGCGCGACGCCGACGCCTGGGCCGCGGCCTACCCGTACGATTGCAGCGCCGCGGTGGATGCGCTCGGCCGCCTTGATGACCCGCGCGCCGTGCGGCCTCTCCTGTTCATCATCGAGACTCAAGGGGTGGACGGGCCGCTGTACGAGGAGGCGGTGCGCGCCCTGGGCCTGCTCGGCGACGAGCGCGCCGCCCAAGTGGTCCGCCGCGCCTTCGCCCATGGCGAGTACGAGGGCGAGCACGTCGACGCGCTGGCCGCGATGCATGGCCGCGGCGCGCTTGAGGACCTGCTCGGGCTCGCCGAGAGCGAGGACGCCGAGGCCCGCCGCGTGGCGTGCCAGGATCTCATCCGGCTGGGCTCGCCGGTGGCGGCCGAGACGGTGGCCGATCTGCTGGTCGACGCGAACGAGTCGGTCCGTAGCGCGGCTCGCGAAGCACTCTCCTGGACAGTCGAAGAGCACGTCCTGGCGGAGATCGTCGCCGGTCTGGAGGATCCCTCGCCGGAGGTCAGGGCCTGGACGACGAGCCTTCTGCCCCTGGCGTGCGCCTGGAGCGACTGACTGACGAAACCGGGCGAGCCTGCGGAGCGCCGCGGGGGCGCCGCCCCGTGCCCGGCGGCGCGCCGCCTCAGGCGAGATTCTCGATCGTCACCGGCATGATGTCGTCGGCCGGGGTGAACCCGAACACGCGCCCGTAGAAGTACAGCTCGGCCTCCTGGGCGCGGACGATGTTCTCGGCCTTGCGGAAGCCGTGCTGCTCGCCGGCGAACGGCAGGTAGGCGTAGGGGAGGCCTTTGGCGCGCAGCGCGGCGACGATGATCTCGGCCTGCGCCGGCGGCACGATCTCGTCCTCGAGCCCCTGCAGGACGATCACCGGGCAGGTGATGTCGGCGACGTGGTTGATCGGCGAGCGCTGGCGGTACACGGCGGCGAGCTCGGGGTACGGGCCGACGAGCCCGAGGAGATACTGCGCCTCGAATTTGTGCGTGCCGCCATTGACGAACGCCTCGAGGTCGGCGAGGCCGAAGTAGCTGGCGCCGGCGGCGAAGAAGCGGTGCCGCGTAAGCGCGTTGAGCGTGGTATAGCCGCCGGCGCTGCCGCCCTGCACGGCGAGGCGCCGCGGGTCGGCGTCGCCGCGCCCGGCCAGGTAGCGCGCCGCGTTGATGCAGTCCACCGTGTCGACGATGCCCCAGTTGCCCTTGAGGCGCTCACGGTAGGTGCGGCCGTAGCCGCTGGAGCCCCCATAGTCGACGTCGACGACGCCGATGCCGCGCGACGTCCAGTACTGGATGCCGAAAGAGAGCAGGGAGCCGGCCGCCGACGTGGGGCCGCCGTGGCTCATCACGACGAGTGGCGGCCGCGTGCCCGGCGGCGCCTCGAAATCCCGGTTCGCCGGCGGGTAGTACAGGGCGTGGGCGGTGAGGGCCGCTCCGGCGTCGCCCCGACCATCCTCGGCCGCCGCGATCTCGTCGAGCAGCGGCCCCGTGACCGAGCCCGGCTCGTAGGACGTCGGGAAGGCGATGGGCTCCGGCAGCGAGAGATACCCGGGGTCGATGGTCACGCTCTTGCTGCGCCGGATCTCGGCCGCGATGCCGCCGGCTGGGTCGAGCAGGGCGACGGCCGCGGCCCGGGCGGGGCCACCGCCGATCACGGCGAGTCGCTCGCCCAGGGTGGTGAGCCAGGAGAAGGTGGTGAGCGCGCCCGGCAGCGGCTCGATGCCGGGGATGCCCGGCTCGATGATCCCGATCCGGTCCTCGCCGTCGCGACTGTAGCAGGCGGCGATGCGCCCCCCGGGCAAGAAGTCGTAACGCTGCAGGCCGAAGACCCAGGGCGGCTCGGCGAACTCGGCGGCGAGAGGGGCGAGCGCGGCGGCGCTCGCCGGGCTCGCCGCCACGGCCGCCGGATCGTCGTCGCCCAGTCGGTACAGGTTCCACCAGCCGGAGCGGTCGCTGATGAAGTGGAGGTGGCCGTCCGGGCTCCAGGCCGGCTGGAGGATGCTCTCGCAGGGGCCGCCGGCGATGCGCCGCTGCGCGGCGAGCGCCCCGGCGGCCGTCAGCTCCGCCACCCACAGCTCGGTGCCGTCCCAGGGCATCCGCGGGTGGTCCCAGCAGAGCCAGGCAAGGCGCCGGCCGTCGGGGCTCAGCCGCGGCGCCGCGTAGAAGTCGTGGCCGGAGGCCAGCACG
>JBAZPK010000031.1:0-17259 GCA_041648235.1 Thermoleophilia bacterium
TCGGCCTCCTCGACGGCATCCAGCTACGCAGCGACGGCGGCTGGGTGCAGCTCCTGCCGGACGCCGACGAGCCCGTCTTCCATGTGTACGCCGAGGGCGCCGACCGCGCCGACTCGGAGCGTCTCGCCAAGACGTTTCTGGACGTGGTCCGTGAGGTCATCCGCGCGCACCACGAGTGACCCGCCGGCCTCGGCGGGGCGGCGAGCGCTCCCGCGCCGTACAATGGTTGTCGATGGACCAGCCTCCCACACCCGCGCCGGGCACGCCGCCAGAGCCGGCGCCGCCAAGTCCGCGGCGGCGAGCCGGCGGCGGTAGGAAGCCCGCCGCCTCCCGGCGCCGCCGCGTGTGGGTCGCGGCGGTGGCCTTCGCCCTCGTGGCGCTGTTCGCCGCCGTGCTCGCGCCCCAAGTCGCGCACCGCGGCCGGGTCGCTCCCGGTGTCACCGTCGCCGGTGCCGATCTGGGCGGCATGACGACGGCGGCGGCCCAGGCCACCCTGGAGCGCGGCCTCGCGCGCTCCGTCTCCACCGTCCAGCTGCGGACCGGCACCGCCGAGCCCCTCACGGTGACCCTCACGCAGCTCGGCCTCGCCCTGGACACGGAGGCGACCGTGGCGGTGGCCTACGCCCGCGGCCGCCACCGCCTTCCGCTCGGCCTCAGCCTCTGGCTGCCGGGCGGCGGGGGAGAGGTGGAGCCGCGGCTGCGGGTCGACGCCGCGGCCTATCAGGCGGGCCTCGAAGCCGTCCGCGCCGCGGTGGACACCCCGGCCCGCGACGCGGGGCTCGACCTCGCCGGCCCCCGCGTCGAGGTGGTGCCGGCGCACGACGGCCGCGAGGTCGACGCGGTGGCGCTGCTGCGCGCCATCGAGGGCTCGGTGGCCGGCGGCAGAGCTTACAGCGGCCCGGTGCCCACGAAGGCCGTGCCGCCGCAGGTGAGCACGGCCGACGCCGAGGCCCGCGCCGGGCTTGCGGCAGGCTACCTCGCGCGGCCCATCACCCTGCGTTACCGTGGCGCCGGCGTGGAGCTCGCACCACGGCGCATGGCACGCATGCTCAGCGTCAACACCGGCGCCGACGCCGCCGCTTACCCGCTCACCTTCCGCAACGACCGCGCCCGCGCGGAGCTCCACCGGCTCTTCGCCTGGGCGGAGCGCGAGCCCGTCGACGCCACCGTCAAGGTGCTCCCCGGCGGCGGCATCGAGGTCACGCAGAGCCGCGACGGCGCGCTTCTCGACATGCAGGTCCTGCTCGAGGATCTCGACGACGCCGCCGTCGGCGGCGGTCTGCGCACCGTCTTCGTGGCGCTCCGCCCGGCGCTGCCCAGGCTCACCAGTGACGACGTGCGCTCCATGGGCCTGGCCTCACTGGGCTCGCAGTTCACCACCTATTTCGACCCCCGCAACGAGAGCCGCGCGGCGAACATCGCCCTGGCCGCCAAGCTCGTCGACGGGAGCATCGTCGGCCCCGGGGAGACGTTCTCGCTGAACGCCGCGATGGGGCCGCGCACGGCCAACCGCGGCTTCGACTACGCCCCGGTGATCGCCGCCGACGGCGTCCTGCGCCAGGGCGTCGGCGGCGGCATCTGCCAGTACGCGACGACGCTCTTCAACGCCGTCTTCTTCGCCGGCTTGCCCGTCGTCGAGCGCCGGGCACACTCGCTCTACATCTCGCATTACCCGATCGGCCGCGACGCCACCGTTGCCTGGGGTGCCATCGACTTCCGCTTCCGCAACGACACGGGGCGGGCGGTGATGATCCGCAGCTGGGTCGACGGCGCCGCGCTGACGGTGGCCCTGGTGGGGAAGACCGGGCGCGAGGTCGCCTACACCACGGGTCACTTCTACGATATTCGTAAGCCGGCCCACGGCAAGGCGGACCCGCGCGTGATCGAAGACGCCGACCTGGGCCCCGGGGTGGTGCGCTGGGAGCAGGGCGTCGACGGGCGCAGCGTGAAGGTGGAGCGCACAGTGCGCGACGCCGCCGGCGAGGTGCTGTTCCGCGACACCTTCGTGTCGCGGTACGAGCCGCTGGACTGGGTGAAGCGGGTGGGGACGAGCTGACGGTGTCCGCGCCGGCGCCAGGCAGGGAAGAGGCGCCGGCGAACGCGTCGGGGCGGCGCGCCCGAAGGGCGCCGGCGCCGCCCTCAGCCGGTCTTGGCGATGACCTGCTTGCAGACCACCTTGAGGGTGTCGAAGACGCCCTCCCCGGTGATCGCGCTGGCTTCGGTCACCGACGAACCGGTGTGGTTGAGGAGCTCGTTGAGGTCCTCCACCGAGAAGATGTCCCCGAGGTCACGCTTGTTCATCTGGATGACGAAACCCAGCTTGCTGAGGTCGTCGCCCTGGCCGAGCAAGTTGTCCCAGAGGTTGAGGTAGCTCTCCACGTTCTCGTCGAGGCGCGTGATCTGCGAGTCGGCGACGAAGATCACCCCATCGACTCCCTGCAGCACGAGCTTCCGGCTGGCGTTGTAGTAGCTCTGCCCGGGCACGGTGTAGAGATGGAAACGGGTCTGCATGCCCTTCACGGTGCCCAGGGTGAGAGGCAGGAAGTCGAAGTAGAGGGTGCGCTCCTCTTCGGTGGCGATGCTCACCAGCTTGCCACGCGCGTCGGGGTTGATCTTGCGGTGGATGTACTGGAGGTTGGTCGTCTTCCCGCAGAGGCCGCACCCGTAGTACACGATCTTGTAGTTGATCTCGCGGGCGGCGAAGTTGATCAGCGGCATCCGCGAGCTCTCAGACGTCTTTGAAGAGGTCGTCGATCGCCGTGCCGGCGGAACTCTCGAAGTCGGCGTCCATCTCCGGCGGCGGGGTGTCGTCCGCCGCCTCGAAGATCTGCCGCAGCACCTCGATGGCGCGCTGCGTGTAGAGGCGCACCTTCCCGACTTGGGTCTCGTGCCCGAAGGTGACGATGAGCAGCACCTGCTCGGTCACCTGGGAGACGTGAAGGTTGAGCCCCTTGCCCTCGTGGAACAGGAGCGTGAACTCGTTCTCGTCGAGGATCTTGGCGAGCTGCTGCGTCGCGGCGAAGGAGCTGGCCGCCAGGGAGGCCAGGGAGAGTGTCTCGGGGTGGTAGCTGTCCGACGCCGTGGTGATCGGCTGCCCCGACGTGCTGATGAGCGCGAGGAAACTGGACCCCGTGACCTCTTTGAGCTTCCTCAGCAGTACGTCGCAGCGGTCGAACTGGCGATCGTTGATGACGAGTCCTTTGCGCCTTGCCACGCACGCTCCTCAGGGTCGAGGCCGCCGGCGACCCTGCACGCCCGCGGCCAGCGAAGTATATACCAGCCTCCCCCCGCGCCTCCTGTATCGTCCTCAGCCGGCCAAAGCATGAGACTTTCCCCGCCTGCGGGCTCATCCACGCGAGCCGCCCAGGGCAGGAAGCGGCCGCCAGGCTGCGAAGCTTGCAGCTGTATGCAGCCTCACGACCTGACCGACGCCCCGGGCGGCCGCCCGTGGGCCTGAAGGGGACCTTCTTCGAGCTCCCGCTGCCGGACCTGGTGGAGATGGCGGCGCTCGGCCGCAAGACGGGGCGGCTCGTGGTGTACGACGCTCGCGGGGCGGCGTCCGGCGAGCTCTCCCTGTGCGCCGGCCGCGTGGTCGGCGCCCGCTGCCGCGGCCTCGCCGCCGAGAAGGCGTTCTACGCCCTGCTGGCGGTCACGGACGGCTCCTTCGACTTCGATCCTTCAGCGCAGCTCGGCGAGGAGACCTGCGACCTGCCGGCCGGCGGCCTCCTCATGGAGGCCATGCGCAGGCTCGACGAGGTCCGGCGCCTGCGCCGCGCCTGGCCCGCCGGTACCCGGGTGCGGGGGCGCGCGGCCGGAGAGGCGAGTGCAGGTCAGCCTGAAGGCGAGGTCGAGGCCCTGGCCCTCACCGCGCTGGGCTCGAGCAGAGCCGATCTCGCGGAGCTCGCCGTGGCGCTGGTAGTCGGCACTGGCGCCGACGAGTATGAAGCCTGGACGGCGCTGCGCCGCCTGGAGGTGCGCGGCCTGCTGGCGGTCGAGGTGCCTGAGGCAGGCGTAGCGGGCGAGGCGCCCTCAACCTGAGCTTGAACCTTGAGGCCGGGTAGAGTAGGATTCGCTGCCCGGCCCTCGCCAGCGAGAGGAGAAGCGGCATGGATGACATCGTCGACCTTGTCTCCCGGTCAGACGACGAGCTGCGCGCCCTGGTCGCCGAGCTCGAGGCCGAGGAGCGCGAGATCTCGCGTCGCCGGCGCCTCCTTCAAGGCAAGCTCGACATCCTGCGGGCAGAGCTCGTCATGCGCCTGCAGCGGCGCCACAACGACGGCGAGTCCGTGATCTCAGCCGACGACGTCGCGGGGCTGTCCCGCATCCTCGCCGGCGAGCTGCCCGAGCAGCCGGACGACGCCGGCGGCGAAGGCCCCGCGGAGGGCTGACGGTGTTCTGCCCCGAGTGCGGGATCCGCAACTCCGAGGGCGCCAGCTTCTGCGTGCGCTGCGGCGCCAGCCTCATCGCCGACCAGCCGGAGTCGGCCAACACGATGAGCTATGCCCCCGGCGACGAGGAGGGCGAGCCCAGCGCGCTCGCCGCCGTCGCCGGGGAAGAAGCCTGCCTCGTGATCCGCAGCGGCGGCGGCAGAGCCGGCGAGACGTACCCCCTGCGCGGCGAGCGTGTCAGCATCGGCCGCCACCCCGACGCGGCCATCTTCCTCGACGACGTCACCGTGTCGCGCAACCACGCCACGGTCGTGCGTGAGGGCCGCGATTGGGTACTCGTCGACCAGGGCAGCCTCAACGGCACCTACGTCAACCGCCGCCGCGGCGACCGCACGCGGCTCAGCGACGGCGACGAGCTCCAGATCGGCAAGTACAAGCTCACGTTCCTCATCCCCGGCGCGGAGGCCGGCGCGTGAGCGCGCCGGCGGCACGGTGAGCAGCGACCCCGCGGAGCTCCTCTTCGACGTCGGGCAGGAGAGGCTCATGACCATCGGCACCGTGGTCGAACGGCTGCGCGGCGAGTTCCCCGACATCAGCGTCAGCAAGCTGCGCTATCTCGAGGAGCAGGGGCTCGTCACGCCCCAGCGCACCAAATCCGGCTACCGGCTCTTCTCCCAGGACGACTTCAGCCGCCTCGTGCGCGTGCTCGCCATGCAGCGCGACGAGTACCTGCCGCTCAAGGTCATCCGCCGCGAGCTCGAGCGCAACCCGGCGACCCCTCTGCCGGGCGTGCGCCAGACGCTGCGCAGCGCCGACCTTCTGGGCGCGGGGGAGGGGCGTGAGTTCACCGCCGAGGAGGTCCAGCAGATGACCGGGGCCGACCCTACCCTGCTCGCCGAGCTCGAAGAGTACGAGCTCGTGCACGCCCGCCAGGTCAGCGGCGTGCGCCGCTATTCGGAGGCGGACGCCGGCATCGTCGGCGCCGCGGTGCAGCTCGCCCAGACGGGCCTGCGGCCCAAGAACCTCCGGGTGCTCAAGAGCGCGGTCGACCGCGAGGTCGGCCTCATCGAGCAGGTGCTGCTGCCGGCCCTCAAGTCGCAGCGGCCGGAACGCCGCCGCGAGGGCCTCGAGCAGCTCGACCATATCATCCAGGCGAGCACCCAGCTCCGCCAGTTGCTGCTCGCCCGCGGCATGCGCCGGCTCACCGGCGGTCGCGACGGGCGCTGAGCTCCGCATCCTGACTAGGAGACCCTGATGACTGACGGCCGTATCGACCTCACGAGGCACGTGCGCGACATCCCCGACTTCCCCAAGGAGGGCATCCTCTTCCGTGACATCATGCCGCTCCTCCAGGATCCGGTGGCTCTTCGCGAGGCCGTCGACCGCATCATCGAGTACGGCACCGGCAAGCACGTCGACGTGGTGCTCGGGGCCGAGGCGCGCGGCTTCATCCTCGGCGCCGCCGTGGCCTACGGCCTCGGCGCCGGCTTCGTCTGCGCGCGCAAGCCGGGCAAGCTGCCGTTCACCACCATCTCCGCCGAGTACGACCTCGAGTACGGCACCGACCAGCTCGAGGTCCACGCCGACGCCATCCTGCCCGGCCAGAACGTCCTCGTGCACGACGACCTCCTGGCCACCGGCGGCACCGCCAAGGCCAAGATCGACCTCGTCGAGCAGCTCGGCGGCAAGGTCGTCGGCTGTGCGTTCCTGATCGAGCTCACGGCCCTCAAGGGCCGCAAGAAGATCGAGGGCTACGACATCTTCAGCCTGATCCAGTACTGACCGGCGCCGTCGCCCGGCCGCGTGGCGGCGGCGCGCCGCCGCACCGCCGTCTCTCGGCCCGCCGGCGCCCTCATGTCCGGCAGGCCCAATGGCACGAACGTCTGTTCGTGGCCGCGCGTGCGGCCCCGGAGCGTTCACGACGAGGGAGCTCGGCGCGCCCCTCAGGCACAGCGGACCTGCCGGCCGCCGCCCTCTCTGAGCCCGCACCGCGGTCCGCACACGCCGGACCGTCACGGTCTCTCGTCACCTGCGATATTAGTAGCGGCCGACCGGGCTCCTTCTGCCGCATAGGCCTCTGCGGCGAGGTCACCAGGGAGCGGTGGACGACAGATCGCCTGAGCCGCAGAGACACGGCTCCAGCGCCGGAAACAGGCGTTGACGAAGATAAGCAACGCGCCGACGCCGTACCTGAGCCGCGGCTGGAGCGCACAGCCCGACGCCGTCAAGGGACGACCGCGAACGCCCAGGCGCTCCTGCGTTTCGTTGCAGACTACAACGAGAGGGAGGGGCCGGGAAGAGCAAAGCCTGGCCGGCCAACGGCGAGCGCCCGTAGCCGTGCGCCGGGGGAGGGTCGAGAGCAGCTCGGAGCGGCCGTCAGCGCTTACTTTACATAACGGCGATTATCGTGCGTTCCCAAAGAGAGCAGACCGCGGCCCTGTCAGTGGAAGTGACGTCGATTGGGCCGCGCCGCTGGACCAGAGCTGCGGCGACGCGGGCCGGGTTGCCCCAGGGCCCGCGCTTCTACCAGCGCCGCCCCAGGTACTGAGGCGACGACGGCAGCTCGCGCACGCAGGAGCTCAGGAACTCCGTGATCGGCGGCCGCACGTCGGCCCTTTGAAGTTCCAGTTCGTCGAGGTACTCGGCGCTGAGCACCTTGACGTCGCGCGGCTCGGGCAGCACCTCCGCCGGCGCCGACACCTCGAACACCAGGTGCACGACGTGCTTCGCGTAGCTCGGGTCCGGCGAGATCGACTCGACGATGGCGAGCAACTTGTACACGCCCACGCGCAGGCCAAGCTCTTCCTGGAACTCGCGCCGCAGGGCCTCGGAGAGCGTCTCGCCGAATTGCACGCCGCCGCCTGGCAGCAGCCAGTACCGCTCCTCCCCATGACCCTGCTCTACCATCAAAATACGACCCTCGTGGACCAGCAACCCTGCTACGCGAATAGTAGGCTTGTCGGCGCCCCCCGGCACGTCCGGGGCCGGGTCGCGAACGAGGTCCGGCACGGGTCCGAGGCTGCCCTCGCCGGCCGGGACGGGTCCAGAGCCGCCCTCGGGGGCCGGCACGGCCTGGTCGTCGGGACGCACAGGCGGCTTCTCGCCGGAGGTCATGGCCTCTCCCCCGTCCCGCTGGAGCCGAAGCCTTGAGCCCCGCGCTGCGTAGCGTCCAGCTCTGAGGCCGGGAAGAGCGAGACCGCGGTGAGAGGCAGGAAGAGGAGCTGTGCGATGCGCTCGCCGGCGTTCACCGTGAACGAGTCATCGCGATCGGTATTGAGGAGGACGATCCGCACCTCGCCACGATATCCCGGATCGATGAGTCCCGGAGCGTTGACGATCGAGATGCCGTGGCGGGCGGCAAGGCCCGAGCGTGGCAGCGTGAGAGCCGCAAGCCCGGGGGGCAAGCCCAGGGCGATGCCGGTGCCGATCACGGCGCGGCCGAGCGGCGGCAGCAGCCGGGCCTCGGCCGCGTACAGGTCGTAGGCGGCGTCGTGCTCGTAGGCGCGCTCCGGCAGGCGGGCCGCCGCGCTGAGCAGGCGCACGGGGACGGCCACGCCTCCCGGGGCCGAGAGCCTGTCGTCGGCGTGTCCGGCGAGCCCTCCCGGGGCGGTCGACGAGCGCTCGGCGTTGCCGGAAGTCATCACTCGCCTTTGACCTGAGAGCCGCTGGCCTCGGAGGCCGGGGCGACGTCCTCGGCGGCCACCGCGTCGCTGGCGACGCCATCGCCCTCGGCGGCCGCCTCGTCCGGCTCGGGCACGTCGAGGCGGTAGCGCGCGTAGCGCCCGGCCTCGGCCACCGGCAGGCGCGCCTCGAAGACGACGCCCTCAGGCGTGTGCTCCTCGCGCACGTCGCTGGCCACGCCGCGCAGACGGTGCATCTCGGCCGCCGCGGCGTACGGGAAGAGCAGCCGCACCGGCCGCAAGGCGCGGTCGAAGAAGAGCGCCAGCCGTTCCTGGAGCGGGCCGAGGCCCTCGCCGCGTGCCGCGGAGATGAACTCGGCCTCCGGATACAGGGCCCGCAGCCGTGTCAGGCGGCCCTCGTCGGTGCGGTCGATCTTGTTGAACACCAGGATCCGCGGGGCCCGCGAGCCGAGCATCTCGAGCACCTCGGCGACGGTGTCGTCGCGGGCGCGGATCTCGCCCGGCTCGAGGCTCGCGTCGGCGACGACGAGGACGACGTCGGCCAGGGTCGTCTCCTCGAGCGTCGAGGCGAACGCGTCCACCAGGCTGTGGGGGAGCTTGCGGATGAAGCCGACGGTGTCGGTGACCACATAGTCGCGGTCCCGGTAGCGATACGAGCGGGAGGTCGGGTCGAGAGTCTCGAAGAGGCGGTCGCGCACGGAGACGTCGGCGGCGGTGAGTGCGTTGAGCAGCGTCGACTTGCCGGCGTTGGTGTAGCCGGCGAGGGCGATCAGCGGCACCGCGGCGCGCAGGCGGCGGGCGCGCTGCGTGCGGCGCGTCGCGGCCATGTGCTCGATGCGGCGGCGCAACGTCTGGATGCGCTTGCGCACCACGCGCCGGTCCACCTCGAGCTTGGTCTCGCCGGGACCGCGCATGTCGACCCCGGCGCCGAGCCGGCTGAGGATCATGCCCTTGCCGCGCATCCGCGTGAGCTCGTACTCGAGCTGTGCCAGGTGCACCTGCAGCGTGCCCTCGAGCGAGTGGGCGTGCTTGCTGAACACCGTGAGGATGAGCTCCGTGCGGTCGAGCACGTCGACATCGACGGCGTCCAGCACGGCGGCGACCTGGGCGGGCGTGAGGTCGTCCTCGCACACCGCGACGGTGGCTCCGGCCGCCTCGATGGCCTCCTTGAGGTCGACCATCTTGCCCTTGCCCAGGTAGGAATGGGCGTCCGGGTGCGGGCGGTGCTGGACGACGTCTCCGGCCCACTCCATGTCGGCGGAGCGCAGCAGCTCCTTGATCTCGTTGAGCGGCTCCTCCTCCCCCGGGTCGCCGCTCCCGCCGGGCACCACGGCGAAGACCACGGCCCGCGGCCGCGGGGCCGTGGCCCCCGTGTCGAGGCCCGGAGCCTCGGCGCTCACAGGTGGCACGCCGCTGGCCACTGCCGTCTCACAGTCGTACCCGCTCCTGGAGGCGCTGCACGGCCTCCCGGAGGCGCTCGTCGGGCACGGTGAGCGAGAGGCGGACGAAACCCTCGCCGGCGGCGCCGTAGGCGGCCCCCGGGGTGAGCACCACGTCCGCCTGCTGGAGCACCTGCTCGGCGAAGCTGGCGGAGGTGTGGCCCTTCGGCACCGGCACCCAGAGGTAGATGGTGCCCTTGGGCGGCGTGGCCTGCATACCGATGGCGCGCAGCGCCTCCACGAGGAGGTCGCGGCGCCGCTGGTACACGTGGCACATCTCACGCACGCAGTCCTGGGGGCCGCTGAGCGCCGCCGCGCTGGCGCGCTGCACGGCGGCGAACATGCCCGAGTCCAGGTTGGTCTTGAGGCGCCAGTAGGCATCGACGACGTCGCGGTTGCCGACCACGGCTCCGGCACGCCAGCCCGTCATGTTGTAGCTCTTGGACAAGCTGAACATCTCGATCCCGACGTCCTTGGCGCCCGGCGTCTCGAGGAAGCTCGGCGCCACGTACCCGTCGTACGTGATGTCGGCGTAGGCGTTGTCGTGGACGACGATGATCTCGTGGCGGCGGGCGAAGTCGACGAGCCGGGCGAAGAAGTCGTCCTCGATGACCGCCCCGGTGGGGTTGTTCGGGTAGCTCACGTAGATCAGGCGCGCCTTCGCCAGGACCGCGGGGTCGAGGGCGTCGAGGTCAGGCTGGAAGCCGCGCTCCGGGAGCAGAGGCAGGGGTGCCGCGGCGCCGTCAGCAAGCAGCGGGCCAGTCACGTACACCGGGTAGCCCGGGTCGGCGGCCAAAGCCACGTCGCCCGGGTCGAGCAGCGCGAGGCAGATGTGGGCGATGCCTTCCTTGGCGCCCAGGAGCGGGACGATCTCGGAGGCCGGGTCGAGCTCCACGCCGAAGCGCGTGGAGTAGAACCCGGCCACCGCATCGCGGAAGGCGGGCTCCCCCCGGTTGCTCGGGTACTGGTGCGTGGCCGCGTCGTGCGCCGCCGCCGCCAGCGCTTCGACGACATGCGGCGGCGTCGGCAGGTCGGGGTCGCCGATGCCGAGGCTGATCACGTCGGCACCGGCGGCGCGGCGCTCGGCTATCTTCCGCTCGATGCCGGCGAACAGGTACGGCGGAAGGTTCTGCACACGCTGCGAGAATCTCATCGCGGCCACCCGTCTACTCGAGATGGCGGAGGAACTCGAGCGAGAGGTCACCGTGGTAGATCTCCTCGGCCGGCCCGGTCATGAACACGCGCCAGTCGGGCTTGACCTCGACCTCGAGCTTGCCGCCAGGGAGCTCGACGGTCACCGGGGAGCTGCAACGGCCCGTGCGCACCAGGGCGACTGCCGTGGCGGTGGCCCCCGTACCGCAGGCGCGGGTCTCCCCCACGCCCCGCTCCCACACGCGGACCTTCGCCTCGTGCTCGCTGAGCACCTTGACGAACTCCACGTTGGCCTTGCGCGGGAAGAAGCGGTGCTCCTCGATCACGGGCCCGATCTCGTGCAGCGGCACCAGCTCGAGCGGCCACGGCGACTGGATCACGGCGTGCGGGTTGCCCACGTCCACGAAGGTGAAGACGAAGCTGCGGCCGGCGGCGTGGAGGCTCGCCTCCACGGCGTCACCTTCGACGCCGACGAGCTTCTCCCCGCCGAAGCGCGCGATACCCATGTCGACGATGACCGAGTAGCCGTCACCGAGCTTCGGCACGATCTCGCCGGCGCCGGTGTCGAGGATGACGGTATCGCCGTCGATGGAGCCCTCCATCTTGAGCTTGCGAGCCACCATGCGGACGCCGTTGCCGCACATCTCGGCCTCGCTGCCGTCGGGGTTGAAGATGCGCAGGCCGAAGCGGTCCTGCTCGCCGACGCGCGGTCCGATCACGAGGATGCCGTCCGAACCGATCCCGAGGTTGCGATCGCAGAGCAGACGCACGCGCTCGGGAGTGAGATCGAAGGGGATCTCGGAGCCGTGGACGACGATGTAGTTGTTACCGAGGCCCTGCCACTTGGAAAACCGGACCCTACCGAGGCCTTGCCATTTGGGCTGCACTTGTCGCGACCCCCTGTGAGATGAACCGGGACTGCCGTCGCCAAGCACGGCTGAACGAGCATCTTACCACGGGGGTGCCTGCACGAGCTCGAGGACGGCCGCCGCCAGCGCGCCGGGCGCCCGTCCCTCGGCCGGCACCTGGGCGGCGGCCGGCAGCTTGCGCATCCAGGTGAGCTGGCGGCGTGCCAGGGCGCGCGTGCGCGCCTTCATGCGCGCCGCCGCCTCGGCAAGCGTCACCCGGCCGTCGAGGTGCTCGCAGAGCTCGCGCACGCCGATGGCCTGCCGGGCGCTGCGCGAGAGCTCGCCCGCGGCGCGCGCCGCGGCCAGCTCGCGCAGCGCCCCTCCTGCCAGCATCGCCTCCACGCGTGCCTCGATGCGGGCGTTCAACGCCGCTCGATCCCCGTCGGGGAGCAGAGCCACCAGGCGGTGGGGGTAGCGCTCGGCCGGGCGCCAGAGGCGGTCGCGCTGCGCCCCGGCCCCCGGCACGGCAACCGCCGCCCGCACGGACTCGAGGGCCCGCAGGACGCGCCGGGGGTTGGCGGTGTCGAGG
The DNA here is from genome assembly GCA_041648235.1 of Thermoleophilia bacterium. Classification (GTDB taxonomy): domain Bacteria; phylum Actinomycetota; class Thermoleophilia; order UBA2241; family UBA2241; genus CAIXSE01. Next base: position 12,058 of record JBAZPK010000031.1, read on the forward strand.
CGCGCCATACCGTCTGGATCCAAGGCGCGCAGCTCGTCCAGCACGGCCGCCGGATCGCGCGCCCAGCGCTCCTCGAGGTCTCGGCGCGCAGCCGCCTCCGGAGGCCCGCCGAACTCCAGGTCGCCGAGGGCGGCCCGCAGGTAGAGGCCGGAGCCGCCCTCCACGATCACGGGGCGCCCGGCCGCGCGCAGCTCGTCGATCACCGCGTGGGCGCGGCGCGCGTACTCCGCTACGGTGTACTCCTGCTGCGGGGGCACGAAGCCGACGAGATGGTGGCGCGCGCGGCGCGCCTGTCCCTCGTCGGGCTGGTTGGTGACGGTCGGCAGGCCGGCGTACACCTGCATCGAGTCGGCGACCACGATGTCGGCGCCGAGGCGCTCGGCGAGCGCGATCGCGACCTCGGTCTTGCCGAGCGCGGTGGCCCCGAACAGGGCCACCACGGGCGGCGCCTCAGGCATCCGCCTCGGCCGGGCCGTCGGCGGCCCCAGGCGCGGCGCTCGCGCCGCCCTCGGCCGTCGGATCGCCAGTCCGCGGTGGGTCGCCTTCGCGGTACCGCGTCACGGTGAAACGCTCGACAGCAAACGGCTCGTCCGGCCGGATCCCCGCTTTCTGGAGCGCGATCCCGACCTGCTGTTCCACCGTCTCGACGCCTTCCAGGTCGGGGAGGAGCACACCGCGGCGAGAGTCCGTGCAGACGACGACGCCGTACACGGCCGGGTCCAGGTCGGCAAGCTCGCAGGCCTCGCCGGGGCTCAGCACGTCGACGCTGCAGACCAGCGCCTCGAGCTCGTCCGCCGCCACGGCGGGGAAACGCGGGTCATGGAAAGCCGACGAGGCCGCGTTGCGGGCGATCTCCCGGCCCAGGTCCAGCTCGGTGGGCTCCAGCGTGCCGATGCAGCCGCGCAGGCCACCGTGCTTCTTGAGCGACACGAAGCAGGCGGCGCGGCACGCGTAGAGCGAGGAGGGCGGCACCGGCGGCGCCGCCCTCCCGCGCACGAGCTGATCAACGCAGGCGCGCGCGTAATCGGCGGGGCCGGTGCTCGCCTGCTCGGGCGAGGTTTGGCTCAAGCCTCCACCTCCGGGCCCACCGCGCCGGCACCGAAATGGGCCACCATGTAGCCGACCCCGAAGGGACCCTCGTAGCTGAGGATCTCCGGAGCCGCCGTAGCGTCGTCACCGAGAAAACCGCCGAGAGCGAGGAAGCTCCGCAGGCCGCACTCGGCGGCGCCCTCGAGCAACAGAGGGTCGATGCGCGAGAGCCGAGCGAAATCGCCTACCGCGAGCGCCTCCTGCACCTCGTCGTCGAACATCTTGCCACGTGGGTCATAGGGCGCCGGGGCGTTGTGCGTGAGGGCGTGTGAGAGGTCGCCGGAGGCCAGGAACACCGCGTGACGGCCGAGCTCCTCGGCGCAACGCCGCACAAGCTGCCCCAGCATCCGGTGCCCGGAATACGCGCTGACGATGGACAGCGAGACGATGCGCTGAGCCTTGAGGTAGCTGAGAGGTACGAGGACCCCCCAGTCGAGGACGTCACTGTCCTCGGGGACCAGCTGGATCTGACGGTAGTCCCCAGCCAGGGCCAGCATGAGCTCGGCGAAGGGCACGTCGTTGTCGTAGGTGTAGGCGACCTCCGAGCAACGAAAGCGGCCGAAATCGCCGCGAAGCTTCGGGGAGGTCCTGACCGTGTGCGTGTGGGCGTACCCATCGGTGTGCGGAGAGATCACGACGATGGTCTCCGGCTCACCGACCAGGGCGCCGAGCCGCCGCAGGCCGTTGACCGTGGCCTCCACCTGGCGTATCGCGGAGCCGCCGATCTCGGGGATGAGCAGCGGTGGATGGGGGCAGATGCAGCCTTGCATGCGCGGCGCCTCCTGCGGGCGTGGCGTCACAGTCGGGCGCGGAGGGTCGTTGAGCTCGCTCCAGTGACGTCCACTGTCACTATAGCACCAGCCTCAGGTTCCCCAGCGAGATTGACCGTCACGTTCTGGCGCGTGCGACCACGGCGGCCGCGCCCGTCGCGGCTGGCGCCCTCCACGAGCACTTCGACCCGGCGCCCTATCCAGCGCGTCCGGCTGGCGAGCGCCAGCTCCTGCGTGAGCTCGACGAGGCGTTGCACCCGGGCGCGCTTGACGGCGTACGGGAGCTGCCCCGGGAGATCCGCCGCCGCGGTCCCCTGACGCGGGGAGAAGATGAACGTGAACGCCGCGTCGAAGGCCGCCGCCGTCACGAGGTCCAGCGTGGCCAGGAAGTCGTCCTCGGTCTCCCCCGGGAAGCCCGCGATGAGGTCCGTGGTGATGGCCACGTCCGGCACCGCCGCGCGCAAGGCCGCGACTCGCTCCAGGTACTCGGCGGCAGTGTAGCCACGGCGCATGGCCGCCAGAGTGCGGTCGGCGCCGGCCTGCACGGGCAGGTGCACGTGCTCGCACGCGCTGGGAAGTTCAGCGAGGGCGGCGATGAGCCCGTCGGAGAGGTCCTTGGGATGGGAGGTCATGAAGCGTACCCGCGCCAGGCCCTCGATGCCGTCCAGGGAGCGCAGCAGGGCGGGGAAATCCCACGCTTCGTCCTGCCCGTCACGGCGCAGATCGCGGCCGTAGGCGTTGACGTTCTGGCCGAGCAGGGTGACCTCGCGGACGCCGTCGGCCGCCAGGCCGCGCACCTCGGCGGCGATCGCCTCCGGCCCGCGGCTGCGCTCGGGGCCGCGCACCTGCGGGACGATGCAGTACGAGCAGAAGTTGGTGCAGCCCGACATGATCTGCACCCAGGCCTGGAAGGGCCGCCCCCGGCGCCCCGGGAGGTCGCCGCTGAGGCGCTCGCCGTCGTCAAAATAGCCGGGCGGCCCGCCGGCCGCCGCCGCGGCCTCCCGCAGCAGCTCCGGGAGGCGGTGCAGGTTCTGCGGCCCGAGGGCGCCGTCGACGAACGGGAAGCGCCGCAAGAAGTCCCGCCGCTCCGCCTGCGGCAGGCAGCCCGTGACGAGCACCAGCCGCCCCGGGTCCAGGCGCTTGAGCCGGTGAGCGTCGCCGAGGTGGCCCGCCAGGCGGTCGTCGGCGCTCTTCCGCACCGTGCAGGTGTTGTACACGAGCACGTCGGCGTCGTCTGGGCGGGCCACGGGCTCGAGGCCGTCGGCCTCGAGCAGGGCGCGGATGCGCTCGGCATCATGCTCGTTCATCTGGCAGCCGAACGAACGCAAGTAGTAAGTGCGCATGTGTGCTCCGGACGCGCCGCGCGCCGTGCCCCGCTACTTGGCGATGTCCACAGCGCGGCTCTCGCGGATCACCGTCACGCGGATCTGGCCCGGGTAGTCGAGCTGGTCTTCGATGTCGCGGGCGATCTCGCGCGCCAGCAGGGCGGTGGCGTCGTCGTCGATCTCGGCCGGCTTGACCATCACGCGCACCTCACGGCCCGCCTGCATGGCGTAGCACCTCTCGACGCCCTTCTTGCTCTCCGCGATCTTCTCGAGCGACTCGAGGCGCTTGATGTAGTTCTCCAGCGACTCGCGGCGCGCTCCCGGGCGCGCCGCCGAGATGGCGTCCGCAGCCTGCACGAGCACCGCTTCGATGGTCTGCGGCTCGATGTCCTGGTGATGCGCCTGGATGGCGTGGCAGACGCTCTCCGACTCGCGGTACTTCTTGCAGAGCTGCTGGGAGATGGTGGCGTGCGAGCCGTCGACCTCGTGGTCGACGGCCTTGCCGATGTCGTGCAGCAGGCCGGCCCGTTTGGCGATCTTCACGTTGGCGCCGAGCTCGGCGGCCATGATGCCGGCGAGGTGCGCAACCTCGATCGAGTGGTTGAGGACGTTCTGCCCGTAGCTCGTGCGGTACTTCAGGCGCCCGAGGACCTTGACCAGCTCCGGCGCCACCCCGTGGACGTTGGTGTCGAAACAGGCCTGCTCGCCGGCCTCCTCCATGGCGGCTTCGACCTCGGCCTTGGCCTGCCCGTACATCTCCTCGATCCGCGCCGGGTGGATACGCCCGTCCGCGATGAGCTTGGTCAGCGTGAGACGGGCGGTCTCCCGGCGCACGCCGTCGAAGCCGGAGAGCACGACGGCCTCGGGCGTGTCGTCGATGATGAAATCGATCCCGGTGGTGTTCTCGAGCGTCCGGATGTTGCGGCCCTCGCGGCCGATGATGCGGCCCTTCATGTCGTCCGAAGGCAGGTGGACCACCGAGACGGTGGTCTCGGCGACATGGTTGGCGGCCGTGCGCTGGATGCTGAGCGAGAGGATGTTGCGGGCCCGGCGGTCTGACTCGCGCCGGGCCTCCTCCTCGACTGACCGGACGAGCTTGGCCATGTCGTGGCGTGCCTCGTCCTCGGTCTGCTTGAGCAGCATGTCCTTGGCCTGCGCCGCGCTCAGCCCTGAGATGCGCTCGAGCTGGATGAGCGCCTCGTCGTGCGCAAGCTTGGTCTCGTCGGCGACGCGCTGGCTGTTGGCGTCGCGGTCGCGCAGCGACTGGTCGCGGCGGTCCTGCTCGGCGGCCCGCGCGTCGACCTGCTCTTCACGCTGCAGGAGGCGCTGTTCTGCCTTGGAGAGCTCCTCGCGCCGGTCGCGCAGCTCTGCCTCCACCTCGCTGCGGACCTTGTGGACTTCTTCCTTGGCCTCGAGGCGGGCCTCCTTGAGGACGGCCTCCGCCTCGCGCCTGGAGTCGCGCAGGAGCTTCTCGGCCTCCTGCTCCGCCCCCGCAAGCTTGTTCGTGGCCAGCGAGCGCCGGATGACGTATCCGGCGCCGACGCCGACGACAAACCCCACCACGGTCAAGATCACCACTACGGCTGTTGTCATCGCCCAATCCCTTCACAGGTCGCGCGGCACGAAAAAGGCCGGGCAACGCGCCCGGCCTGTGCCACGCTCGCAGGTGCAAACGATACGGTGTTCCAGAGCTGTGTTCGCGTCCAGGGGTCAGGACAAGGTGGGTGCTGACAAACCTCCCGAAGCTCTCATTCGTGACCCCTGATTCATCCGATTCAGCCTATCGGCGCCGGAGCGCCGCATGTATCGCTATACAAGAGCGAGTGTGGAATACACAAAGCACGCGCACACGTCGCGCAACCTGATAGTAGGCGATGGGCGCGCGCAAAGTCAATTCGGCGGCTTGCTGCCGTACTGCGCCACGCGGCGCTCGTGCTCCTCGCGCCCGATGGGGCAGGCGTCCAGGCAGATCAGGCACTCGTGACTGCCGCGCTCCGAGTAGTGCCCGGCCCACTTCC
>JBAZPK010000032.1:0-17216 GCA_041648235.1 Thermoleophilia bacterium
GGCCGCGGCGCGCGCCGCCACTGCCCTGTCCGGTGCCGCCGCGACCGGCGTGGCCGTGTCCGCGCCCGCAGCCCGGTCCACCGACTCTCCGGCCGCCCCCGCGGCCACAGCCGTGTTCGGCTGCGCCTCCCGGACCGCCGCGGCTGCGGCGGCAGCGGTCGCCGCTCCAGCAGACGCCGACATCGCGCGACCCGCAACGCGGGCACGCGACGGCGTCACCGGACGCGTCCTCTTGCGACCATCGTTCGTCGCAGGCGAAGCAGCACCACAGGCGCGGTTCGACGCGGTACTGGCCGCCGCCGATAAGAATGGCCTTGCCGCCTACGAGCGCCTCCGCGACCTTGGCGCGGCCGCGCTCAACGACGCGGCCAACGGTCTGGCGCGAAACGCCCATGACCTCGGCGGCCTGCTCGTGGCTCAGCCCCTCGAGATCTACGAGCCGGATCGCCTCCAGCTCGTCGACCGTCAGTTGCAGCTGCTCGAGGTCGCGGGCGGGTACGCCGGCCGGCTTGAAGAGCGTGACACGCGGGACGCCCCCGACCGCACGTTCAATGGGTGGGCGGGCCATCTCGTCCTTTCGTCGTTCTTAGCATTTGCCCAGTTTAGCCGGGAAGCAGCCGCTGCTCAATCGGTGGGGCCGGGGGTAGTTCCCTGAGGGCGGGCGGATCGGCGCGCAGGTAGGCGGCGCCGAGCCTGCGGACAGGCTCCCTGCCGCTCGCCACCATTCGCAGCGCCGTGCGCCGCAGCAGCGGCCGCGTGACGCCCTCGGGGTCGCGCAGGTCCTGCGCCACGTATGCGCCCACGGCCACCAGAGCCCGCGTCGCCGTGCGCGCCCCTAGGCTGCCCTCGTTGCCCCGGCCGCCGCTCGTGCGGGCGCCGCTCCAGCTTCGGGCGATCCCTTCGCGCCCTCGGCCCCGCCGCTGCCGGCCATAGCCTTGTGTGCATTGCTGGTCCATCACATCTCATCCCTCGATTCGTCTCACGACCAGTGGCCGGCGACAGTCGGTGCTTCGACCGCCGTCAGTCCACCGCGCCTGAATGCGGCCAACGCCTCGCGTGCGGCCACGCCGTTGCCCGCCTGGTAGATCGCGATCCCCGCCGCGGCCAGGACCTTGTGCGCGTTGGGTCCCACGTTTCCGGTGATCACCGCTCCCGCGCCGTGTGCCGCAACGGTGGTGCCCGCCTGGACACCGGCGCCGCCGCTCGCGTCGACGTTGCTGCTGTTGTCGATCGCCTCCCAGGCGTCGGTGTCGGAGTCCGCGACAAGGAACCAGCGGGCGCGCCCGAAGCGCGGATCGACGAGGGAGTCGATGTCGTTGCCCTGCGTGGTGATGACGATCTTCATTGCTCCTCCTCGGAAGAGTCGTGACTGGCGACGGCCCGATAGAACAGGAGGCCGTCGTGGGTTGCTTGCTCGGCGGCGCCCGACGCGACGAGCGCGGAAAGGGCCTTGAGCGCTTCGTTGCGGTGGATGCCGAGGCCGGCCGCGACGTCGCCCGTGGTGCACGGACGGCGCTCGAGCAGGGTCAGCACCTCAGCCCCGCCACCGCCCGCGCCCCGTCCGGCTGGCGCGTTCGAGGCGATGACCTCGGCGTGGGGCGTGAAGGCGGCGGCGAACTCGATCAGCCGGTCCGCCGGGACCGCCTCGGCGAAGTGCTCCGCCGGCGGCCTCGCCACGGTGTTGAGCTGGATGCGGTCGGGGGCGATGCGCCCGGCGACCGTGGCCAGGCGCGCGACCTTGGATGCGAGGCCCGTCACCCCTCCGAGAAGCATCACCTCGAGCCAGACTTGGCCGTGGTACTGCTCACGGAAGGCCGCCATCCCTTCGACGACCTCCGCGAAGCGCAGCGTGGCATGAGGCCGGTTCACCAGCTCGAAGAGGTCCTCGTCGGGGGCGTCGAGGGAGGGGATCACGATGTCGGCGGCGCGCAGGTCGCGCTGGACGGCCCGCAGGCCGAGGAGCGACCCGTTGGTGAGTACCGCCACCGGCGTCTCGGTGAGCGACTTGATGCCGGCGATCACCTCGCCGATCCCGTCGTGCAGTGTGGGTTCGCCGGAGCCGGCGATCGTGATGATGTCCGGCTCGGAGGCGAGCTTGTCGCGCACCTCGGTGACCACCGCGGCAGCATCGACCCAGCGCCGCCTGCTCACGGTCTTGTCGGTGGTGTATCCGAGCTGGCAGTAGACGCAGTCGTAGGTGCACGTCTTGAAGGGCACGAGGTCGATGCCCAGTGAGCGCCCCAGGCGGCGGGATGGGACGGGGCCGTACACACATCGATCGGCGGTGAGCACGGTCGTCACCCTTCCCGACCAGCGTCCGCCGCCCTCACGGCGGACGCAGCCTCTGCGGCGGGGACAGCCGCCGTCGCGATGGGGGTGCTGGATGCCGGGCGCTCGGTCAGCCGCAGCAGGGGCTCGGCCGCCGCGGCGAACGCATCTGCCGTGGGCGACCCGGCGAACGCCTGGACGTGAGCCACTCCCCGCTCCCCCGCGTGTACTACCGCAGGGTCCATGGGGATGCGGCCCAGGAACGGCACACCGGCATCGGCGGCCATTGCTTCGGCGCCGCCGCTCAGGAAGATGTCGGTGGTCTCGCCGCAGTGCGGGCAGACGAAGCCGCTCATGTTCTCGATCACGCCGAGCACCGGCAGATCGAGCGTGGCGCAGAAGGCCAGCGCCTTACGCACGTCGCTGACGGCGACGCGCTGCGGGGTGGAGACGACGACGGCGCCGGCGCCCGGACCGAGCAGCTCGACCAGCGCCAGGGCCTCGTCGCCGGTGCCGGGAGGGGCGTCGACGACCAGGCAGTCGAGGTGTCCCCAGTCCACCTTGGACAGCATCTCGCGGATTGCCGAGTACTTGCGCGGTCCGCGCCAGATGACGGCGTCGTCCGCTTGCGGCAGGAAGAACTGGATCGACATCGCCCAGAGATTGTCGGCCACCGGCGCGGGCGCTCTGCCGCCGGCCTTCCCGGGCCGTGGCGTGTACTCCAGGCCGAGGAGGCTGGGGACGCTCGGCCCATGGAGGTCGACGTCGAGCAGGCCGACGCCGCGTCCGGCGGCGGCCAGCGTGGTCGCCAGGTTCACCGCGACCGTGCTCTTGCCGACGCCGCCCTTGCCCGACAGCACCAGGAACTTGTGGCGGATGAGGAGCATCCGCACGTCAAGCTCGTCATGCTGACGGCGCGAGTCACCGCCGACCTCGCTGCAGCTGTGGCTGTCGCTCCCGGTCTTCGGCCTGCCGTCACTGTGGCTGTCACGCATCGAGTACCTCTCCTTCCACAGACGCCGTGAGCGCCTCCCTGACGGCCTCCCAGAGGGCCGCGATCTCGACCGCGGCGTGGCCGCCATGCGTGATGATGTCGGTTCCCGCGACCTGAGCCTGCGTGACCGCCGGGTCGTAGTCGACGGTGGCCACCAGCTCCGCTCCGGCGGCGGTGGCCTCGGCCGCGATGCGCCTGCCGAGCTCCGGGTTCAGGTCCGCCTTGTTGACGCACACCGCGAACGGCAGCCGGAACTGGTGCACGACCTGCAGCACGCGATCGAGGTCGTGCCGCCCCGAGACGGTCGGCTCGGTGACCGCCAGAACCAGGTCGGCGCCGGTGAGCGACGCGATCACGGGGCAGCCGATGCCGGGTGAGCCGTCGACGATCACCAGCGGTAGGCCCCGCTCTTCCGCCACACGGCCGGCCTCGTTGCGCACCAGCGTCACGAGCTTGCCCGAGTTGTCCTCGGCCACCCCGAGGCGTGCGTGCACCAGCGGCCCGAATCGCGTCTCGGAGACCATCCAGGTGCCGTTCACCACGGCTTGCATGCGGATGGCGTCTGCCGGGCACACGCGGCTGCAGAGCTCGCAGCCTTCACAGGCGATGGGGTCGATGGAGTAGCCGTCGGCGGGGGTGCCGAGCACAGCCGCGAAGCGGCAGACCTCGGCGCAACGCCCACACGCGGTGCAGACGCCGGGGTCGATGACGGCCTGGCTCCGGCCGCTGAACTCGTGCTCGTCCCCGAGCTCGGGGCGCAACACAAGGTGCAGGTCGGCGGCGTCGACATCGCAGTCGACGAGGACGGCGCCGCCGGCGAGCGCCGCGAAGGCCGCCACCACGCTGGTCTTGCCGGTGCCGCCCTTGCCGCTGATCACCACCAGCTGACGGGGCGACGTCATGACGCCACCTCGTGCCTCTGTGCCGCGGCGGCGATCCGCTCCCATGCCGCGCTCAGCTTGTCCTCGAGACCCGCGACGGCATCGAGCAGCAGCTCGCCGCGGGCGTAGGCCTCGGCGATGCGGCGGTCGTTGGGCAGCTCCAGCACGATCTCGAGACCCTTGGACGCGCAGAAACGGCGCACGCGATCGTCGCCGAGGTCGGAACGGTTTACGGCCACGACGCAGCGCTGGTCCAGCGCGTGGACCATGTCCACGGCGAGCTCGAGGTCGTGGAGGCCGAAGGGCGTGGGTTCGGTGACCAGCACCACCAGGTCGCTGCCGCGGACTGCTTCGATCACGGGGCACGAGGTGCCCGGCGGCGCATCGACAAGTACGACGTCGACGCTTGCGCCATCGGCGGCGGCCAGGGTCGCGCGCGTCGTCGGCACGGCCTTAGCCTCGCCGACGGCGAGCACGCCGGTGACGAGCTGGAAGCCCGGCCGGCCCGGAAGCGCGACGGTGCCGGACTCCACGAACCCGGTCTCACGCCCCTCCTCGTGGATTGCGTCTTCGGGGCAGAGCAGAGCGCATGCGCCGCAGGAGTGGCACAGTTCGGGGAAGACCAGGACGGTCGAACCGATCACGGTGATGGCCTTGAACGCGCAGACCCGGGCGCAGACGCCGCAGGCGGTGCAGCGTGCGTCGTCCACCACGGGTACCAGGACGTGCACGGGCTCGCGGCGCTCGAGCTCCGGGTGCAGGAACAGGTGACAGTCCGGCTCCTCGACGTCGGCGTCGAGGAGCCGGACTGTCATGCGCCGCCCGGCGAGCAGCGCCGCGAGGTTGGTCGCGAGCGTGGTCTTGCCGGTGCCGCCCTTGCCGCTGGCGATCGCGATACGCATCGCCTCAGACCTCGGTCAGCTCGAACACGCTGCTGGGGCAAGCGTTCTCGCAGGCGCCGCAGCCAGTGCACAGTGCCGCGTCCACCTCGGCCGTCTCGCGCAGTGTTATGGCGCCGCGCGGGCAGGCGTCCAGGCAGGCTTCGCACAGCGTGCACTCCTCGGGACGCGCGACGATCGCCACGGTGCGGGCCGGCTTGACGATCACCGGCGGGGGCTCGCGTTCGCTCGATGATGCTGTCGCTGCGGGCGCAGCGGCCGCAGGGGTCTGCGCGACCTGCGCGCCAACCCCGCGACCGGTGCCATCGCGCCGCCGCCGGTGGACCCCCAAGCCGGGACCCTGCCCGCGGCCATAGGATGCTCTCCGGCCGCTGCTGCCGCGGTCTCTGCCGCCTTGACCGCCGCCGTCCATCATCCGCGCCCAGCCGTCTCGAGGCGCTCGAGACGCGCGAGCACGTCGGCCAGCGCGCTCTCGATGCGTGCGACGGGGTCCGCTGGTGCCTCAGCCGGTTGCACGGAATCGGCGTCCATCTGCGGCGCGCGCTGCCACCCCGTGAGACCCGTAGCGTAGAACTGGTTGCGCCGGCCGTACCCGCCGCCGCGGCCGCGACCGATCCCCTTGCCGTTTCCGGCCCCTTTGAAGGGAGCGTCCGCGGGGACGTCGCCGACACACCGTCCGCGGCGCCCGCCCGTCATCGGGCCGAAGCCCATTGGTCCAGTGCCATCAAATGCAGGCATGTTCTCTCCTTTGCCAGCCTCCGGCACTCGGTGTGCCGGAGTGTCCATAATGAGCATATGCCTATAATATACCCCGGAGTCCTGAATGCAAGTACGCGTCTAGCGGCAGCTCAGCACCTGCTCGAGCGGCAGCCGCTTGGGGGCCGTTGGGAGTTCTGCTGGGCGGCCGATGGCCGCGAGCGCCACGAGCCGCGCCGGCGGCGCGACGTCGAGGAGCTCCCCCAGGCGCTCGCCGGCCACGATCGGCGCGCACGTCCAGCAGGCGGCAGAGCTCATGGCGTAGGCCGAGGTGGAGAGCAGCTGCACGGCGGCGCCGGCGCTCTGCAGCTCCGGCCGCGCGCAGAGGCGGTCGTGCTCTTCCCGGCTCACGCCGGCCAGCTCCATGAGCTCCGTGATCGGTGCGGCAGTGCCCTGACACGCGAGTTACAGGCATAGGCTCATAATGCCCCTATTCGGCCCGCGAGCAACGGCGTTCGTCGGCAGCGCCGCCCGCGTCGCTGCGGCACCACCCTGCAGGGGCCTCACCACCATGCCGCGGCTTGGCTCATCGCGGCCAGCCGTGTGCCAGGCTGGTGCCGCTGCGTGAAGCGACGCGGCCACGTTTCGATCCGGCCCAAATGTCTAGGGTAGTTCCCCCGCCGCGCCGCGTACGGTGCTACCGGGTGTAATCCAGAGAATGTTGGAGGGAATCACGGGATTCAGGCGCGCTGGTCTGATCCTGCTGGTCGTTCCGTTCCTCGCAGGCGTCTTCGCCGCCAGCGCCGCCGCCGGGCCGCTCACGCCCAAGGAGCAGCTCGGCAAGGCCATCTTCTTCGACGCCCGTCTCTCGACGCCCAACGGGATGTCGTGCGGGACGTGTCACGACCCCGCAGCCGGGTTCGCCGACCCGCGCCCCGGCTACCCGGTCTCGCAGGGCGTCGTCCCGGACCGCTTCGGTAGCCGCAACGCGAACTCCGTCGCCTACGCCTCCTTCAACGGCATGTTCATGTTCATGCCCGGCATGGGGCCGATGAACATGGGCGTCTACCAAGGCGGCCAGTTCTGGGACGGGCGCTCCTCGATGCTGATCGACCAGGCAAAGCTGCCCTTCCTGAACCCACTCGAGATGAACAACCCCGACTCGCTCGCCGTCGTTGCCGACGTGCGCAGCGCCAAGTACGCGCCGCTCTTCCAGGCGGTGTACGGTGCGACCTCGCTCGACCGCCTCAACAAGAACCACCCGGAGGACGTGGCCCTCGCCTACGACCGCGTCGCCGACGCCATCGCCGCGTACGAGCCCTCGAGCGAGGTCGACAGCTTCAGCTCGAAGTACGACCTCTACCTGCTCGGCGAGGCACGGCTGAGCGATCAGGAGTCATCAGGCCTCGCGCTCTTCCAGGCCTCCTGCGACCGCTGTCATCCGAGCCGGCCGTCGGCCACGGGCATGCCACCGATCTTCAGCTCTCATCACCACGCTAACACCGGCGTGCCGAAGACCCCCGACAACCCCTTCTACGACGTGGCCGCGACGTTCAACCCCGAGGGTCATGACTACGTCGACCTCGGCACCGGCGGCGCCGTCGGCGATCCCTTCCACTACGGGCGCTTCAAGATCCCCTCGCTGCGCAACGTCGCGGTGACGGCCCCCTACATGCACAACGGCGCCTTCGCCGACCTGCACACGGTCGCCGACTTCTACAACACTCGCGATGTGGCCGGAGCCGGCTGGCCCGCGCCGGAGTGGAGCGCGAACGTCCTCGTCGGGCCGGAGCACCTGGGCAACATCGGTCTCACCGATCAGCAGGTCGACGAGATCGTCGCCTTCCTGCTGACGCTGACCGACGGCTACGTCGGCCAGTAGATGGAGCCGGCTCTCGCCGATCGCTGCAAGTCGTGGGCAGCCCATCGGCTCACCTCGCTGCCGTCGCCTTCATGCGACGGTAGTCCTCGAGCGACGGAAAGCTGATGGCCGCATTCTCGCAGAGCCCAGCGCAGTGCGAGCAGCCGGGGATGCAGGCGTCCTGTTTGACCACCTTCACCTTGCCTCCCGAGAAGCCGTAGACCTCCTGCTGGCAGAACTTGAGGCAGGTGCGGCAGCCGTCGCAGGCATCGCTGTCGATGGTCGGTCCCCAGACGAATGCAGCCATGCCTGCCTCCCCTTCAGCAGCAGCAGCCGGAGCTGGCGGCGGGCTTCTTGTTGGCGAAGTAGCGCCCCAGGTTCTCAGGCAGCTCGGCGAGCGGCTCTGGAGTGATGGGTGGCCGCTCGTCGACCTTGAGGAGCGCGTCCATCAGCGTCTCGACGAGGAACGGCAGCGGGGCCGCGCTGTAGACCTGGCCGCGATAGTGCCACTCGCGGCAGTCGACGCTGACGTCGTTGTCGGTCAGGTCGCCGCAGGACTCGCACTCGGACTCGCGGATGTCCTGATCGATGTCGCGCCCGTTGATGCGGATGGTCGGTGAGGAGAGGAGCGCGCGGGCCTTCGCCTCCTCCGCCGTCTGGACGACGGTCTCACGATAGGTCAGCCCGATGCCCTGGGCCTCGGCCGCCGGCGCGACGAGCTGGATCGCGTTGCGCATCTGCTCTCCCGTCGGCACGCAGCGCGCGCAGCTCTCGAGGTCGATGACGAGCAGCTCGATGTTGAGGCGTCTCGGCGTCGGCTCGGTCGCTGGCGCCTCGGCGGCAACTTGGGCGGTCGAGGGGCCGCAGCAGGCCGAGGCGGCGGGTGCGGTCGCCTGGCCGCCGCAACACGGTGAGGCGGCAGGCGCCGGCTGGTCGCCGCAGCAGGGTGAGGCGGGGCGGGCGGTGGTCTGTGGGTCAGTCATGGTCTTTCAGGCTCCTTGGTCAAGGTGATGTGACAGGGCGACAGGAGGGTCCGTGCCGGGCTCGTCGACGTCGATGAGGCCCGCCACCCGGAGCACGTGCGGGCGGCGGGGGGGCTTCGACCGGCCGAAGCTGACCAGCCACGCCGGTTCGGCCTTCCGGGTCATGCGAGCAGGAGGTTGAAGAGGTAGCCGACGAACATGATGCCGGCGCCGACGACGCCGAGGAAGGTGACGATGAGCGGCCACTTCAGCACCTTCTTGAGGATGATGGTCTCCGGCAGGGAGAGGGCGATGACCGCCATCATGAAGGCGAGCACGGTGCCGAGGGCGGCGCCCTTCTCGAGCAGCGCCTCGACGACGGGGATGATGCCGGCGGCGTTTGAGTACATGGGGATCCCGACGAGAACGGCGAGCGGCACACTCCACCAGGCGTCGGCGCCCATGATGCCGGCCATGAAGTCCTCCGGCACATAGCCGTGGATGAGGGCGCCGACGGCGATGCCGGCGAGCACGTAGGGCCACACCTTGCCGACGATGTCCTTGACCGCCTGCCAGGCGTAGGCGACGCGGCCGGGCCAGGTCAGCTCCTCGCCGCCGCTCGCCTCGCCCATCCGGATCTCGCGCACCCAATCCTCGATGTAGCGATCCATCCTCAGGCGGCCGATCACCCAGCCCGCCACCATCGCGATGAGGAGGCCGGTGCTCAGATAGAGGGCCGCGACCTGCCAGCCGAAGAGGCCGTAGAGGAGCACGAGCGCGATCTCGTTGACCATCGGCGCGGCGATGAGGAACGAGAACGTGACGCCGAGGGGGATGCCGGCCTCGACGAAGCCGATGAACAGCGGCACGGCCGAGCAGCTGCAGAAGGGGGTCACGATGCCCAGGCTGGCGGCCATGACGTTGCCGGTGACCTCGCGGCGGCCACGCAGCAGGGCTCGCGTCCGCTCCGGGCTGAAGAACGAGCGCACGACCCCGATGCCGAAGACGACGATGGCAAGCAGGAGCAGCACCTTGACGGTGTCGTAGACGAAGAACTCGAGCGCCGAGGCGAAGCGCCCCGACTCCAGGTGCAGGAGGTCGTCGAACGACCAGGTGACCAGCGGCAGCCAGAAGTGGTAGAGGGCGGCCCAGAGAGCGACGCCGGAGGCGACGCGCAGCCACAGCGGCCTGCCCGCAAACCAGCGGGCCGCCGCCGTCCAGGGCCTCGTCGGCGGGCGCCCGGCCTTCGTGGCCGGCGCGGCCGGGCTCTCGACCGACGAGTCCAGCTCCACCGTCACCGGCTTGTCCAAGGTCCCCGTCGTCACCCCTCAGGCCTCCTTCACGCCGGTCCGGCGAAGCTCGTGATGAGCGGCGTAACGGCCAGCTCGCGCTGGAGGCGCTCGTAGTCGTAGGGGACGCGCACGAACTCGACGAAGCCGGGCTCCCCCAGGCGCGCCGGGTCGACGAGCGCGTAGCAGACGCGCCAGTCGCCGTCCTTGGGCCGGCCGCCGCTGCCCACGTTGACGAAGGTGGTCTCGCCGACCGGCCTTGCGTAGGGCACGTGCGTGTGACCGAAGAAGATGGCGCGGTGCGGGAAGTCACGCGCCATCCGCGCCATGGCCGAAGCCGGCCGGTCCTCGAAGAGGTACTCGTTGATGCGCCGGGGACTGCCGTGGACCGCGAGCAGGTCACCGGCCGGCGTCGCCAAGGTGAAGTGGTCCTCGAGGCCGCGCAGGTAGGCCTTGACCTCCTCGGTCACGACCTGCTGCGTCCATTCCAAAGAGGCGGCGCCCTCGGCGCGTTGTTCGGCAGTCTTGTAGACGCAGCCGCAATCGCCGGTCTCGAAGCCGATCCCCTGGTCGTAGTTACCCATGAGCGAGGGGATGCCGCGGTCGTGCACGAGCAGCGCGACCTCGTTCGGTGAAGGCCCATAGCCGACGAGGTCGCCGAGCGAGATGGTCGCCGGCACCTCCCGGCGCTCGATGTCGGCGAGGATCGCCTCGAGGCCCGGCAGGTTGCCGTGGACGTCGCTGAAGACGGCGAACGGCGTCTCGATGCCGAGGGTTCTCACGCGGCGCTCCTTTCATCGACCGGGAATTATATCAATCTTCCTTGACCATAAACCGGGATGCATGTAAGGTCAAGAGGCACGCCGCGATCGACAAGGGAGAGCACATGGCCGAGAGCGTGACCAGGCGCCTGTCGTTCCTCGACCGCTACCTGACGTTGTGGATCTTCCTCGCCATGTTCGCCGGGGTTGGGCTGGGATGGGCGTTCACGGGTCTGCCCGAGTTCATCCAGCGCTGGTCGGTGGGCGCCACCAACATCCCCATCGCCATCGGGCTCATCGTGATGATGTATCCACCGCTCGCCAGGGTGCGCTACGAGGAGCTCGGCGACGTCTTCCGCGACTACAGGATCCTGGGCCTCTCGCTGGTGCAGAACTGGGTCATCGGCCCGTTCGTGATGTTCTTCCTGGCGATCGTCTTCCTGCACGGCTACCCGGAGTTCATGGTCGGCCTGATCATGATGGGCCTGGCACGCTGCATCGCGATGGTGATCGTCTGGAACCAGCTGGCCAAGGGCGACACCGAGTACGCCGCCGGCCTGGTCGCGTTCAACGCCGTCTTCCAGGTGCTCTTCTACAGCGTGTTCGCCTGGGTGTTCGTGACCAAGCTGCCGCCCCTCTTCGGGCTCGAAGGGGCGGCCGTCGACGTCAGCATCGGGCAGATCGCCAGAAGCGTCTTCATCTACCTCGGCATTCCGTTCCTGGCGGGCATGCTCACGCGCTACCTCGGCCTCAAGTACAAGGGCCGCGAGTGGTACGAGCAGAAGTTCATCCCGCGCATCAGCCCGCTGACGCTGATCGCCCTGCTGTTCACGATCTTCGTGATGTTCAGCCTCAAGGGCGAGCTGATCGTCAAGCTGCCGCTCGACGTCGTGCGCATCGCCATCCCGCTGCTGCTCTACTTCGTGATCATGTTCTTCGTCAGCTTCGCCATGGGCCGGCGCCTCGGCGCCGACTACTCGAAGACGGCGACCTTGAGCTTCACGGCGGCGAGCAACAACTTCGAGCTCGCCATCGCCGTCAGCATCGCCGTCTTCGGCCTCGACTCCGGCCAGGCGTTCGCCAGCGTCATCGGGCCGTTGGTCGAGGTGCCGGTGCTGATCGGCCTGGTCAATGTGGCGCTGTGGCTGGGCCGCAGGTACTGGGGCATGAGCGACGAGCCGGTGCCGGCCGCCGTCGCGGCCGGCGCGGCGGAAGTGGGCTGCGATCCGGTGCGAGACGCCGGCCGCTCGACGCGGGAGGCGACATGACGACTCCGGACGACCACGAAACGATCGACGCCTTCGCCCCGTTCTTCAAAGCGTTCTGCAACTCGACGCGCGCCCAGATCATCGAGTTTCTGCTCAGCGGCGAGCGCTGCGTCTGCGAGATGACCGGCCCCTTGGACGTCAGCCAGCCCCTCGTCTCCCATCACTTGGCGCTGCTCCGCGACGCCGGCCTGGTGCGCCTGCGCAGCGAGGGCGCGCGCACCTACTACTCCATCGACTGGGAGCGCTTCGACCGCGACCTCGAGGGCTTCCTCGCCTACGTCGAGAGGCTTCGGAACACGCCGCGCCCGGCGCTCGGCGCCGCCACGGCCTGTGCAACGAGACCCAAGCGCGGCGCAAGAGCGGCCGCGGAGCCGGAGAGACTGTGAAGGAGAGACCATGAAGTTCGAGATCCTGGGTTCCTGCTGCGGCAACTGCGACAAGCTGATGGCCATCACTCAAGATGTGGTGAGCGACCTCGCCATCAAGGATGCAGAAGTCGTGAAGGTGACCGACATGCAGACGATCATGGGCTACGGTGTCATGTCGACGCCGGGGCTCGTCATCGACGGCGAGGTCGTTTCGAGCGGCCGCCTGCCATCGAAGGCGGAGGTCAGCTCGATGGTCACCACGGCGCTGGCCACCAGGGGGTGACCCACCTCGGCAGGAGGCGCTCACATGCCGCACACGATCACCGTGCTCCACGTGCCCGGCTGCGCCGGTGGCGCCGCCGCCCTCGCCGTAGCCTCCGGGATCGCTGACGCCCGTGGCGACGTCGGCGTCAGTGACGTCGTCATCGCAGACGACGCCACCGCAGTCGCTCGCGGCTTTCGCGGCTCGCCGACGGTGCTGGTCGACGGGCGCGACCTCGAGCCGGACACGGAGATCCCGCTCGGGTCGATGGGCTGACGGCGCTACCTGGTCCCCGGTGCGGGGATCCTGGACCACCCGAGCGAAGCGCAGATGCTCGAGCGCCTCGACGGCCGTGGATGACCGGGCGGCCGGTCGAAGCCGCGCCCGTCGGCGTCCGCCATCGGGGCACGGGAGCGCGTGCGGGTACGCCGGCAGCGAAGCCGGCGGCACGTGCGCGCTCAGCTCGGAGGGCCTGAACCGGGACCGTCGAGCGGATCGCTGGCGGTCCTCCCGTCATCGGCCACGTGCGGCGTCCATTGGGTGCCGTCCCAGAAGCGGTGCGTGTGGCGGCCGGTGGGGTCCGCGTACCACTGCGCGGGAGGGAGCGGTGCCGAAGGGAGCGGTGGCTCGGGCCCCGTGGTCGGCGCTTCGAGACTGAACGGCGGGTAGCGGTCGGTCAGCCCCAGGGCGTAGCCGTTCACCCGTGTCTGCCAGCGGACGAAGCCTGCGACGAAGCCGAACATGCCGCGCGGGAACCTGGCGCTGAAGAGGATCACCCACTGCGCGACGACCCAGAGCACGAAGGCGGCGATGCCCAGGAAGAAGAGCACGATGAGGTGCGGCAGGGCGGCGATCTGGCGCAGGAGCAGGCCGGTCCCGGCGTTGGTCGAGAAGTCGTAGCCACGCCCTGTGGACGCACCCCCACCCGTGTCCCGCGCGAAGTGCACGGCCAAGGCGATGATCGCCGCGATGAAGACGACCTCGACGATCACGGTGAAGAGCACGTAGAGGCGGCTGCTCTGCGCCGGCCGCTCCACCACCACGTCCACGGGATAGTCGTCGGCGGGCCGCAGGGTGAACGGCGGGTAGCGGTCGTTGACCGAGAGGATGAAGGCCGCGACGCGAGTGCCCCAGCGCAGCACCCCGGCCACGAAGGCGAACATGCCCGGCGGATACTTGCCGCTTCTGACCACCGCCACCTGCGCGATCAGCGCCACGAAGAACTGGGCGATGCCGAGGAAGACGAGGACGAAGAAGTGCGGGATGAGCGCGATGAACTTGATCAGCAGGATCGTGAGCGCGGCCCATCCGCGTGAGCTGCGTTCAGGGTAGTCAGCGCGGACGTCGATCGGGTAGTCGTTGAGAGCCATGCCGCCCCTCCTCAACCGGTCTCTGAGTCGCGCCGCGTCCAAACGGACCAGACGATCAGCGCCATGCACGCGACTTCTACGGTCGCGAAGAACACGTAGTGAGGAGCCAGCGACCCGCCGCCCACGACGAAGGCGGTGGTGACCACCGCTGCAACGGTGTTCGCCCAGCGGTTGGGCCCCCGCTTCAGGATGCGAGACGCGAAGATCATCGCGATCGGGATCTCAAGGAGTATCGCGAACCCCAGCAGAAGCCCCTGAGTGACCTGCACGCCTGCCTGCCCGGCCCACAATTCCTGCAGCGCCCCAGGCTTGATGAAGGTCAGAATGTCCGCGAAGACCATGTTGAACATGACCACGACCCAGAGCGTCGAGAGTCTCGTCCCCATGTCATTCCTCGCATCGGCGCCCCTGTTCGCCAGCCCGTGTAGGACGGTCATGATGAGTTCCTCTCCCCTCGAGTGCGTTGGCCTGAGGAGAGCCTATGGCTGCGCCGGCCGCCGGTCGTCTCCCGGCGGGCGTAACCTGGGTCAACTGTGGGAGGAGCTTCGGCGCCGGCGGCATGCCCCTGCGGGGGGACGCCGCCGGGGCCGGAGGGAGAGGGCGGGAGGCGGTGGAAGCGCACGGAGCGGCGCCCCCAGCGGCAGTACGCCTCCTCGGTGCGGCGGCTGTAGTGGCGCGCGGCAAGGACGGCGCGCATCCGCGTGAGTAGCTCTGACCTGCGGCGCTTGGGTCGTCGCCGGGGGTGGCGCTCCGGCCGCCGTGGAGTTGACCCGCGCTCGTGGTCGAGCCTGCGGCTCCCTGCAGATTTAGCAACTTGCGTCCGGCGTCGGTGGTACGGTGCTGGCGGAGCAAGCGGGCCTTCGTTGCGTTCTCCCAGAGGGCCGCATGCCGGTCATGGCTGGGACGGGGGGGCAGCGTGTCCGTGAGTCCGGAGGAGATGGAGCTCGGCCTCGCCTATTGGTCCGCCACAAGGTGGCCGGGCGACGTCCACAACGCCTTCTATCGCGCCATGGCCGACGCCAATCCGCGCGGAGCCTTCGATGCCGAGTGGTGGGCGGGCTTTCTGCCCGTGCTGCGGGCGTGGCGGGCCACAAGACCGCGGGGCAGCGCGTTCCTCACCTCTCGTGCGCAGACGCGGTTCTCTGCGCTCTCGAGCGCCTGGATGCTGGCCGTGGAACCCCACGTTTCCCAAGACGCCGAAGGACTCGAATGGTCCCAGGTCGCGGCGTTCCCGACGCTGGTCGCGGAGATCAAGGGCGTGGCCTCGCCCGTGTTCGCTTCGAAGTTCTGCCACTTCCTTGCCCCGGCGGTCTTCCCACTGGTCGACAACGCCGCCATGGGCAACCCGTACCCGACCTATGCGGCGTGCTTCAAGGCCTACAGGGAGGAGTGGCTGTCCACCGACGAGGCCGTCCGGCAGGCTCTCGTCCGCCGGCTCACCGGGCTGATCGGCGAGCCGGCGGCCAACGGCTACCCGACCAGGAACAAGGTCGTCGAGCTGTGCCTGATCGGACGCTTCCAGGGGCAGGGCTGATGCTGGGCGGGCAGGAGGAGCTCGGCGCCCGCCTTGCGCGACTCGAGGGAGATCTCGAGCGTCTGCTGAGTGCGCCGGTCCTCCGCTTCGACGAGCGCTGCCGGTCGTCGCTTCCCGAAGACCACGGCATCTACCGCATCTTCGACCCCCTGCGGCCCCACGTGACGGTGCGCGCGGGCCGCACCAAGACTGCCGCGGGCGGACTGCGACAGCGGGTCTACCAGAACCACCTCATGGGCGATCAGCGGGGGAACCTGTGCCCGCAGCTCGTGCGCGCCGGCCTGTGTTCGGACCTTGGGGCCGCCAAGCAGTACGTGCGCTCGACCCTGGCGTTGCACTACCTCGTGGTCCATGACCCGGATGAGCGCACGTGGCTCGAGTACTTCATGTAGAGCGTACTCAGGCCGATGTTCTGCGACTGAGGGCTGGCTGGCATACGACCGGGAGGTGGGGAGTGCCGATTGACCATCCGCTGCATCTCGCGGTGGCGGAGGAGATCGCGCGCGTCCTTGGCGGCGGCGCTTTCTACACACTAGTCTTGGGAGAGAGGAATCGGCCTCGCCTCAAAGGAAAACGGCCGGAAGCCTCCGGCCGTTTCAGGTGGCCCCCGCAGGGGTGCACCGCAGTTCTGTCTGAACTATACCCTGTAGTGCCGAAGAGCGTCTAGTTGCCCCAGACCCACTCTTGGAGTTGCCGGATCTTGGCTCGGTTGTCGGTCCTCACGATCATGTCGAAGATGGGCGTCGGGACATTGGCGCGCAGCTCGTCGGTCAGTTCGGAGTACTCGCGAATGATCGAGCGCACGTCCCGCTTCGGCAGCTCCGCGCAGCATGCGAGATAGACGACCAGCGCCAAGTAGTCGGTGACCGTCTTGAACTGGACGCTGACGCTCGCAGGGAAGCCGACCTCGCGGATGAGTAGCCTGGGCACCTGCTGGCGAATCTGAGCCGTGCGGAACCGGGTGTCGAACACCGTGCCGTTGTGCGCCACGCAGTTGCGTAGGTCCGTGAGCGCGAAGACCAGATGCGGTATCAACTCGGCGTCTCGCTTCTGGAGGCCCCATCGCTCAGCCACCGACGAGAGGACGGGGTCCGATAGCTGTTCCACGAAACGAGCGAAGTGGCCAAGCGTGATGACTTCGATCAGGGCCCAGACGGGGACGGTCTCAGACGGTGAGTCGTCGTAGTGGCGAACGATGACGTTGTTCCGCTTGTACGAGTTGAGCAGCACCTCGTTGCTGGCGTGTATGACCTCCAGTTTGCCAGCACGCTTGCCCTTCTTCGTGCCGGGCATGAGCCGTGAGTAGACGTCGGCGAGCCGGCTGGAATCAGCGGCCTCGAGAATCTCGACCAGGGCCAGGTTCTTCAAGGTCATCTCAAGGTTCATGAGGACAGGGTAGAAAATGCCCTTCAGCTGCGTGTCGAACCGGACCACGGCCCGCAGTTCGGAGAAGTGCGCGTAGGGGACCCTGTTCCCGGCCTTCCCCGTGTAGCGGTAGCCCTTGTAGCCGTGGAAATAGCCGACCTGCGCCAAGGCCTTCTTGTCCGCGCTGCCGCCGATGTCTATCCCCGCGGTCTGCCTGATGTGCCGCATGAGTGCGTTCAGGGACTTGTAGTCGCTGCTTCTGGCCAGCAGTCACACCCCCAGTCGTCTCACCGATTCATCAGGCCACCGGACTCCAGCCCTCGCATACCGTTGGGCTAATCCATCCGAGGCAGCTGCAAGACTCGGCTCATGCCGAGGAGCAGCGCAGCGAAGGTGAGATGCCCCAGGTCTGAACACGCGCGTTCGCGGGTGAAGCTC